>CALLNY010000015.1 GCA_938005475.1 uncultured Bacteroidia bacterium | reverse complement strand
TAATGCTATTTTTTCTTCCAAAACACCATCATAAGCTTCATTCCGAACAATGACATAAGGAACATTAAATCCAACAGGACAGTATCCTAAAATGTAAACAGCAATGATGGGCAAGGCTTCTGTGATAGTCTTTCCTTTCTCATCTTTGTAGGTTTCTTGTTTAAGATAATTTTCACCGAGATAGGTTCGGAAACGGTCTAATGGATTAGTGCCTTTGTATTTTTGAATTTCTATGAGTACGGTTTCATGTTGGTTATTTTCGGTTTCAATGATGGCTTTAAAATCAAAACGGGAAAGGAAAGGATTACCTTCTTTGATTAAAGGAAGTTCTATGTTACGGTTTTCAAGATGGATAACGTTCTTTTTGAGGAGTATACTTAAAAATTTTTTTGCTATTTCGTTGTTATCCATTAAGTACTTAAAAGCCCAATCATAAAGTGGATTAAGGATACGCATAATTTGATAGCGCAAAGATAAGTAGAGTTTTTATAAGTTTTATATTCCCTGTTAAGGTAAACTTGTTTTATCCATTATCTCTTGAATAGGTATATTTAATAATTTCGCTAATTTTATGATTTTTGTTTAGCATTTTAAGCTCGTTTTTTTTCTTCAACTCATTTTTTGGCACCGCAATCTCTAATGATTTTTCTATCGATTGTCATATATATAATTGATAATCTAATATTTGAAATATTTGTAACACTCGTTCTTTGATAATAGAAAATTCTTATCTTTGCATCGTTGACAATGAAAAGAGGACTCCTGAAAATTTGGTTATATCTTATAGTTTTCTATCAAACAGAAATTCACGAGTTGATATACCTCCCTCTTTTGGTTCAACATTACTTCGAAACTGTGCAAACAAAGCCCCAAACCCATTTTCTAGATTTTATTGTAGATCATTATTTTGATTGTACTCACCAAGATCCTGTAAAACACTCCCAATTACCTTTTCAAACCACCCATACCTATCCTCCCTCCCTATTAAACTTATCCACCTTTGATTTAATAATCTTTAATCTCGATAAACTATTCCGAATACCTATATATTTGGAAATCTCTTTTCAAGGAGATTTTAGTAATTCTATTTGGCAACCACCACGGTTAATGAAATTAACTATCTAAACATTACAACAAATTTTATTTGCGTTTACGCTTTCAATAAAGCGTTAATAACTGTTTAGTTGTATTCTTAAAAGCATTGTTTATACAAAATCATTAACCATTTCATTTATCACATATGTTAAGTAGAATTATTTCATTTTCCGTATACAATCGATGGATTATTGGTGTATTGGTAATGGGGTTAGGATTACTTGGGATTTTGGAGTTACAACGATTACCAATAGATGCCGTTCCGGATATCACTGATAATCAAGTACAAATAATTACTGTTGAGCCGTCATTAGGTGCCACGGACATGGAAAGGTTTATTACCTATCCTGTTGAACAAAACTGTATGAACATTCCTGGATTACAAAAAATGAGAAGTTTTTCTCGTTTAGGATTGTCTGTCGTTACATTAGTATTTGAAGAAGAAACTGATATTTATTGGGCACGGCAACAAGTTACTGAGAAACTAAAAGCGGCAGAAGAACTAATTCCCAAGGGGTTAGCTACTCCTATGCTTGCTCCCGTTACTACAGGGCTCGGTGAGATTTATCAGTATATCATCAAACCTAAAAAAGGTTACGAAAATCTTTACTCTTTATCTGATTTGAGGACTATTCAAGATTGGATAGTAAGGAAACAACTTTTAAGTGTGAAAGGCGTAGCAGATGTCAGTAGTTTTGGGGGGAAATTAAAACAATATGAAATCCAAATCCAACCTTTGGTTTTAAGTGCTTACCACGTAACCCTTCAAGAGATTGCCAATGCATTAGAAAGTAACAATCAAAACTCAGGCGGTTCCTATATTGAAAAAGAAAATAATGCTATTTTTATTCGTACAGAGGGGCTTTTTCAGTCTATTCAAGATATTGAGAATACGGTTATCAAAATACAAAAGAATAGAACTCCTTTGTTTATCAAGGACGTGGCTAAAGTAGTTGAAGGGCATGCTATTCGTTTTGGTGCCTTAACTTATAATGACTACGGCGAAGTATCGGGGGCGGTTGTGATGATGTTGAAAGGAGAAAACAGTAGCCAAGTCATTCAAAATGTAAAAAAACAAATAGATAAAATTCAACAAACCTTACCTAAAGGCTTGGAAATTGTTCCTTTTCTAGACCGAACTAAAATGGTAAATAATGCTATTGATACTGTTTCTACTAATTTGATGGAAGGAGCTTTGATTGTAGTTTTTATTTTAGTTTTGTTTTTAGGGAATATTCGGGCAGGATTGATTGTAGCCTCAGTAATACCTCTATCAATGCTGTTTGCTGTATTTTTAATGAATACGTTTAGAGTGAGTGGGAATTTAATGAGTCTCGGAGCATTAGATTTTGGTTTGATTGTGGATGGCGCTGTCATCATCGTTGAAGCGGTTTTACATTACTTCCATCAACAAGAGTATGCAAATGTCCCTAAAGAAGAAATCATAAAAAAGGCAGCCACTAAAATGATGAATAGTGCTGTTTTTGGGCAAATGATTATCCTTATGGTATACGTCCCTATTTTTACGTTACAAGGAATTGAAGGAAAGATGTTTAAGCCTATGGCTCAAACAGTTATTTTTGCTCTCATTGGTGCCTTTCTGCTTTCTCTAACTTACGTACCCATGATGTGTGCTTTACTTTTAAAACCCAATTCTACTCCTAAACCTAGTTTCGCCGATAAGATGGTTTATTTTTTTTCTAAATACCACCAAAAGTCCTTACAAAAAGCCTTAAAATTCCCTAAATCTGTATTCTTTACTACTCTTTTATTGCTGGGTATAGCCTTTTACCTATTTACACAGTTAGGGGGAGAATTTATTCCTGAGCTTCCTGAAGGGGATTTTGCCGTAGAAACACGCGTACTCGCTGGTAGTAATCTCCCCACCACTATTGATGCTATTCAGAAAAGTACTAAAATTTTATTAGAGAAATTCCCTGAAATACAAAAAATTGTAGGAAAGATTGGGAGTAGTGAAATTCCTATTGACCCCATGCCTTTAGATGCCGCCGATATGATTATCAACCTGAAAGACAAATCTGAATGGACAAGCGCAAAAACTTGGGATGAACTATCCCAAAAAATGCAAGATACCTTAAATGCTTACCTACCCGGTATAACCTTTGGCTTTCAATATCCTGTTGCAATGCGTTTCAATGAACTTATGACCGGAGTAAAACAAGATGTTGCTTGTAAAATCTATGGTGAAAATTTAGATACTTTATCTACTTACGCAGAAAAAATAGCACAATCTATCAAAAAGATTGAAGGCATCACAGATATTTACGTGGAAAAAGTACAAGGTTTACCCCAAGTAGTTATTCAGTTCGATAGAAATCAATTAGCAAAATACAGCTTATCCGTTCAAGATGTCAATGCTTACCTTCAAGCATGCTATGCAGGGCTCTACGTAGGAGTAGTATATGAAGAAGAAAAACGTTTTGATTTAGTGCTTAAAATGCAAGAAAACCTTCGTAATCAAATCACCGAGATGGAAAACTTGTTAATCCCATTACCGAACGGTAATACTATTCCTTTAAGAATAATTGCCAATATTCGTTTACAAAATAGCGTAAATCAAGTACAACGAGAAAATGGAAGGCGTAGAATTTTTATTGGTTTCAATATACAAGGACGAGACGTGGAAAGTGTAGTTCAAGAAGTACAAAATATCATAAAACGAAAAATTACTTTACCGAGTGGTTATGTAATAAGTTATGGGGGGGCTTATGAAAATTTAGAAACTGCAAAAAAACGTTTAAGTATTGCAGTACCTACAGCCCTCTTCATTATTGGTATTTTGTTATACATAGCTTTTCAGTCCTTAAAATTAACTTTCATGATTTATAGTGTCATACCACTTTCTGCTATTGGTGGCATTTTTGCTTTGGCTTTAAGAGATATGCCTTTCAGTATTAGTGCTGGCATAGGTTTCATAGCTTTATTTGGAATTGCTGTGCTTAATGGAATTGTTCTCATCAGTGAATTTAAAAGTATTCAAAAACAAAACCCTGAAATGAAATTAGAAGAGATAGTTAAATTAGGTACACAACACCGCATTAGACCTGTATTGATGACAGCCGCAGTAGCATCATTAGGTTTTTTACCTATGGCTATTAGTACCGGAAACGGCGCTGAGGTCCAAAGACCTCTCGCTACCGTGGTCATTGGTGGGCTTATAATCGCTACCTTCCTGACTTTATTCCTACTTCCTTTGATTTACAAAACTTTTTACCACTTCCCCATCCGTAAAAATTCTCGGCTTATAAGTATATGCTTTCTTTTTATGGTAAGCTCCCTACTATTAAATGCTCAATCCACTATTTCCTGGCAACAAGCAATAGACACCGCAACCCATAACCAACTCCTCCTAAAAGCCTCTAACCAACAAATTTTCTACCGCAAAACCTTGCAAAATACTTTTCTGGATATCCCCAAAACCCAATTCAATCTCGATTTAGGACAGTTTAATTCTATCTACTGGGATAATAAATTGAGTATCAACCAAACCTTTGCATTTCCCTCCTTCTATCACCATCAAAAAAACTACCTAACTACCTTAACGCAAAGTTCTATTTTGCAATACGAATTCCAAGAAAAACAACTCAAAAAACAAGTTTTATCTACCTACTGGAACTATGTAAACGCTATCGTAAAACAAAAATTACTTATGCAATTAGATAGCCTTTTATATCAATTTGAACAAATTAACCAATTAAAATGGCAAAAAGGTGAAATCAATAGCAACGAAAAAGATTTTCTGACCATTCAAAAATCTAAACTTACCATTTGGGTTCAGCAAAACCAATTAGAACTCAATAACAATCAATTGTATTTTAATTGGTTACTACAAAGCCCCAAAGAATGGATCCCTGAAGCCGAAATATGGAAATTTGAGTATAACATCACACAAGATTCTTCCTTACTTAAAAAACATCCTTTCCTTAAAATCTATGAGCAACAGCAAGAGGTTCAACACGCATTTTCTAAATTACAACAAGCTAAATTATTACCCGACTTTACAGTCGGTTATAACAACACTAGTATCATGGGAGCTGGAGCAGATAATCTTTACTATCCCATCAGTAGAAGATTTCAGTATTTTCAATTAGCGGTAGGTATACCACTGTTTTATAAAACCAACAAAAATCAGGTTAAAGCCTCTAAAATTCAAGAGACCATCACAAAAATCCATTATGAACAAGCCTACTTACAGTTTCAAAATGAATTCCTACGTGCATGGCAAAGTTATCTAACACAAAAAAAGAACCTAGAAGTTTACGAACAAGATATACTACCTAAATCAGAAAACTTATTAAAAGCATTACAAAAGCGTTTTCATTCAGGTGATATAGCTTTTATAGAGATTTTTTGGACGTTTCAACAATACATAGAAACCCAATTATCTTATTTAGAAATAGTTAAGCAATACAACCAAACCGTTGTAGAATTATATTATTACCAAAATCAATAAAATTTATGAAGAAGTTTATTGTTATACTATCCGCATACGTAGCATTATTGGCTTGCAAGAAAACCGAAAGCAATACTCAAAATAACGACGAGAAATCATCTAATGAGTTCATCGAATTAACCGATAAACAGGTAGAACAATTAGGGATTTTCATGGATAGCTTAAAGCTAGGAAGTTATTCCCGGACTTTGAAAGTCAAAGGTATGACGGAAGTACCGCCGCAAAATACGATTTCAATTAGCGTCCCTATCGGGGGTTACTTACAAAAAATCTATCCCATTCAAGGAAGCCCCGTAAAAAAAGGAGAAATTTTGGCAGTTTTACAAGATTTAGCCTATATTCAGTTGCAACAAGAGTATTTATCCGCTAAAGCAAAATGGGCTTTTTTAGAAAAAGATTACGAACGTCAATCCATTTTAAAAGAAGTACAAGCTGTTAGCGATAAAAGATTTGAGGAAATTAAGATGGAATATGAAACCCAAAAAGTACTTTTGAAAAGTTTAGAAAAAAAATTACAGTTAATTGGGATTGATGTGAGTAAACTCAATGAAAATACGCTTACTAATCAAATAGAACTACGCTCTCCTGTTAATGGTTTTGTCTCTGCTATTTATAAAAACACAGGCAAATACATTCAACCGACAGATGTAATTTTAGAGTTAGTGGATATTTCTGATGTCCATTTAGTGCTCAATGTATATGAGAAAGATGCGGCATTTTTACGTCTAGGACAAAAAGTTAAATTTTATTCTAATGAAAATCCTGAACAAATATATTATGCTGACGTGATATCCATAGGGAAAAAAGTCCATGAAGACAGAATGTTAGAAGTGGATTGTCATTTACTCGAAGAGAAAAAAAATACATGGATACCTGGGCAATATTGGAATGCAGAGATAGAAATAGGAAAACAAAGTGCCTGGCGGATACCTAATGATGCTCTGTTAAAATTTCAGGAGAAACATTTTATTTATGTACCTATAAAAGCTAATCAATATAAACGATTGCCTGCCAGATTATTATATCAAGAAAAAGATTTTAGTTACATAGAGTTAGATGAACCTGTTCAACGATATGTTAAGAAAGGAGCATACAATTTATTGATGGTCCAAGAGAACAAGGAAGAGTAAGCGTATTGTTATATTCATTTCCTAATCATAAATAAGTAACTACCAATCCATTCGAAAGGCTCACTAATCTTAGTTCGGTGAGTTTATTAACCATAACACAGCATATTGTGAATTTTAATTACTAAATTTTTCAATAATGTGCAACAAAATAATAGATAATACGTATATTTGTAGAGTTTAATCAAACATAGTTATGAATAAAATTATACAAAAGTAATTAAACCTTGCTTATTGCTTTGTACTTTATTATTTAGTACTTTAAGTTACTCCAAAACGTAGGAATAGGAACCTCAACGCCGAGCCTTTAGTATGCTTTTTTAAATTTTTTAGGCATAAAACTTGTTTTATTTTTATGATTAAACAATTAGAATATTCATATTTAACCCTTCCCAATAATTTTTACAGTTTGGCAAAGCCTGATTGGGGGGTTGCTCCCAAAGTAGTGTTATTAAATGACATGCTTGCCGAGGAATTAGGTATATACTTAAAGAAATCAGAAGAATATATCGATTTCATTTTTAATAAAGAATTAGAGGCTGCACCTACATTTGCTCAAGCGTATGCGGGGCATCAGTTCGGATATTTTACTATGTTAGGAGATGGTAGAGCGATCATGCTTGGTGAATATATTACTCCTGATAAAAAACGCTTAGATATACAAATAAAAGGGGCTGGCAATACAATCTATTCGCGAAGAGGCGATGGGAAAGCTACTTTTAAATCTATGTTAAGAGAGTTTCTTATCAGTGAAGCCATGCATTATTTGAATATACCTACTTCTCGAAGCCTTGCAATTATAAAAACGGGAGAACCTGTTTTTCGTGAGACTATTCATGAAGGCGCTTTACTTATCAGAATCATGCAGAGTCATATCCGTGTAGGTACTTTTGAATTTGCTCGTTATTTCTTAAAAACTGAAGACCTGCAAGCGCTACTCACGTATGTCCTTCGTAGATTATATCCTGATTTAGAAAAGTCAGAAAATCCTGCTTTAAGCCTTCTACAAAAAGTAATGGAAAAACAAATAGAGGTAGTAACGCATTGGATGAGAGTAGGGTTTATTCATGGAGTCATGAATACGGATAACGTTGCTATTAGCGGTGAAACTTTTGATTATGGACCTTGTGCCTTTATGAATACTTATAATCCTAACACCGTTTTTAGTTCAATTGATACTTATGGAAGATATGCTTTTCTCAATCAACCTAAAATCTTAAAATGGAATCTCGTAAAATTTGCGGAAGCATTGCTTCCCCTGATTCATCACAATACTCAAAGAGCAGTTCACCAAGCACAAGAAGTTATTGATAGTTTTGATGATTTATGGAACGAAAAATATTACTGTATGATGCTCAATAAATTAGGAATCCCTTTTTATCAACCCTCTTTAACTAAATTAGTAGATAATTTGTTGGCTATCATGTTTAAAAACCAGCTAGATTATAATAATACATTTTTAGCTTTATCCCAGGTCATTCCCGGAATGGATATTCTTAAACTTCCTGATTTACAGAGTTGGTTAGAACAATGGAAATATATCATTGATAATACGGTGAGTTTTTTAGAAGCACAAAACTTGATGAAACGAAATAACCCCGTCTATATTCCAAGAAATCATTTAGTAGAAAAAGCATTGGAGGAAACTATCCATGGAGATGAAACTTTTTTCAAAGAATTTCTTATTATTTTAAAAAATCCTTATGATTATTCATCTCCCCAGAAGTTATTTATAAGTAGTCCTGATAAGCATTTTGATAACACTTATCAAACTTTTTGTGGTACTTAATTCGTATTGCGTACCATCTATTTTCTTAAAATACCCCAATTAAATGGAATTTCCATGATTTTTCTTAACACATCAAAGTAAAGCATTACTCCTAAAACAAAGGTCATGAAAAGAATGATGAATAAATTGTAGTGCAAGGTTTCCCAGTAATATCCCAAAAATACCTTATAAGGGCTGTAAAAATGCGATGACCAATCGAAGGGGTCAAATTTCATTTCAGGGAGTAAATAAATAGGCTCTACTAACTGAATAATTCGATTATTTTTTTCTATAATTCGAGGTTCAACGGTTTTCATTTGTACTAAATCATTTAAACCTTCATTTTCACAACGATTAGAAAGTTCGATTAATACTTCTGGGTTTTTTATTCTTCGTACATAGTCATCTCTTTTACGGTTAACATTGTTGAGGATTTGCGTGTAGCGATTACGGATTGCGGCGTAAAGGTCATATAATTCTTCTTTATCGTCTTCTTTTTCTGGGTTGAACGTTTGGTTTTTGAGTTTCTGAAAAATAACATCAAACTTACCTCTGAAATAAGCCATTTCAGGTTCTAATAATTGGGCTATAGCCGCAAATTTTTTTTGATATGCTTTAGAGGATGGTTTCTCTTTTATTTCGTCATAAATTCTATTCGTTTTTGTTTCTATGTGTTCAATCCAATCATTGATTTTGAATTTCGCATGAGAAATTTGGCGGTCATATTCATAAAAAATGGATTTATAAGAATTATTTTTGAATTGATTTACTGCTAGAGCTTCAAATCCCCATCTAGAAACCATCATTTCTGCTGCTAAAGGTACTTTCCCAGGTGTAGCCCAGTTCGGATTTAATTTATCAAAATTCACTACAATTCCACTCAATATAATTTGTGGAACTAAGATTAAAGGGATTAAAATGTAAACGGTTACAGAATTATCAAAAGCAGAGGATAGGTTTAAACCTAAAATATTAGCATACAAACATAAAACAAACATCACAAGTAAATAAGAAAAAAACATATTGGTTTCAATTTCTAGGATACTGTTTCCCACTAAAAGAAAGGTTAGAGATTGGATGATACTGATAAGAGATAAAATTACAATTTTAGAAAATAAATACCCTGAACGGCTTAATTTCAAGAAACTTTCTCGTTTTAATAGTTTTCTATCTTTAATAATCTCTTCGGCACTGACCGTAAGCCCAAAAAATAAAGCTACTAGAACGACTACAAACAAGTAAATAGGGATATTAGAATTGGTTTTAAACCAGTATTGCGGTTCATTGTAAGGTTTATAGCGAAGTAAAAAAGCTAACAAAAATGCTAAAAAGGGGGCTTCTAGTAAGTTAATGACAATATAGGGGAGATTTCTAATTTTGGCTAATAGGTCACGGGTAATAAAAATCTGGATTTGTTCAAAACGAGAAGGGAAGTGGAATTTTTGCATCGGTAATTCAAGGATAGTCTCGAAATTGGGGATAGGAATTTTTTTGAGAAAAAGTCCATGCCAGTATTCAGGAGAAAATTTTCTTTCATAAGTTAGGTTGCCATTTTCATCCATCGCTTTTTGTTCAATAATATTGAGTAATAGATCAGGATTTACATGTCCACATTCTTGACATTCGACATAATGGGGGTTTACATAGTTCATAATTTCTTTGAAATAGCTGATAGCTTGTATGGGGTTTCCATAATATACTGGGTAACCACCTGCGTCTAATAGCAGAAGTTTATCAAACAATTTGAAAATTTCGCTGGAGGGTTGATGTATGACCACAAAAACAAGTTTTCCTTTATTAGAAAGGGCTTTGAGTAACTCCATGACATTTTCAGAGTCAGCAGAAGATAGACCAGAGGTAGGCTCATCTACAAACAGTACGTTAGGTTCACGAATAAGTTCCAATGCAATATTTAATCGTTTCCTTTGCCCGCCTGATATTTTTTTATTTAATACATTGCCAACTTGTAAATCTTTAATTTCGTAAAGTCCTAATTCCTTCAACTGACGATTTACTAGTTCGCTTATTTGCTCTTTATTTAAGTTACTAAATGCTAATCTAGCGGAATAATAAAGGTTTTCCCATACGGTGAGCTCCTCTATGAGTAGGTCATCTTGTGCCACATATCCAATAATGCCCTTAATCATATCGGATTGTTTATGAATATCATAGCCATTTAAAAGTACTTGACCTCGTGAGGGTTTTAAATTTCCATTTAATACGTTGATTAAAGTGGATTTTCCTGATCCTGATGCTCCCATCAAGGCAACTAAATTACCCCCTGTCTCTGATAAATTAATATTATGTAAACCAATCTGTCCATTAGGAAATTTGTACTCAATATCTTTTGCACAAAAATAAATTTTGGTTTGTTTTTCTAATTCCTGAAAATAAGATTCTATTGTGGAATAATAGATCGGCATAATTTTTTCTCCTCTTATCACGGAACCGTAAGCAAAAGGGTAAATTACATAAGGTTCCATAGAACTACCATTCAAATTATAGTCGGATTTTCCTACGTACTTAATAAAAAAACTATCAGTAAATGGTAAATAAAGAATACCCAAAGTACCTTCTAAATGTTCTACCTTGATGTATTTTTTAAATTTTACTTCCGAATTTTTAATGAGTAGTAAATTATTTAAAGGGCAATCCCTTAAATTTTTGTTAGTGACAAATTCAAAGATATCATCCTTTTCATTATCTTGTATTTTAAAAATTTTTGCAATAGTATCCAATTTATTTTTGGATTCCGCAGTTAAAATACCATCAACGAAAAGTAATTCAAATATTTGAATATATAGCAAAGCTCTTTGTTTGGGCGTAAAAAGCCTCGCAATATTTTGGGATACCTCATAAATATCTAAATGATGTTCTTTACTTAAAGTTTCGTACTTAGCAACATAACGTCTTGCAGTAGTGTCATCTAAAAACTGATAAAAATAACGATATACTATTTGTTTTTCTGCCTCGGATGCCGCATTTTCACTCGTCGCAGCAAATAATTGTAGTATATTTTCTAATAATTGAACATTCATTCATTCAGACTTTTTAAACAACAAAAATATATTTTTTATCAAAACTATTTGTATGTTATCCTAATAATTTCTATATTGCACCCAATTTAGTTAGAAATTTATGGCTAGTTTTACTTTTATCAATCGGTTAAGTCTTTTAATATTAGGTTTTTTAGTACTTTCTTGTACAAAAGACGCAAAAGATTCAAAAGCTCCTTTGGATACAGACCTTTCTCTCGCAGGAGATGTGCATAAATTGGAGGAGGAGTCTATCAGAATTTTTTATATGCTTGAACATTTAGAGCAATATCAGAAAGTGCCCTCTACTACTTTTCCTGCTTGTGCATCAATTATTTTCGATACGGTTGCCTCTAATATCAAAAAAATTACAATAGATTTTGGTAATGGTTGCAAATGTGATGCTATTGACGGTAAAAACAGAAAAGGAAAACTAGAAATTACTTGGGAAGGTAATTACTTCCAAGAAAATGGGACTCGAACCATTAAATCTCAAAATTACTTCTTAACATTTGGCTCTAAATATTATCCAGTCGATATTGATTTCTCTATTGCTACTAACTCATACTTACAATTTTCCTCATCAGAAAATATAACTCTCTATAAAACAGCTTCTGATAAAATTACCCGAACTGCTAATAAAACATATAAGTGGAAAAAAGGAAAAAACACCTATACTGAACTTTACGATGATGTTATTCAAGTTTATGGTAATGGAAACGGTAGAAATGTTGATGGTAAATCTTTTACTACCAGCGTTGCAGATAATCAATCGTTAGTTTTAGATACGGGTTGTAAATGGCTACAGTCAGGTATTTTATTTTTAAATCCTGAAGATAAAAATCAAAGAAAAATAGATTATACAGGTTGCGACGCCTACGCTACTGTTGATATACAAGGTAGAGTATATACGCTCAACTTTATGACATTAGAATAAAAATCAATTTTTGTTTAAGAACTTTGCATAGGGGCTACCCAGTCATTTAACTTTTTTTAAAAAACAGATTGAAAATTTTTCATTATTTTTGTGTACTTATTTGTTCAATTTCTATGTTAGCATCCAAAACATCAACAAGAAAAAAAATTTTTATCGTTTTTGCAATAGGATTTTTTTCATTAGGTTTTGTTTTTAAAGATAAGTTTTACGATAACTACTTTGAAATCAGTAAAAATATTGACATTTTCACTCGTTTGGTTCGTGAAATCAATATGACCTACGTAGATGAAATAGAGCCTAATAAATTTGTGAGAACGGGGATTGATGCCATGCTACGTTCATTAGACCCCTATACTCAATTTATATCAGCTTCTGAAATTGAAGATTATCGTTTTATGAGTACAGGGCAATACGGCGGAATAGGCGCTACTATCACTAAAAGAAACGGTAAAGTTATCGTTGTAGAACCATATCCTGAGTCTCCTGCTTATAAATCAGGAATACGCGCAGGTGATGAAATCCTCCAAATTGACAACGAAAAAGTAGAAAACTCTAAATTTGAAAATACCGATATTCGTAATTTATTGAGAGGGCAACCTAAAACTAAAGTAAAAGTTGTTATTAGAAAACCTTCTGGGAATATAGAAACTTATCTCATTGAAAGAGAGGAAATTAAAGTAAAAAATGTTCCTTATTATGGTATGATTGATAATGAAACAGGTTATATCATTTTAACAGGTTTTACTAAAGATGCCGCAAATGAAGTAAAGCAAGCCTTTGAATCGCTAAAATCTCAAAATGCACAAATGAAAGGTCTTATTTTAGATTTACGAGGTAATCCTGGCGGATTATTATTTGAAGCTATTGAAATTGCTAATTTATTTATTCCCAAAGGTGAAAAAGTAGTAGAAACTAAAGGAAAGATGGAAAGTTCTATGAAGGTTTATATTGCTAAAAATAATCCATTAGACCTTGAAATTCCTATCACGGTTTTAATTAACGGGAAATCGGCTTCCGCTTCTGAAATTGTATCTGGCGTATTACAAGATTTGGATAGGGGCGTTATAGTAGGAAGAAAATCTTTTGGTAAAGGTTTAGTGCAAGCCACTCGTCCATTAAGTTATAATACACAATTGAAAGTAACAACCTCCAAATATTACACTCCCTCGGGTAGATGTATTCAAGCTATTGATTATGGGAATCGCGATGAAGAAGGTTCCGCAACGAAAATCCCTGATAGCCTAAAAAAAGCCTTTAAAACTAAAGCAGGACGAACCGTTTATGATGGTGGTGGTATAGAGCCTGATGTAGTCGTAGAAGACAAAGAATGGCATAAAATTACCGAGGAACTTCTATCCCAATTTATTATATTTGATTTTGCTACCGAATTCGCTATGAAAAATCCTACTATTCCTCCCGCAAGAAACTTCAAAATCAGCGATGCTATCTATAATGAATTTATTCAATTTGCCCAAAACAAAATGTTTAAATTTGATACAAAATCCGAAAAACAAATTGAACAAACCGAAAAAATCTTTGACGCAGAAGGTTACTCTGACCTAAAATCCGATTTACAAGAACTCAAAAACAAATTGACCAATAAAAAGAAAGATGATATTCTTAAATACAAATCAGAAATCCTTCCTTTATTACAGAAAGAGATAGTTGCTCGTTATTATTTAATGCCTGGTGCTATTGAAAATTCCTTCCTTTACGATAACGATATAGCTCAAGCCGCAAAAGTGTTGAAAGATAAATCTCGTTACGACGCCCTATTGAAAAAATAATTCCTTACTTTTTTATGTAATTATTACTTTTGTGGCTATGAAAAGCCTTATACGGGGAATTCTGTCCGCACTATTTTTATTACATCACAGCTTATGGGGGCAAATGATTTATGTTCAATTAGAACAAATTGGCGAAATTCAACAGTTTACTTTCATTTCCAAAGCAAAAACTCATATCACCGTAGGAGATAGTTACCCCGATAAGATTTATGAACTTAAACAAAATGAAAGTGTATGGATAACATTCAAAAACGGAGAAATCCTTGTCAAAAAAGGTGAACAGCTTATTGGATTATATCCGAAATTTCGTTTTGTAACCGACGGTGAAGACCCCTATTTCTCTATCTTAACAAATGGAAAAACTTATACGTACGCAGATAATCTAATTATTAAGACAAACCGTTCTAATTTGATTTTAGTAAATGAAGTTTTTATAGAAAATTATATTGCGGGAGTTATGGCGGGGGAGGTCGGTAGTAAAGTAAGCCCAGAATTTTTGAAAGTCCAAGCAGTTTGTAGTAGAACATATGTTTATCGAGGTATAGGCAAACATCGCTCGGAAGGTTTTGATATGTGTGATAAGGTGCATTGCCAAGCCTATAAAGGAGTAAGTATCCACCAAAAGAAATATCAAAAAGCTTGTCATGAGACCAAAAATGAAATTATTACTACCCAAGATGGTAAATTGATTGACGCCGTTTTTTATGCGAACTGCGGGGGCTACACTGCCAACTCAGAAGACGTATGGCCTAATGAAGTTTCTTACTTGCGTTCTATAAGTGATGGTAATTTTTGTGCAAATACTATCAATACCCATTGGAAAAAAATGATTGCTAAAGCAGATTTCTTTAATGCCATAGGAAAATACTACAATGTGCAAGCTACTACTTACCAATTTGAGCGAGATGCAACAGGCAGAGTTAAATATTTACTTGTAAATGGAAAAAATGAGTATAAAATTACAGGTGAGCAATTGCGTAGAATGTTCGGGCTAAAATCTGCTCGTTTTACTATTTCTAATCAAGGTAATTATTTTTATTTTTTTGGAAAAGGATTTGGGCATGGTGTTGGAATGTGCCAAGATGGTGCCTACAACCGCTCCGAAGCAGGTTGGAAATATGATAAAATCATTAAGTATTATTATAAAGATGTAGAAATTAAGCCCATGGAAATCCACGAATTCCAAAAATGGAAATATTGAAAGTTTTTGATTAGAATTTTTTTATCTTTGTATACACAATATTTTATGTCCCAAAGAGAGTATCCTATCAATTATTTTAGAGAGGCTTTTCAGCTTCCTATAAATCTTATTTTCATTACAATTTCATTTATTTTATTCATCTCTTCTATCATATTGAACTTTTACTTCCAAGATTCTATTCATATTAAGTTACCTTCTGAATCGATTTTAGCTATTGCCTTCGGTATAGAAATGATTGCACTATCCATCATAGCCCGAAATCCCTATTTCCAAAAAAACATTCAAAAAAAATATATCTCACAAAATAATGTTTATCGTGATGAATTAGAAATCGCAGAACTTATCAGTAAACTATCTTCTGACTCCTTGAAAAGGTTTATTAAATTTTTCAATAGAAAAAATCAACTTTTACAAAAAACTATTGACTTAGGCGCAAGCAATGATGGTATTTTCATGATTGTTAAAGAAAATACTGACAAACTTACAAAATCATATGCTCAACATTTGCTTATCAATCAACTTTATCATAAACAATTATATCATGTCAATACCGAACAACTACAAAATGAACTCAAGCAAATTCAATCGGAAATCGTTACTTCCGACGTAAAGAAAAAAGCTTTATTGCAACAAAGATTGGATTTACTTAAAAAAAGAATTCAAAAAATTACTTCCCTTCGCGAAGATTTCTCTGTTGTAGAACTTCAACTGAAAACGATTGAAGATACTTTGGAGTATCTTTACGAAAATTCATTGAGTAAATCCAATATTCAAAATTTCGTAAATGCAATAGACGAAATCCATATAGAAACTGAAGTTTATCAAGACGCATTAAAAGAGATTCAAGAACTGATTTAATTTATGCAAAAACTTAATTTTTATTTTTATTTTTTTCTTACATGCTTTTGTTACAATCAAGCTTCAACGCAAACCTCCGAAGTTCTTCTTCCTATTTATTTATCACAAATTGATACGCAGTCTATTAAATCGCATTTAGAGTTTTTATCGCATGATTGGCTAGAAGGAAGAGAAAGTGGTGAAAAAGGACAATTTATAGCAGGATTATACCTCAAATCGCAATTACAAGCACTAGGTTATGAACCTATATTCCAAGACTCAGTACATCAAAAATCTTTTTTTCAGCACTTTACTTTCGGAAAAATAAACCCTCGTAAATCTTTCAACGTTGCAGGAATACTTAAAGGGACTGAACTTGCTCATGAATATATTGTTTTGTCTGCCCATTATGATCACCTCGGTCTTGGAAAAAATGGAGTCTACAATGGCGCTGATGATAATGCCTCAGGAACTTCTACTCTACTTGAAATTGCTCGTATTTTCGCTAAACTAAAAAAAGAAGGCTACCCCCCTAAAAGAAGCATTATCTTTTTATTTTTTTCAGCCGAAGAGAAAGGCTTATTAGGTTCAGAATTTTTTACGGACAATCCCCCCGTTAATCTTCAAAATATTATTACTAACCTAAACGTCGATATGGTCGGAAGAGTTGATGAAAAACATCAAAAAATTCAAGAAAAAAATTATGTCTATATTATCGGCTCAAATTTCATAAGTGATGACCTACACGAACTAAATGAAAAAATTAACCGAGAGTATGTCAATATTGCATTAGATTATTCTTACAACTCCAAAATCGATAAATTACGATTATATTACCGCTCCGACCATTATAACTTCGCTAAAAACAATATTCCTGTAATTTTTTATTTTTCAGGCTTACATGATGATTATCACCAAGTTACTGATACCTCAGACAAAATTATGTATGATAAAACTCTTAAAATTGCTCAACTCATTTTTGGAAATGCTTTTTATTTAGCTTATAACAATATAATTTTGAGAAAAAAGAAAGAAATGGACTAATTTTTGTTATTGCATTGATATGAAAAAGCTTATTATTTTTTTGGGGGTTATTAATGGAATGATTTTAAAAGGGCAAAACCCTAATTTGAGTTATATTCATTATCTATTGAAAGGTAAGAATAGCCCTTACTCCGAGTTAAAAGATGAAAAGAAGCTTATAAGCGCTTATAACAATCTAAAAATATACGAACCCCTTATGCCTAAAACTCCTATTGATAAATTATGCCAAGAGATAGTTTTTTGTAGAGGGAAAAAGGATACC
Organism: uncultured Bacteroidia bacterium; assembly: GCA_938005475.1. Classification (GTDB taxonomy): domain Bacteria; phylum Bacteroidota; class Bacteroidia; order J057; family CALLMJ01; genus CALLMJ01. The sequence continues at coordinate 11,376 of CALLNY010000015.1, read as the reverse complement.
GAAAGCCTTCGTAAATATTTAGCTTATACCAACGAAAAAGACCTTTTAAAATGTTTCCATGATAATGGATTTGTCATTTTTGTTGAGGGATACTCTGATGATTGTTGTACTTATGAGGATAGATACGAATTTGACAGAAGCTTTATTAAGGATTGGTCAGTAGAGGCTTTGTTGATTATTAAATCTATTATTTTTAAAGAAGGCTTTATTGATCCCTACAATCTTGGGCATGCAATAGGTGTTTTATTAGTTGATAGAGATATTATTAGTAGTTATAGTGGATACCAAAAAAGCGATGAATAAACTAATAAAAAATAGCTGATTGACGTGTTAATCAGCTATATATAATTGCGTATCCCACTAATATAAATTTAAAAAATTATTTTAGTTTATACCCATTTTTTTGAGTACGGCTTGTGTCATATCATATTCAGGATTAAAATACAACACCGTCACTGCGCCGGATTTATCTAACATAAAATCAATTCTTTTTTCTTTAGCCAGGTCTTCAATAGCTTTGAATAACCTATCTTGAATAGGTTTTACTTTTTCCTCGCGCAATTTGAAGAGTTCACCTTCGTAACCGAATTTCTTCTTTTGGAATTCTTTTGCTTTTTTTTCTTCGTTGATGATTTCTTCTTCTCTTTTACGCTGTACATCCGCAGTGAGTAATACCTTTTCAGCCTCGTACTTTTGATACATTTTTTCAATGTTAGCGTACATAGCTTCTAATTCTTTTTGCCATTTTTGAGAAATCTGCTCTATTTCTTGTTCTGCGGCTTTGTATTCTGGTATTTTTTCTAAAATGGCTTTAGTATCTACATACCCCCATCGCTGGGCATTAACTACTGGATTGGATAACAACCCTATCAAAACAAAAAAGAAAAAAGTTTTTATGTTGTTCATATCTTTTAAATTTTATAATTGCTGTCCTAAAATGAAAATAGGTTGTTGAAACTTTAATTTATAGCGCCCATTTTTTCCTATTTCATATTGACCATCCAATCTATGAGCAAAATCTACGCCAAGTAAACCAAAGAAAGGTAAAAATAAACGGATACCCACCCCTGCAGAAGGTTTCAAGCTGAACGGATTAAAATCTTTAACTGAATACCAACTGTTTCCTGCATCTAAAAAAGTTTGGAACCAAATCGTAGCGGTTTGGTCTAAAGTAACCGGCTGTCGTAGCTCTAAAGTATATTTACTAAAAAGGATAGCCCCCGAAACATTCTTATTATTACTCATAAAGTCGTATTGTTCATACCCACGTAAGCCAATGAATTCTCTCCCATCAAAGCTACCAAAAGCTAACCCTGATCCGCCTAAAACGAAACGCTCAAAGGGGGGCGGCCCAATTAAGGGATTATACCCTCCTAACAAGCCATGTCTAAATCTTGCATTGATGACTGTATTCGTTTTTTTACTTAACAACATGAACCAAGAACCATCCAATTTCCATTTATGGAACTCCATCCATTTGATTTTATCCGTAAAGTTTTCTCTACTCCAATCTTTCTTGAAGATATAAGACCATGGCGGCGTTACTTCCACTGATAAGGTCATTTGAGAACCTGTCCTTGGAAAAATAGGAGCATCAATACTACTTCTGTCAAATGTTTGGCGTAAACTTAAAATATTGATAAAAGCGTTATTAATATTACCATAAATGGTTATGCCGTTTTTGATGTCGTAATTGCGATAATTTAAGCTGGTATAAGAGCGGAAGAAGTCATCTGGGAATTTCATTCTTCTACCTAAATCAATAGATGCCCCTAAAGAATTGACACGGTAACCCATCCAAGGATTTTTAAACATCGAATAGTTAGTGGAGACACCGAGTGAATTAGGTTTTTTACCACCGAACCAAGGCTCCATGAAGGAAATAGCGTAATTTTGGAAGTTTGGACCGTTCAATTGAGCGTTCAAGGAAAGGCGTTGCCCATCACCAGAAGGGATAGGATTCCATGCTCCTTTCTTGAAGAAACGTTTCGTAGAAAAATTATTAAAATTCAGCCCTAGCGTTCCAACGAAACCACCAGCAATCACGTTTCCTAGGTTGTCTCGGTATCGTCCTCCCCATCCTCCTTGCAATTGTAATTGGTCCGAAGATTTTTCTTGAACAATGTATTTTAAATCTACTGTACCTTTTTCAGGATTCGGTATAGGAATAACATTTATTTTTTCTTGGTCAAAGAACCCTAAAGCTAAAATTTCTCTTTGAGAGCGTATTAAATCTGCACGGGAAAACTTCTCACCAGGTAAGGTCCTTAATTCACGTTGAATGACGTAATCGGAAGTTTTAGTATTGCCTTCAATAATGATTTTATTGATAATAGCTTGAGAACCTTCGGTAATACGAATTTCAATATCTACAGAGTCCCCAATCACCGCAATTTCTTCGGGCTCAGCCCTGAAAAATAAGTAACCGTCATCTAAATACAGGGAACTAATATCTGTTCCGTTGGGGTCCATGCTTAAACGACGCTCTAATTTTTGTGTATCGTAGACATCTCCTTTTTTAATACCTAGTAATTCCGATAAGTATTCCGAGCTGTATTTGGTATTTCCAACCCACGTGATATTACGATAATAATATTTTTTACCTTCGGAGAGTTGAATAGAGACCATAACACGCTTGGGATTTTCTAACCAAAAAGTATCCGATTCAATTTTGGCATCACGGAAACCTTTGCTATGTAAATAATTTTCTAATTTTTGTAGGTCTTCTTGAAAGCTACCTTTAATGAATTTAGAACGAGCCCAGAATCTGTAAAAGCGTCTTTCTTTGGTATTTTTGAGTTGTTTTTTGATTTTTTGGGGGGATACTTCATTTAATCCTGCTATAAGAATTTTTTTGATTTTTACGCGAGGTCCTTTTTTTATTTGGATATTGACGATTTCACCATTAGGGTTATCGGGGTCTTTTTGTGTTGTAATTTGGACGTCGCAAGAATAGAATCCTTTATCCTGATAAAAGTTTTTTATGATACGAATGGCTTGGCGTTTTTTGGATTCTGTAAGGATGGTACCACGAATAAGTTTTATTTTTTCGCGAAGGTCATCTGCTTGCGATTTGGTGATACCTTCAAATTTGAATTTAGAGATTCGAGGTCTTTCTGTAACTTTGATTTTGATAAATAACTTATTAGCGGCAACGTTTTCAAGTTCAATAGAGATATCAGAAAATAGTTTTTGTTCCCAAAGTTTTTGGATAGCATCAGAAAAAGCGGAGCTTGGAATCTCTATATTACTACCAACCGATAAACCAGATAAAAGGATTACGGTATTTTTGTCGGTATATTCTGTTCCTTCAACAGCAATTCCAGAAATTTGGTAGTTACCGGGGGTTAGATTTTGGGCGTACAACCCGAATGGTAACACTAAAATATGGAGCAATAAAATTAATAAAAGATATCTCATGAGAGTCATAGCATTATAGATTTTGAATTTGTTCACTGGTTTTTCCGAAACGTCTTTCTCTTTTTTGATATTCTTGTATAGCTAGCATAAAATCTTTTTTTCGGAAATCTGGCCACAGAGTATCGGTAAAATACAGTTCAGTGTAAGCAATTTCCCATAATAAAAAGTTACTGATTCGGTATTCACCGGAGGTTCTAATCAACAGATCGGGGTCAGGGATATCATGAGTAGATAAAAAAGATTTAATGAAATTTTCATGGATTTCTACTTTACGATGTGTTTGAGAGGTATCTACAATTTTTTTTACAGCATTGGTAATATCTTGGCGGCTTCCATAACTCAACGCTAGTATTAAGTTCATTCGTTGATTATGGGAGGTAGATTGAATTACAAATTCTAGTTCTTGTTGGCATTGGGGGGGTAGGTCTGAGATATTACCAATGGATTTAAGGCGGATTTGGTTATCGTTAAGGGTTTTGAGTTCTTTTTTTAAGGAGTTGACAAGTAATTCCATGAGTGCGTTTACTTCATCTTGTGGGCGTTGCCAGTTTTCGGTGGAGAAGGCGTACAAGGTCAGAAATTGGATACCAACTTCTGCGGCGGCTTCAACGGTTTCTCTAACCGCTTGGACAGCCGATTGATGCCCAAGAATTCTCATTACACCTTTTTTTTTTGCCCATCTTCCATTTCCATCCATGATTACTGCTACATGTGAAGGTATTTTTTCAACTGCTAATTGATACTCTTCTATTAGACCCATCTTCAAACCACAAAGTTATAATTTTTTATGAAACGAAATTACAGGATTACAAAAATAAAAAAGAAAGACTAGTTTAATGGATTTTCCAAGCAAATTGGATAAGAAATCCATGAAAAGAAGGCATGGGCTTAATGGAGAGTTTATCAGAGACGGAGAAGTCTTTGAGGTGGGCATCGACGTAGGCATCTAAAATGTTTAGTCCATAAGCGATGACACCGATGATGATGGAGAGGTCACGGTTACGGCGATAAAATTCGCGTTGGGCTAGAAGGACTTGGTCGTTGATATTAGGAAAGTTATCGGTGGTGGTGGGGTCATTATCATAACGGGCACGTAGTGCGTTTCTGAAGATGAGGTATTGTTTGTGATTATTGTAAGCGAGGGATCCGAGGGTTCCAAGGGTTAGGTAGACGATGGGGATTTTCCAATATTTTTTATTGTAGGCTTGTCCTAGTCCTGGTAGGAGAGTGCTGTAAAGGGCGGCTTTGGGGGGTTTAAGTTGTTGGGTAGTATCTTTAAGGGAGGAGTCTGCGAGGCGGAGTGGTAAGCGTGAGGGATGCGAAGGGGAAGCACTGCCTTTGAGCGAAGCGAAAAGGATTGCCGCAGCGCAAGCGAAGCCCGTAGCAGCCCGACCCTTTGCAAATCCTTGTAAATATTTTTTTATTTTTGCAAAGGGGCACGCCCAAATATGAAAAAATCTAACCATATGAAGTGAAGATGAATTCAACTGTTCAGTAGGTATATTAGTAACCTGCTTTACTTTTCATGTAGTCGTTGAGGAGTTTATTATTTTTGGGGATTTGCATTTCATAAGCGTAGGGAACGGATTTACCTGTAAAGGTAAGGGTATATTCTTTGGTTAGTCCTTCTGAGAAGACTTTAAATTTGAATTTTTGGTTGATAGCCATGTTTTTGAAGAAAGATTCAAAATTGGAAGTAGTAACTTCTTTATCGTCAATAGCGATTACGAAGTCTTTAATTCCAATTCCTGCATCTGCGGCGTCGGAGTCAGGGTTTAAGCCAAGGATTTGGACTTTTCCGGACGATTTATCAATGCGGGTAATTCCAAGGCAGGTGTAGGAGTCAGGGGAGTAGGGTACTTTTTTTAGGGTGATATCAAAAGGTTTTAATAAATCGTTATAAGGAATAGGTTCAGTACCATGAATGTAACTATCAAAAAAGGATTTGAAATTTTGTCCTGTTAATTTTTCGCAACTTTTTTGGATGCCATCTTCTTCGATGCCTTTATTTTTTTTGTAGGCATTTTCGTAGAGGTCTTTGAAGACATCATCGAGGGAAATTTTTCCGTTAGAGACTTTTCGGAGTTCCATGTCGAGGAGGAATCCGATTCGGTGTCCGAGGGAGTAGAAAGAGATTTGATGGTTGGGGTGGTTATAGTTAGAGGTGGCGAGCCAGGAGTCGAAACTGGATTGGGAGCAGGAGATGATTTTAGATGCGTAGTTGTTGTCAAGGTCTTCAAAGATTTTGGCAAGGTCTTTGAAGTATTGTTGAGGAGAGGTTAAGCCGCAACGGAGTAGGGTTAAATCGGTGTAATAGGAGGTAATACCTTCTGTGAACCAGTGTAGGGAGGTGTAAGCTTCTGTGGAATATTGGTAAGGCCATAGTGCGGCGGGTCTAATACGTTTGACGTTCCATAGGTGCCAGAATTCGTGGCTTGTGATGTTTAGAAGGCTTTCAAATTTACTACCTTGTTGAGTGGTATATTCGGGTAGAGCGAACATGGCGCAGTATTCGTGTTCAACGGCGTGGCGTATATTGAATGGTAAAATTAGGTAAATGAAATGGTAGTATTTTAGGGGTAGTTCTCCAAAGATGGCTTTTTGTTCTCGAATAATTTTTGTGATGTTATCTATAAGAGCTTTTTCATCGTTTTTATCGGCGGAATATTTACCTTGGAAATGGCAGAAAAAGTCTACGTTGTCTACTTTAAAAGGAATTGTGATAATTGTAGGGGAGAAGATGGAGGGGGAGTCAATGAAGAGGTGGTAAGAATCGGCAGTCCATTTTTTGTTACCTGCGGGGATTAGGGCAGTAGCGGCTTTCCAGTCGTCTGGCATTTTGAGTTCTAGTGTGCAGGGACTGGTAAGGTCATTTTTTACATGCATAAATAAGTTAGAGGGGTTGATGTAAGCCATAGTATAGCCTACAAAGCTGGAGCCTGCATCTAAAGTGTTAGCATAGAATTTGTAACGAATAGTAAGTTTACTTTTATTAATATGGAAGACTCTCCAAGTATCTTTGTCTTGTTTTTGCCATTTTAAGGATTGATTTTGGGGGTCAAGTGCTTGAAATTCGGAGATGGCGGCGGCGAAGTTTTGTAGAATATATCTTCCGGGTCTCCAGGCGGGGATAACGAAGTCTGTGAAATTTTGTTGATTACTTTCGGTTTGTATTTCAACTGTGAAGGTGTGTAAGTTGGGTTTGTCCCAGCTTAATATGTAGTTATAGGTTCTTGGATACATACGATTAAATAAAAAAATATAACAAAATAAAAGGATTTTATTTTTCATGGTGCAAAGTTAGGATTTTTCGGGATATGCGGCGATTACTTTTAATTCAATGGCGATAGGGGTGGGTAATGAAAGTATTTCAATGGTGGTTCTGCAAGGTGGATTTTCAGAGAAGTATTCAGCCCAAAGTTTGTTGTAGGTAGGGAAGTCTTTTTTCATGTTGGTTAGGAAAACGGTAACATCTACGATATCGGTCCATTGAAGCCCTGCTTCTTCTAGAATAATTTTTACGTTCTCGAAAACAGAACGACATTGGATTTCTATGTTGTAATCTAAAATATTACCGTTTTGATCGAGAGTTACTCCGGGAATTTCTTGGGAATTAGGTTTTCTGGGTCCTACACCGGAAAGGAATAAAAGGTTACCTACTTTTTTAGCATGAGGATATTTTCCAACGGGTTCTGGTGCTTTATGGGTTTCAAAAGATTTTTTTTCAAACATTTTTTTGGATTGAGTTGCAAAGATAAAAATATTTTGTAATTTGCGTTCAATTCTGGACTTAATATCCAATATAAAATTTTATATGAAAGAGTTAGTAGTTGTTTTAGTTGTTAGTTTATTTTTTGTTTTTCAGGTGGAAGCACAGGTGGCGGGAGAAATGTCTGTTGGATTAAGAGGAGGTTTTGCAGGGGCGCCAACGGGTTTGACATGGCATTACGTACTAACGCATCATTCAGCGGTAGAGGCTCATATTGGTTATTCAGCTAAGCAAGGTAGAGTATTAGAGACAGGTTTTAGTAGAGGGAATATATTAGCGGGTATTGTATATCAGCCTTATATTATTGCAGGAGATAGGTTTGTAGCAACATGTTTGTATGCTACGGTTGGTAGTCGCCTTCGTGTTCATAATTACAGATTTAAGGAGCCCCCAACTATTGCTTATCATAAATTCAAATCGAAGTTTACTGCGGATTTTATTTTAGGGGTAGGTTTTTTAGCGGAATTACATGAAACGATAGAGGCTTTTGTGCAGTTAGATGGAGTAAGTTTTGATTCGTATGCTTATGGTAGAGAGTTTAATGTAGAGTCTAGTATTGGATTACGTTTTCGCTTAAATTGATATAAGTATTGCATGGGCTTTTTAGATTTAGATAGGTCTTCGGATAATGTAGTAGTAACGAAGTTAGAGGATTTACTAAATTGGGCGAGGCTTTCATCTATGTGGCCATTAGGTTTTGGGCTTGCATGTTGTGCTATTGAAATGATGGCAACGAATGCGAGCCATTATGATTTAGAGCGGTTTGGGATTTTTCCAAGAGGTAGTCCTAGACAAGCAGATGTGATGATTGTTGCGGGCACTGTGACCTTTAAAATGGCAGACCGTATTAAGAGATTGTATGAACAAATGTCGGAGCCACGTTATGTGATTTCTATGGGTTCATGTTCTAACTGTGGAGGTCCTTATTGGGAACATGGTTACCATGTGTTGAAAGGAGTAGATAGGGTTATTCCTGTAGATGTATATGTTCCAGGCTGTCCTCCAAGACCAGAAGCCCTCATTGGTGGTCTCCTCAAATTGCAAGAAATAATAGCAAAAGGGAAAAGTTAAATATCTTTACATCTTAATTATGGTGAGTAGGTAGATTAGTGTAAGATATAATGTTAGAAGATAGTGAATTGATTTTAAATGCGGATGGTTCTGTATACCATTTAGGTATAAAGCCTGAAAATATAGGAGAAAAAGTTATATTAGTTGGTGATCCTGAACGAGTTAAGAAAGTATCTAAATCATTTAAGAAGGTACATTTTGAGAGTGAAAATAGAGAGTTTCATAGTATTACGGGGATTTACAAGAATCAAAAAATTACAGTTTTATCTACGGGTATAGGAACGGATAATATAGATATTGTTCTGAATGAATTAGATGTACTTGCTAATTTAGATTTAAAAAAGAAAAAATGGAAAAAAAGTTTTAAATCGTTGAAGATACTTCGTCTTGGTACAACGGGAGGAGTTCAGGAGCGACATTCAGTGGGGACAATCGTAGGGAGTGCTTATGCGTTAGATTTGGGTGCTTTACATTTATTTTATCAGTTTAGACGTTCAGAAAACGAAAAAAAATTGACGGCTTCTTTTCATGAATATTTTCATCAAAAATATCCACGAGTAGAAAATAAGTTTGTATGGGCTTTTGAAGCATCAGAGAGTTTTCATGGTTTGTGTGAAAAGTTTAAAATTGTTCAAGGGATAACGGTAACAGCATGCGGTTTTTATGGTCCACAGGGGAGAGGTCTTGGTAGATTAGAATTGAATTACCCCCATTTACCAAATGAATTAAAAGATTTTTGTTATCAAGGATGTTTTATTACGAATTTTGAGATGGAAACGGCTGGGATATATATGTTAGGGAAGGCGTTGGGTCATCAAGTGGGTTCTTTATCGGTGATTTTAGCGAATCGTTCGTTAAATCAATTTTCAGAGAATCCTGATAGAGAGGTAGAAAAACTTATACAGATAGGTTTAGAAGCTATAATATTTTTTTGATGGGTAGTGCTGGGATGAAAAATTGGTATATTGATAGAAAAAAAACTCATATTTTTGGTAAGATTATAAAACTGTTGTAACTTGCGGCGGTTTTCAAAGAATAGATACAATTAGTATGTCTCAACAAAATAAAGGTTCAGTAGTACAGATAATTGGTCCAGTGGTGGACGTTGAGTTTGGTGCATCGGGTTCAGAATTACCCAAAATCTATGATGCGTTAATAGTAAAAAGGCCGGATGGAGTAGAAGTGGTGTTAGAGGTACAACAACATTTAGGAGAAAATCGTGTAAGAACGATTGCTATGGATTCTACGGATGGAATTGCGCGTGGTACAGAAGTAGTAGATACCAATTCTCCTATAAAAGTTCCTGTTGGTGAAGAGATAAAAGGGAGATTGTTTAATGTGGTAGGGGTAGCTATTGATGGTTTACCACAGCCAAAGGCAGAAGCTTATTATCCTATTCACAGACCTGCACCTAAATTTGAAGAACTTTCTACCGAGCCTAAAGTATTATTTACGGGAATTAAAGTAATTGATTTGTTAGCACCTTATTTGAAAGGAGGAAAAATTGGTTTATTTGGTGGTGCTGGGGTAGGGAAAACTGTTCTTATTCAGGAGTTAATTAATAACATAGCAAAAGGGTATTCGGGTTTGTCGGTTTTTGCTGGAGTAGGAGAAAGAACACGTGAAGGGAATGACCTTTTACGTGAAATGATAGAAGCTAATATTGTAAAATATGGTAAAGAATTTAAAGAGTCTTTACATAAAGGAGGTTGGGATTTATCTAAAGTAGATAAAGATTTATTGAAGGAATCTCAGGCGACATTTATATTTGGTCAGATGAATGAGCCACCAGGAGCAAGGGCAAGGGTAGCATTGACGGGTCTAACGATAGCGGAGTATTTTCGTGATGGAGATGAAAAATCTGGTGGTAGAGATGTGTTATTTTTTATTGATAATATCTTTCGTTTTACACAAGCAGGTTCTGAGGTATCAGCGTTATTAGGTCGTATGCCCTCAGCGGTGGGTTATCAGCCTACTTTGTCCTCAGAAATGGGTGCTATGCAGGAGCGTATTACTTCAACGAAACGAGGTTCCATTACTTCTATTCAAGCGGTTTATGTTCCTGCGGATGACTATACGGATCCTGCTCCCGCTACTACATTTGCTCACTTAGATGCGACTACTGAATTATCCAGAGCATTAGCAGCCATTGGTATATACCCCGCGGTTGACCCGCTGACTTCTACTTCTCGTATTTTAACGCCTGCCATTGTTGGAGAGGCTCATTACCAATGTGCTCAAAGAGTGAAGAATACTCTTCAGAAATATAAAGATTTGCAAGATATCATCGCAATTTTAGGTATGGATGAATTGTCTGAGGAAGATAAAAAAGTAGTAGCAAGAGCTAGACGTATCCAAAGATTTTTATCACAACCTTTCCATGTGGCAGAACAGTTTACAGGTATGAAAGGAGCTTTCGTTTCTATTGAGGATACCATAAAAGGTTTTAATATGCTTCTAGATGATGAATCCATGCTAGATTTACCCGAAAATGCTTTCTATTTGGTAGGTACCATTGAAGAAGCTATTGCAAAAGCAGAAAAATTAAAAGCCGAAGCTAAATAATTATGAAAAGTTTAAAGGTCATTTTTGTTACACCAGAAGGAAAATTATTTGATGGAGAAGCAAATTATGTAAATATTCCTGGAAGTAATGGTAATTTTGGAGTTTATCCAGACCATGCGGCTTTAATTTCTACATTACAAAATGGAAAAGTGGAAATTGCTACTAATCAGGAAATAAAATCTTATCTCGTGGATAGTGGAGTAGTTGAAGTATTAAATAACCAAGTATCTATTTTAGTAGAAAAAATTATTCATGCCTAAAGTTTCCGTAATTATACCTGCATACAACGCAGAAAAGTTTATAGCTGAGACACTAGAATCGGTATTAAACCAAACTTTTAAAGATTTTGAGATTATAGTTTTGAATGATGGTTCAAAAGATAAAACTCCTGAAATTGTTCAGGAGTTTTGTAATAAAGATAGCAGAGTACAACTTATTAATAAACCTAATACTGGGGTCTCGGATACTCGTAATTTAGGAATGAGTAAGGCGCAAGGTGATTATATTGCGTTATTAGATGCTGATGACTTATACTTGCCTAATTACTTAGA
>CALLNY010000014.1 GCA_938005475.1 uncultured Bacteroidia bacterium | reverse complement strand
AGGAGCCACAACGGAATACCATACTGTGTTCATTGTTCCGGTTGTCCAGCAAGTGGGAGCGGCGGGTTCTCCTGCACTGCCTGCACAAGCATTAGTGCCGTAGAAAGGTACGCCTAAAAGTAATGCTTGAGCGTTACAGATAGCATCATTGTAAGGTCCAGGGCTAGGTGCAGAAATCGTTAAATTAGAATAAGCATTGCACACTGGGGTACTCCAAGAGTCTAAAACTAGATAATAAGTTTGCCCTGCGGTAACATTAGCGGTCATAGATTTATTTCCGGAGGGGCTTTGAGCATAAGCGATACAAATACCAGAACCTGGACCACAAGTACCTGTTGGGCAACCTTGATAAAGCATTAAGCCAGTGTAAGTACCCGAAGAAGTTAAGTTAATGTTAATACAGCCCGAAGAAGTAGGAGTAAAAACAAATACTTGGTCTTCACCAGTGAAGTAATTAGTACCACCACAGGTAACCACATTAGAGGAAGTTAGGTTATCAACTGCGCCACAAGTGGTACCTGCTCCTGATGCATAAGGTAAAGAAGCTACATTGATGAGGCCGGTTCCTATTAAAGAATTACAAGTGGGTGTAGGTCCGCAGGGGTCATATGCACAAATTTGAAAAGTACCGTTATTATCATTACCATATTCCCAGAAGCGTATCCAGATGGTAGAGCCTGGGGTAAGTCCACTTCTATCAATCATAGGCATGAGTCCATTTGGGCTGTCGTCATCGTCGCACTCAATCAAGGTAAGCGAGCCGCAGGTTCCTGAATAAATAGCCATACCGCCATCGGTAATTACGCCTGTGTTACTATCAATGACGAGCCTTCCTGAGGAGGGAACGGTGGCAGTGAACCATACGTCGCCGCCAGAATAATTTGCACAGCCTGGTGCAGGTACTCCTGTGCTTGCAGTTGCTCCTGCGTTGGTATAAGTACTGTAAGAACAAGAAGTTCCTACGGTTAAGGGAATAGCATTACAGGGGTCATCATTTGCGGGGGGAGAAGCAGGTGTAGTGACGCAAATCTGGAAGTTACCGCTTCCACTACCGGAATAATAATGATATACACGTATCCAATAGGTATTTCCTACGGTAAGTCCAGTTAAAGTATAGGTTTCTAATCCACCAGAGCCAGTGGCATCTCTACAAATGAGACTTGTACCGCCGCAAGAACCTGAATATACTTGGAAAACAGCGTCAAAACTTGTACCACTTTGCACTTGGACGGTATGGCTGGTAGCAGTTGCGACGAAAGTATACCAGACATCATCATCCGCATTACCTATACATCCTGCAAAAGTTTGCGTAGCACTGGTAGTAGAACCTGAGATATAGGAGCAAGAAGTTCCAACGGTTAAGGAAATTGCTCCTGTACAGTTATCATTTGCAGGCTGTGCAATCAAAATCTCTATGAAACACGTATAAACAAAAACTAATGTGGTAAATATCTTTTTCATAACTATCAAAAATTTTAACGTTGTAAATCAATATTTAAATTTTGATAAGCTTTCGGGTTTTCTTGTACCCATTTTGCTTTAGCTTGTTGATAATTTTTCTCATCTAATTCAGGATTTCCTGTTACTTCATAATAGAAAGGAGCCCAATCACAACGTACATATTTTTTCCCCTCTTTTTCGTATTCTTTTACGAAATCTATTGATGGCTTTTCTTGTGGTGTGTTATTCCCCTGAAAATAAGAAAAGATTTTGGGACTAGATATCCCCAGTTCTTGAAGTTGTTGTGAATTTTGAACCTCTTTCACATAAAAGGAAGCCTTTAATTCATTTTTTTCTAACTTTTCTATCAGCTCCTCTACTTTTAAAGTAGGATTGCTGTACGAAACAAACATTAAGGGATTTTTGGAGTCTATAAAAGTCTCAATGACTTTTCCGCCCCAAATCTCAACCTTTTCTTCATAAAATCCTCTTGTTTTAGGATTTAACGAAGAGCTACCTAACACTACTACTTTCTCTTGACTTAATAAATCAGAAAAAGGAAGGGTAGCAAGTAATAATAAATAAACCATATTTTTTTTCATTTTGATAAAAATTAGAATGCAAACATAATCATTTTTTTGATTCAAAAATTTTTTATTTAAAATTTTTTTATAATTCTTATACTTCTTATTACCTTGCAAGAGCGTTTTTTTTTATCCACATAAAATTTGGTGCACAGCTCTATAATTTAAATTATAAGTCAATTTGTTACATAGTGTTTATAAAGTTAATGTGTTTTATCATAAGAAACTATCAAAAACTATTATTTTCTTATTGTTTGATGTAATAAAATTATGAAAATTATTTTTAAATTGTAAATTTTAGTTCTTTTAAAACTAAAAAATATAATTAGTTTCAAAAAAAGCTTTATCACTAGATAAAAAAATAAATTCACGATTTTTTTTTATTACAAAATACGATTAAGAATATTACAAAAAATCTTACATAAAGATTTTGTAAGTAATTTTCAACCCATTATTTTTGTAACGACCTTTAAAATATTAAAGTATATGAAAAACTTTGGTTTTAATGTAATCATTCTTGCTTGTTGGCTTATGAGCCACAATGTGAACGCTAACAATCTAACAGTTAGCAATTTATCAGTAAATCAGGCAGCACAAACGGTAACGTTTGATTTGAAATGGAACAATAGTTGGAGAGTAACAACAGTACCTTTTAACTGGGATGCGGCTTGGGTGTTCGTGAAATTTAGAACCTGTGGAGCATCACCTACCACTCCTTGGACACACGGATTAGTTTCTGTAACCCTCTCTGACCACAATTTCAGTTCAGCACTGGAACCCACTCTTTCCGATGGCTCTGCCGTAGGGATTGATGCCGCACCTAACAATACAGGTGTTATGCTTCGTAGAACCGCTGTAGGAATTTATCCCAATGCCGGTCCTCATACTATTACCCTAAAAATCAATAATCTACCTACCTCCGGAGATATAGACGTAAAAGTATTTGGTATTGAAATGGTTTTTATCCCTCAAGGTCCTTTCTTTATCAATAATGTTTACTGGGGATTTGCTACACAACAAATTACTTCAGAAGCCGCTGTTACAGTACAAACAACTAATTATATGGCTACTGGTACATGGAACCATACTTTTGTGAACTTAAACTTGCCCGCTACCTATCCAAAAGGCTATGCTCCTTTTTATCTAATGAAGTATGAAATCACGCAAGGACAATACGCAGATTTCTTAAATACTATTCCTTCCACTGCTCAATCCAATCGTTATCTTGGAAACTTTAACAATTATAGAAATAGAACCAATAATTCAGGAACGCCTCCAAACATTTATCAAACGGATAGACCCGACCGAGCACAAAATTATCTTAGTTGGAGAGATTTGTCTGCTTATCTAGACTGGGCGGCTTTAAGACCTATGTCCGAATTAGAATATGTTAAAGCTTGTAGAGGTGAAGGACCAGTGATTGCTGGTGAATATGCTTGGGGTACAACCACTCTTATTGAAGAAAACTCCATTACAACCCCAGAAAATGGTACCGAGATTGGTAATACTACTGATTCCAATTGTAACTACTATGGAACCACTGCCACCATAACAGGTGGAGATGGTGGGCAAGGTCCTTACAGAGTAGGTATTTTTGCTTTACCTACTGCGAATCGTATCACGGCGGGTGCTGGTTATTATGGAAATATGGAGTTGACGGGAAATTTAGATGAGTTAGTAGTAGCGTGTAGTAATAATGGATCAGCAGAATTTCAAAGAGTTTGGGGAGATGGAGACATAAGCGCAGCGGGAGATCATGATGTAACAGGATGGCCAGCAGCCACTATTTCAGGTAATAATAATAGAATAATGACAGTAGGAGGTAGTTGGTACTCTGGTTCGGATAGATGTCGCCTTAATGACCGTTATGATGGGCACTACAATTGTTATTATGGCGATAATACTGCAAGAACTCGATACTATGGCGGAAGAGGAGCTCGATAAAAAATTAATTTAGTCAATATTATAAATAGAAGCCGTTTGTTATTATAATATAAAAATTACAAACGGCTTTTTTAAAAAATAAAAAATTTTTAGTCGTATGAATTAAATATTCATTTTAAAAATTATTATGCTGAAATATAAATTTAACATTATATTATTGCTTATATTATCTTGGTGGCGTCCTGATAGATTAAATGCACAGCCTGCGAATGATCATTGTGCGAATGCATCTACGATAAATATATCAGGCGGTGGTTGGAATTTTGGGACGTTTTACTCGGATACAGTAAGTTTGAATGGAGCTACACTGCAGTTTGGTGAATATATTCACCCATTGCAAGTAGCGAATCAAAAATCGGTTTGGTTTAAATTTTCTATACCTACCACGCGAACCGTGATTATTACATTGATGCAGCCGGGTGTTGCTCCATTTCCTATGCCCGCAACAGCGGCAGGTTGGACATTGTTCCGAACCAATACCTGTTTCCCCGGATCCGCACAAGTAGTTGATCCTCCCATTCTAAATATAGAAGGTTATACCCATAAATGTCTGAGAAAAGGGGATTACTTACTTCAGGTTACAGGTACCTTAGCGGCAAATTCTCCTATTTTTATTAAGTTAGAAACTGCTCCACCGAGTGCCGATGAAGTTCTTCATGACCATTCTGCACAGCCTCACAATTTTGGAGTAATCTCTGGGGGACCCATCAATTATACTTATGAGGTAGGTTGCCAAAGTATCACACAAATTGAAACACCTTGCCCTAATACCAATTATAACAAGTCTGCATGGCACATTTTTACTACCGACGCAAGCGTAGATTTTTATCGTTTTGAAATTCAAGAAACACCTTGGCTGGGTAGTTTACACAGCATACCACGGCAATGGGGCTATAGACTTTATAAAGGTAACTGTATTCAAGATTCTATTCCCGATGGTATCCCTGAAGGCGGTAGTAACTTAACGGAGGTAGTGTCCTGTAAAACGCTTTCACAAACGAACGCATGGTCTTATGGAGCGGATTTTTCACCTTGTTTATTAGAACCTAATACCACTTATAGTATTCAACTATTTATTCCGGACAATTATGCAGCGCAAATACAAGTAAGAATGTATGAAGTTGGAGGAGGTCCAGAGGTTTCCTATAATCCTAATCCGGTAATAGCCTCTCATAACTTAGGAACTCTGAATTATGGTACTACAAGCATAGGAGATTATTTGACTTGTCAAGGTAGGTTATCTTTATACAATACGCCTGCTTGCCCTCCTGCTTTGCCTGCATCTGGTTTTTTCAATATTGGCGGAAATAAATACGAACTTGCTTCATGGAAAACTTTTACTTTGGGAACGCAAACCGATGTCCAATTTAGTTTTACTGCTTGGTACCAACCTAGTTTGGCAGTAAGAATTTATCAAGGCAATATTAACAATGTAGGTTGCAGCGGCTTAACTTTTTACAATCAGTTTGTGGGTTCTGCTACCTTTCGGTGTATGCCCCCAGGCGATTATACTATTCAAGTTCTCGGAATTATGGATTCTACGAATAGCCATCAATCCTGGGCCTCTAATCTTGGACGCTATCATACCTTGCATATCAATGTATTATTTTCTTTTTCACAAGCTTTTGGTTTACATACATCTTCTGAAATTGATAACGTAAATAGTGGAAATCCTTTGCCCAATGGTCCTACGATTTATTCTACAAGCGATACCATTGATTGTCAGAACACGGTATTACCAGACGGAGATGTTTGTGGTTCCCACAATGTGAGAGCCATCTATAGAAAAGTGGTTATCAACCAAAATGGTATTTTATCCGTAGGCGGTGGTAACTGGTGGCGTTTTAGTTATCGGCTTTATAAAGGAGATGCTTCTGCTCTTCCCATTGTAGGTGGAAAAATACAAGGTTTAGTAGACCAAGTAGGTTGCCAAAACTATCCGTTCAAGGTATGCGTAACACCGGGAATTTATACTTTAGTTTCGTTTGCAGATTCAGGGGATGTTGGGGGAAGCGATAGACCCTGGTTCAAATTTGATGTTATACCTCCAACGTTATTTAATACTCCTGCTACAGCAGAAAATATGGGTGCTGTAACCATTCCTTCTCCTTTGAGTATAACCGGAACACCCACACGTTTTACTTGTGATGATAATCCTTTGACTATCCTGGGATATGCCCCCTGTAATGGAGCCACCAAACAAATCTATCGCGAATTTTATGTTTCTCAACCCAGTCTTCTAACTTTTAATTCTTCGCATAACTGCCATGTAACTTGTGCAGGAGGGATTAGTCACAGAATTTTTAGTGGTAGAATTTCTACTAATTCACTTACAGGATTATACAAAGATTGTTTTGGGGGAGGATTTACGGAATGTGTGCCGCCCGGTTGGTATACAGTGGTTACTTATGGGCATGGCAAAACTTTTACCAGTCCTGAATATACTTCAGGAAGAGGAGATGTTATTGGAGACCAAGTCAATATTTCTATTTCAATTAATCCGAATGCACAGCAGTTTAGAACGATTGCAACAGCCTATAATGCAGGAACTACGGATTGGTATCCAAATGGACCCCATACAGCGGCAATCCCTAAAAATTGGATGACCTACAGTTTAGGTACGGACTTTTTTGATTGTGCGGCAGGCCCCGTAGAAGTTACGCCTTGTTTACCTAGCTATAATCGTGCCTCTTGGCGTAAATTTACCATTACTAAAACCTCTTACGTTTATATTTATGGTTTCCCAAGTGGTACTCAAACCCGTTTATATGATGGAGATTTATCCATAAACCCTTCTGCACCTGTTTATCATGCTTGTATTACAGACCAAATGCGGTTATGTAGCCTTCCTCCAGGAACTTATACCTTGGTAACTTTTGCTAATAACTCGCATATTGGAGTAAGTTTTACGCCTACTTTGTATGTAGATTCGGTAGGAGTATCCAAATTTGACCATGCGGCGCAAGCCTATGATTTTGGTAATATTCCTAATGATAACGTACAGTATTTTGGCAAAATCAGTGACCCATTAGGTCCTTTTGGAAGGCAACCTAGTGAAGACTTCTTTTTTTGTACTACTACTGCTTTAGCTTCAGACCCCAGCAATAACTGCCCAATCGGTCAAAATCCCCCTCCCAATGCTTTACCCAGTCCTACTAACCCCAGAAGAAATTTATGGTACACGTTCACTGTAACAGGACCAGGTATTGTTTATGTATCCGTTTATAATTTAACGAACGGAAAAGGCAGTCAATCCCCATTTACGGTGTATTATTCTCCGAATACTACTATACCGCCCAATGACTCCTTATCTCCTCCCTTGCAATATGTTACGACCAGCTCATCCGGGTGTGGCAATTATCAAACGGTGAGTTGGTATTTAGAGCCTTGTGCAGGTATAGTTACGCGAAGGTACTATATTGTGGTTAATAATAATTCGTACAATGAACCTAATACTCAAATTCGAGTAGGAATACGGTTTGAGCCTGCGCCTCCTGCTTATGTTTTGTTTGACCACTACTCCGAAGCCAATGTGATTAACGGCAATCCCACTTCTGAATATCAACCGCCTTACACGCCCTTAACTATTAACAATGATACCACTTTAACAGGTTATCTTGGAAATTTAAACTGTGCTACCGCTGACCCAACTGATCAAGCCCATTGTGGGAAAACGATATGGTATAAATTTACTGTAGGCAAAACAGGACGAATCCTTATTAACTATACGCGCCCCGGACCTAATATCACTACATACAATAGCAATGCAGTAAAATTATTGCGTGAATATATTCCCGGTGATTCTACGAACTCAGGATTAGGAATTGTTCCTACACAGACCATTTATGTGAATGGAAACCCTAATTTCAATCCTTCTAATTATTATCACTGGGGAGCGGCATGCGTTTATCCAGGTACTTATTATTTAATGTTTACGGGCTGTGATTTTCCCACCGAAACGGTAATTCCTAGAATTTGGTTTATTCCTATTAAGGGAGATTTGTGTAGTGACCCACAAGAATTTAATATTAATGCCGCGGGCAATTATACTGCTCTATCTTGGATAAATTGCCATACGATTGGAGAGGCACCGGGCGAAGATGGCACCAATATGGGTTGTTTGCAAGGTCCAATTGGTAGAAAATCTCAATGGTTCAAAATTAGTTTAACCGATACCGTTAAATATAACCTGGATATTGAGGTGAAGGATAGTACTTCTGTAACCGCAGACCAAATCCAATACCGTATAGCTTATGGGGATTGTAATGCAATGACCTTTGATAACTGCGTTGCAGAAGGAGTGTTTATTATTTTGAACTTAAAATGTCGATTACCAGGAGATTTTTGGATACAAGTTGTGATGCCGGAAGTGGCTACGGGTTATGTGAGGTTAAACGTTACGGCTACTCCTGTTACTGATACTTCTTGTAACCCCATAGACCCAAACAGGCCTCGTGCGAATTTTTCTTTTAATGGGGATTGTTTCGGTGAACCTACTTATTTCACGAATTTAGCTACCACGGGCTCAAGCATTACGTATTTGTGGGATTTTGGTGACGCATCGCAGTCTACTGCTTTTGCACCTATTCATGTTTATCCCGATACAGGGCAATATATTGTTACTCAAATAGTTTGTAATGGTACGCTTTGTGATACCATTCAACAATTAATATATATTAAACCTTATCCTAAACCTTCCTTTACGATAAGCCCTGGTCCTTATTATGCAGGAGCACCCATAACTTTTACTAATACTTCTACGGATGTAATTCCGGGTGCTATTTATTTTTGGGATTTTTGTGCAGATGGTGGTTATTGTTCTGCTACTCCTTCTCAATTTTCGGGTCCTAATCCTCCAACTGTTACTTGGTTAACGCCGGGTATCAAAAAAATCTGCTTAACTATAAACAACTGGGGTTGTGATTCTACTTATTGTTTTGAGATTAATGTTCAGTTGGAACAAATTTATGGTGGCGGTCCTTATGATGGGCATAGCTCCGCAACAGTATTTGCGAATTGTGAGCAGAACATCTATGCAGGAGGATATTATGACGGGCACGGAATGGTTGCACAACTACTCAATTGCGCAGGTTTTATTTTTGCTGGTGGTCCTTATGATGGTCATGGTTCGGTATTATTAAGTGCGAATTGTGAACCCGCCATCTTTGTGGGTGGTCCTTATGATGGTCATGGTTCTGTTGCTGAATATGCTTTTTGTATAACAACGACCATGTGGTCAGGGGGACCCTATGATGGTCATGGTTCTGCTTATGTTCAAGGTTGTACACCACCTGACACAAACATCTTTGCGGGTGGTCCCTATGATGGTCATGGTTCTTTATTGTATACATCAAATTGTGTAACGAATATTTATGCGGGCGGTCCTTATGATGGTCATGGTTCAGTTTCGCAGTATTCGAATTGTATAACGAATATTTATGCGGGTGGACCTTATGATGGTCATAGTTCTGTAACCTACGTGGGTTGTACTATACAGATATTTGCGGGTGGACCTCATGATGGGCATGGTTCTGTTGCAAGTTTTGCAAATTGTGTAAGTAATATTTTTGCGGGTGGACCTTATGATGGGCATGATATGGGATACTGGAGCCCTTATATTCCTAATCAATCGTTGTTTACGGTTTGTAAAGGTTCTTCCGCAACGCTTACTACCGCTCAACCTACAAATTGGTACACAGTTCCTACGGGAGGTACTCCGGTAGCTACCGCTACTAGTACCTATACTACTCCTGCTCTCACTGAAACCAAAATTTATTATGTTCAAAATATGTGTGCAGGTGGTCGTAATCCTATTATCGCTCAAGTAATGCCTACTTTAACGCCTGATTTCAATAACACCGTTGTTACTTGTGTGAACCAATCTATTCAATTCTACAACCAAACCATAGTAACTACGAATTCTGTACCGAGCATAGGTCCTAGTGGTCATGATATCTTCCAATTAGGCACTACGGGTTTACCACCATCTCCTGGAAGAATTAGTTTCTCTTCTGCGGATTACCTCAATTTCTCTCATTTGTATGATAATGTACATCAGGGATATACGGCTTGGTCCGGTAATGCTTCGGGTCCTTCTACTCAATGGGTGCAATGGCATTATGTAACTCCTAAATCCGTGAACCGTTTCTATTACTGGAACTATAACAACACATCTTATGCTGCACAATCACCTAAAATGTTAAGATTGTACTACTCTACGGGAGGTCCATGGGTATTAGCAAAAGTATGGTTCCCATCCTATCCTTCAACGGGTAACTTTGATACGGGCTTCTTCCCTGAAACTAATGGTATCTTTGCTAACCGCTGGAAATTAGAGTTAGATGTAGAAGCTGATGGACCTAACTGGGGTGAATTTCAGGTATTTGCAGGAAGTCCTGGTTTAGGGGGTAATGTTACATGGGATTTTGGAGATGCTTCTCCTACCTCTAACGCACAAAATCCAACGCACACCTATACAACCTCGGGAACTTATTTCGTAACCCTTTCAGTCAATCATAATGGTTGCGTAAGCCAAGTGATTAAGCAAATTAACGTATCTGATTGTATCTTGCCAATTACTCAAAATTACCTCACCGCTAACTATAATCCACAATCAACCTTCATTGATTTGAATTGGGTCATCGATGGAAGTTTCCGAACCGCTTACATGGAAAAATTGGTAGGTAGTTCTTGGGTGAGCATTGATACCTTTGAGTTCAATAACAATCTGGTGTACTTTACAGAAGATAAACAACCGTTCTATAATTATAACAATGTCTTCCGAGTTCGTTATTTAGATGAAAACGGAAATGTTGGATATTCTAATGTAGCGGAAGTTTATTTAGAACAAGCACCTGATGATTATGTGGTGATTTATCCTAACCCAGTTCAGAATGATGAGTTTATAGTACGATTTATGAGTTCATCGGAGACGTTGGCAGATATTCACCTCTATAATGAGTTAGGTCAGCAAGTGCTTTTACTCACGAAAGAAGCGCAGAAGGGGCTTAATGAATGGGTAATACGAGCCGATAAACTATCTTTTGGGATATATCACTTGTTATTACAAACACCACAGAAAAACTTTAATCATAAGATTGTGGTCTATAAATAAAAACAAGATTTTCATAGGTAGAGAAGGTCGCTTTCATAAAGCGACTTTCTTTTTTAAACTATTTGATAATCAAACTAAAACGAATATATTAGTGAAAGTCAGATATAACCGAGGAGTATTTTATAGGACGATTGTAACTCTATGAAAAAGCAAGTAATTAGGAGTTATCCACAATTGATGTGTAAAAGAATACAAGACTATCTAAACTAGTGGATGCGCTTAACTGTTATCTTTGTAATCTACTTTAAAAAAAATATGGCATCAAAGAATCAAAAAATGCCTAAGGGTTTAGTAATACCACGCTATTATACCCAGAAAGGCAAAAATGTATATGAAATGTTTGAGTATGACTATCGTTCATCAGTGATAAAAAATCCTACGGGAGATAAGGTATTTGAGATGACGAACGTAGAAGTGCCCAAGCAATGGAGTCAGGTAGCCACGGATATTTTGGCACAGAAATATTTTAGAAAAGCTGGGGTTCCGCAGCCTGATGGTACATTGGGCTCAGAAACTTCTGTTAAGCAGGTGGTTCACAGATTAGCGAATTGCTGGAAAAAATGGGGGCTGAAGTATAATTATTTTCTGAGCGAGGAAGATGCTGATGCATTTTATGATGAGTTGGTTTACATGTTATTATCGCAAATGGCTGCGCCAAATTCTCCCCAGTGGTTTAATACAGGTTTGTATTCTGAGTATGGGATAGCAGGTCCGCCACAAGGTCACTATTACGTTGACCCTGAAACAGAAGAGGTATTACCATCGCAAAATGCCTATGAGCGCCCCCAACCCCATGCTTGTTTTATTTTGGGAGTGAAAGATGATTTGGTCAATGAGGGTGGGATTATGGATTTATGGGTACGTGAAGCAAGGATATTCAAGTATGGTTCAGGGGTAGGAACTAATTTTTCAAACATCAGAGCAGAGAATGAACCTTTGAGTGGTGGTGGATACTCTTCGGGTTTAATGAGTTTTTTAAAGATAGGAGACCGTGCGGCTGGAGCAATTAAATCAGGTGGAACTACGCGTAGAGCCGCAAAAATGGTCATTTTAGATATTGACCACCCCGAAATCATGGAGTTTATTCGCTGGAAACAAGAAGAAGAAAAAAAAGTTGCCGCTTTGATTGCGGCTGGATACTCTTCAGACTACGAAGGTGAAGCTTACCGAACCGTTTCAGGGCAAAACTCTAATAATTCTGTTCGTATTCCTAATAAATTTTTTGAAGTTCTAGAAAAAAATGGGGATTGGCATTGTACAGCGAGAACCGATGGTAGAGTTCTAAAAACTTATAAAGCCCAAGAGCTGTGGGACGCCATCGCTGAAGCTGCTTGGGCTTGTGCTGACCCTGGTATACAGTACCATACTACCATTAATGAATGGCATACATGCCCCAAAGGAGGTGAAATCCGTGCTTCAAATCCTTGCTCCGAATATTTATTCTTAGACAATACCGCTTGTAACCTTGCCTCCCTTAATCTGTTAAAATTCTTTAATACAGATACCCTAACCTTTGATATTCAAGGACTTAAACACGCTACTCGTTTATGGACTATCGTATTAGAAATTTCTGTTTTGATGGCTCAATTCCCCTCCAAAGAAATCGCTCAACTTTCTTATGAGTACAGAACACTTGGATTAGGATTTGCGAATTTAGGTTCGGTTTTAATGATTTCAGGTATCCCTTATGATAGCCGGAAAGCAAATGCCATTGCTGGTGCAGTAACTGCTATTATAACAGGTACAGCTTATACTACTTCCGCAGAAATGGCCAAAAACTTCGGTCCCTTCAAAAAATACGAAGAAAATAAAGAAGACATGCTTCGGGTAATCCGAAATCATCGTTATGCCGCTTATAATGCTAATGATTATGAAGGTTTATCTATAAAACCGGTAGGAATAGACCAAACCGCATGCCCCCAGTATTTATTAAAAGCGGCTTGTGATTCATGGGACGAAGCCCTCAAACTTGGTACACAATATGGATACCGCAATGCTCAAACTACTGTTATCGCTCCAACAGGAACCATAGGTCTTTTAATGGATTGTGATACAACAGGCGTTGAACCTGATTTTGCGTTAGTAAAATACAAAAAACTAGCGGGCGGCGGTTACTTTAAAATCATCAATCAATCTATTCCGTTAGCACTTAAAAATTTAGGTTATACTTCTGAACAAATTGACGCTATTATCAAGTATGTTTTAGGGCACCAAACGCTTAAAAACTCACCAACTATAAACCACGATGCGCTGCGAGCAAAAGGATTCTCTGAAAAAGATATCGAAAACATTGAAAAACAATTGCCTACAGCTTTTGATATTTCTTTTGCTTTTAATGTTTACACGCTCGGCGAAGAAACTTTAAAACGTCTCGGCTTGAAGCCTGAACAGTATAATCAACCTGCTTTTAATCTGTTAGAGGCTCTGGGTTTTACTACCAAACAAATAGAAATTGCTAATGAACATGTCTGTGGTACCATGACCATCGAGGGGGCTCCCTACCTTAAAGAAGAGCATTACCCTGTTTTTGATTGTGCTAATAAGTGTGGAACAAAAGGTAAACGTTTCATTCATGCTCATGGGCATATCCGTATGATGGCGGCTACGCAACCGTTTATTTCTGGTGCCATCTCAAAAACTATAAACCTACCTAACGAAGCAACTGTTCAAGATATTTTAGATTGTTATACATTGTCCTGGAAATTGGGTTTAAAAGCAATTTCTATTTATCGTGATGGCTCAAAATTATCTCAACCGTTGTCTAATAAATCTGAAACCTCCAAAGAAAACAAAGTCTCTCAATCTGTTAACTTATCCGAACTTACACAGGAGCAAGTTTTAGAAGCGGCAAAAAAATTATTGGCGGAGTCCTCTGATACTGTTTTCAAACGAAAATTGAGTAGGGTAGTATACCGTAAAACTTTACCTAACAAACGTAAAGGATTCACACAAAAAGCTAAAATCGGTGGGCAAACAGTATTCTTACATACAGGAGAATACGAAGATGGAACCCTGGGCGAAATCTTTATTGATATGCACAAAGAAGGGGCTACGCTACGTTCTATGTTAAATTGTTTCGCTATTGCGGTTTCTATCGGTTTACAGTATGGTGTCCCACTTGAAGAATTTGTCGACAAATTTACTTTCACTCGCTTTGAACCCTCCGGTCCTGTTGACCATCCCAATATTAAGTCTGCCACTTCTATCGTGGATTATATTTTTAGATTGTTGGCTTTTGAGTACCTTAAAAGAGATGATTTGGTTCAAATAAAACCTTCTCAAAATATCACAGAACCTCACCCTAGCGAACCAGAAGAAGAAATCTACTTTACTTTTGAAGATGACTACGAAACTTCATATACTCCTGTTGATATGATAGAAACAACGTTGAGTAGTCAGGTTCAGTTAGAAGCAACACAAAAATTTTTGAGTAATATGATGGGGGATGCCCCTGCTTGTAATGTTTGTGGACATATCACCATAAGAAATGGAACATGTTATAAATGCTTGAATTGTGGTAATAGTATGGGATGTAGTTAACTATAATTTTTTTATCATTGTTCTTTACCACAGAGTAGACCACTCTGTGGTTTTATTTTATGAATTGAGGTCTAAGATTGTTGTTTTTTCTTTGTTTTCAATACTTTTAACAAGCCCGATACTCAATTCATATAATAAGTACATGGGTATACCTAAAAATATTTGGCTGAGAGGGTCTGGTGGGGTTAGGATACCTGCAATCACTAAAATCAAAACTATGGAATGTCTGCGATATTTTTTCATGAACTTACTTGATAGTATGCCCATACGTCCTAAAAAGTAAGATAACACCGGCAATTGAAATAGTAGCCCTCCTGCAAGGGTAATTTGAGCAATCAATTCTATCACAGAACCAATACGCCAATTATTTTGAATTCCATCTGCAATCTGAAATTTTGATAGAAATATCACAGAGAAAGGTGATATTATAAAGTAACCAAAACACACGCCTAATAAAAATAAAATAGAAACTACCAATACAAAATTTTGGGTTTTTTTTATTTCTTCTTCTAACAATCCAGGTTTTAGAAACCTCCAAAATTCCCACGCCACATAAGGAAATGCTACTATGAACCCACCAATGAATGCTATGTAGATAGCCCTTGTAAATTGCTCATAAGGTTCTGTTGCCTGTAAATTTACTTCAATTTTACCAAAACATAGGGTCTCATTCATTCGGCATAAAAAATCATTGATAAAAAATTTCGCTGAGAAAGGAGCTAATACTACTTGATTGATAAAATCTTGGATAAAAGCAAAGAAAAAAATCATACAAATACCAATAGCAATAAGACTACGAATGATATGCCAGCGTAGCTCCTCTAGATGCTCCACAAAGGACATTTCTTTTTTATCGGCTTTCGTTTTCATGCTTACTCCAAATTTCAAAGGTTAAGTCATAAGGATTTTTTTCGTCTTTCATCGAGAATGTACTGCTAATAAGTTTCCATTCTTTGAGATTTATTTCAGGGAAGAAGGTATCTCCATCAAAGTGGTAATGAATTAAGGTTCTATAAATACGTTTAACCAATTGTTTTTCAAGGGCTTGTTCAAAAACTTGTTGACCACCTATAATAAAAACTTGTTCTTCGTTTGTTATCATATTGAGAGCTTGTTCCCAGTTGCCAGCGATAAGGATTCCTTGTTGTGGAGTAAGGGTTTTTGTAAGCACAATATTTTTTCGATTAGGCAGGGGTTTTCCAATAGCGTGGTAGGTGTAGCGGCCCATAATTATTGTATGGGGAGTAGTAATTTGTTTGAAGTAATGCAAATCTTTAGGAATGTGCCATGGCATATTCCCATTCAATCCTATTACTCCATTCGTTGAAACTGCAACAATAATATTTATCATAAGGTTTTCAGTTTAAAAAATTCCCGGGTTGAAACCACATCGCGATGGATTTGTTGTTTTAGTTGGTCTATTGATTCAAATTTTTGCTCGGGTCTAACATATTCTAAAAATTCCAAAGTAAGATATTGATTATAAATATCTTGTGAGAAATCTAAAATATGAACTTCTACTTGATGTTTCATGGTATTAAAAGTGGGTCTATTACCAATATTAGTTACTCCGAAATAAGATTGTTGATTACTAATGACTTTACAGATGTAAACTCCATTTTTAGGAATAATTTTGTAAGGGTCATCTACGAAAATATTGGCAGTAGGGAAGCCGAGTAGTCTACCTCTTTTATCACCTTCAATTACTTTTCCTGTAAGTGTAAAAGTGTGTCCTAGTAACTCATTGGCTTTTTTAATGTAACCCTCTAAAATATAATTTCTTATAATAGTACTAGAAATTTTTTGTTCTCCATATTTAAATTCTGAGAGTTTAATGACTTGTTTATGAAGTTGTTTACCGATGGCTTGAATAAACTCAAAATTACCTTCACGATTTTTGCCAAGGCGATGGTCGTAACCAATTAGTAATACATCAATCTGTAATCGACCAAAGATTATTTCTTTCAAAAATGTTTCAGCGGAGAGGTTGGCAATTTGTAAGTCAAAAGGCAGAAGGAAAAGATAATCGATTTCTTGATTTTGAATACTTTGTATTTTTTCTTGAAGTGTTTGGATAAGTTTAAGGTTTTTTGCTTGTCCTAAAACAATTCTTGGGTGTGGATTTAGGCTGATAACAAGGGATTTTGCGTTCTGATTTTTAGCGTGTTTTTTAAGGTCGTTTAAAATGAATTGGTGTCCTAAATGAACTCCATCAAACGTGCCTAAAGTGGCAACCAACTTATCTTGAATCGTCCAATCCTGAAAAGAATTAAAAATTTTCATTATAAAATTATTACTTTCTGGACTGGGCTTTTTGTTTTTTTTGAGCTTCTTCTAACATTCTTTGGAAGCGTGATTTTTTTACAGGTTTTTTCTTAGCTTCTTCGATAGTAGCTTTAATTTTTTCTTCGCTTACAAAAAATTTCATGGCGTAAGTTTGCCCCATAGTAAGCATATTCATGACGAAGTAATACCAGCTTAAACCTGCGGAGTAATTATTAAGAATTCCCAAGAAAATAATTGGAAAGATGTATCCCATGTATTTAAGTTCTTTGGGTCCTGAATCTCCTTGTGCTTGTTGTTGCATGTAGGTGTAGGCAATCGTAGAAAGGGTCATTAACAAAGTAAATAAACTGACGTGGTCACCATAAAAAGGGATATTGAAACCTAAGTCTAGAATGGAGTCGTAAGTGGAGAGGTCATCTGCCCATAAAAAAGCTTGTTGTCGTAATTGGATAGCACTTGGGAAAAAATAAAACATAGAAAGTAAAATGGGAATTTGTAACAACATGGGTAAACAACCACTAAAAGGGCTAACACCTACTTTGTTGTAAAACTCCATTTTAGCTTGCTGTAATTTCGTGGCATCATCTTTATATTTTTCTTCAATAGCTTTCATTTCAGGTAAATTATTGACAATCTTCATTTTAGCCATAGACAGGTGGGATTTGTAGGTCAGGGGGGATAGTAATAATTTTATGAACAATGCCAGTAGAAGTATAACGATACCATAATTAGAAGTAAAATTTTCAAAGAAATTGAAAGCTGGAATGATTAGCCAGTTCGTAACTCCTCTAAATAAAGCCCAACCTAAACTAATTTGTTGTTCTAAGCGTAAATCATAGCTTTTAAGTAAAGGTATATCATTAGGACCAGCAAAAATTCGCAAAGAGAAAGATTCTTTAGGGGCATGCCTGTAAGGGATTTGCAAGGAAGAAGATAGTAATTTGGTATGACTGGAGTCGGGGAGGATGGAGGATTCTACTTTGATAAATTCGAATTCTTCTTTTTGGGCGATTATGGTTGCTGAAAAAAATTGGGATTTGTAGGAAACCCATTTGAATTTACCTTGCTCTTTAAAGGACTGAGGCTCTGTGGAAACAGCATCTAAATAATCAATTTCATCGTTGTAGAGGTAGTAAATACTGGTTTCAGGTAACATTTTTTCTTTGGATTTCTCAGTTTTAGCTAGATGGTTTGTCCATACTAATTCAAAATAATTGTTTTTTATATCATTGCCTAGATTATTCGTAATCAACTCGTGGTCAAAATGATAACTATCACCGTAGAAAATATATTTGAGGATAAGAGATTTGGTGTCATCTATTTTAGCTGTAAATTGTAATTCTTTTTTTTCTTTACCACTAAGTTTGAGGCTATCAGTGGAGGTTTCGAAGAATAGATGTTGGGTTTTTATTACGGTTTGATTATGTAAGAATTGATAATTAAATTGATTTTTAGGGTGATTAGACAGCAGAGGAAGCGGTTTACCATCAAAAGTTTTGTATTTTTTG
The DNA here is from genome assembly GCA_938005475.1 of uncultured Bacteroidia bacterium. Lineage (GTDB taxonomy): Bacteria > Bacteroidota > Bacteroidia > J057 > CALLMJ01 > CALLMJ01. The sequence continues at coordinate 109,572 of CALLNY010000014.1, read as the reverse complement.
GATACAATCTGAACAGGGACACCGCCACGAGTAGAAAGTTGAATAGTGTAGAGGTCTGTTTCTACGGTAATGGTTTTATTTTCACCGTTTAAGAATTTTTGGAAGACACCAAATTGAGCGGCATAGGAGGAGTCCAGGGTAGATACTTTGCTAGTAGTAATTGAACTATCTTTTTTAAGGGTATCTATAAGTAATTTTTGATTTTGGATTTTTAAGGAGTCGGTTGTAACGGAAGGGGGGTTATTTTGGGGATTAGGAGCAAAAAAATAGCTCCAGGTCATCAATAAAGCACCGATTAAAATCAATCCGATGATACTGTTTCTATCCATTCTAAAAATTTTCGCAAAATTACAGTTTTTCAGATATAAATGAAAAATGATTGTTTTTTTATTGGGGACTTCATTTAGTTATCGTAGTTATATTGTGTGTGTCATGATACAAAAAGTCGGATAACTTTATTCACATTTTTATTTTTTTTGGAATTATTTAAAAAAGGTATTAAATTTGCGTATTAAACTTGTTAGATAATAAAATGAATACTTCTCAAACGCAAACGAATGAAATTCAGCAAAGGCTTCGGACCTTGGGAATAAAAAAGGAGAATGAATGTGCATTTATAGGTAGTCAAAAGTTAAGCAATCGTAATAAATATCACGAGATACATTCTCCTGTGGATGGTCAGTTTATAGCAAAGGTGAAGTATGCCAATTTTGAGGAATATGAGCGTTGTATTGAGGCTTCACAGGAAGCATTTGAAGTATGGAAAAATGTACCAGCACCCAAACGGGGAGAGATAGTAAGGCAGATAGGAGAAGAATTAAGAAAAAATAAAGAGAGTTTAGGATGGTTGGTTTCTTATGAAATGGGGAAGATATACCAGGAGGGGCTTGGTGAGGTGCAGGAGATGATTGATATTTGCGATTTTGCGGTGGGTTTATCTCGTCAGTTATATGGATTAACGATGCACTCCGAGCGTCCAAGTCATAGAATGTATGAACAATGGCATCCTTTGGGTATTGTTGGAGTAATATCGGCATTTAATTTTCCGGTTGCAGTATGGTCATGGAATGCGATGATTGCGGCAGTTTGTGGAAATGTTACGCTATGGAAGCCCAGTGAAAAAACACCTTTAACTGCTATTGCATGCATGCATATAGTCTCCAAAGTTCTCAAAAAAAACAACTTACCGGAGGCTATTTTTACTTTGGTCATAGGGGATTACCGAGTCGGAGAGATGCTATCCAAGGATAAACGAATACCATTAGTTTCTGCTACGGGTTCTGTAAGAATGGGAAAGATAGTGGGGGCAGAAGTTGCGAAAAGATTAGGAAGATGCCTTTTAGAGTTAGGAGGAAACAATGCTATTATTATCACAGAAAACGCAAATTTGGAATTAGCAATACCAGCGGTGATTTTTGGGGCAGTAGGAACTTGCGGGCAACGATGTACCTCCACTCGCCGCTTAATTGTACAAGAGAATATCTACGATAAAGTCAAAACTTCTTTATTAAAAGCTTACGAATCATTAAGAAATAGAATTGGTAATCCATTAGATGCCAACACATTAATAGGACCTCTCATAGATAATCAGGCTGTTGATAATATGATGAGGCGATTAAAATTAGTCCAAGAGGAGGGTGGAAAAATAATTTTTGGTGGTGACCACTTACAAGGAAATTATGTGGTACCTGCATTGGTGGAAGCAGAAAATCACTATCCTTCTGTACAGGAGGAGACTTTTGCTCCTATTTTGTATTTAATGAAGTATAAAACATTGGATGAAGCGATTACGATGCAGAACAGTGTTCCACAAGGATTATCTTCTGCTATTTTTACGCAAAATTTAATTGAAGCTGAAAGATTTTTATCTGTAAATGGTTCTGATTGTGGTATTGCGAACGTCAATATTGGGACATCAGGGGCAGAGATTGGGGGAGCATTTGGTGGAGAAAAAGAAACAGGCGGCGGTAGAGAATCTGGCTCTGATGCTTGGAAAGCTTATATGAGACGGCAAACTAACACTATTAATTATTCCTTTCAACTTCCTTTAGCACAAGGCATAAAATTTGAAATTTAAAAAAATTTAAATATTAGTCTTTAATTAAATTAACTATTATGAAAAGTATCGATGAATTAAAAAAGTTTTTTGAAACAGAATTACAAAGCGATTTACAACTCCTTGACAAAAAAAGAAAAGTCATTGTAAATCAAATTATTGTGTTAGAAGTACTGCTGTTTATGGTTTATGCGGCTTCTTTGTACATGTGTATACACTTTGAGTTGAGTTATGGTTTCCATATCTTATTCACTATCAGTTATGCGGCGTTTGCATGGATTATCGTGAAATCTTACCGAGGTAATGAGCAGTTCTACAAGGATTTTAAAAACCTCGTCATAGAACGAATGATAAACCAAGTGGACCCGTCCGTTCATTATAATGCCTATAAAAAAATTACATTGAACGATTTTAAGTATAGTGCTTTATTTACAGGAACTTTTAAGCGGTATCATGGTGATGATTTGGTTTGGGGGAAAATAGATGGAATACCCATGCAATTCTGTGAATTAGATGTTGCCTCCGGAAAAGGTTACAATGCTAAACTCGATTATGTTTTTCACGGTTTATTTCTTGTAACTGAAATTGATATAGACCTGCCTAATGAGATCATTGTCTTACCCAAAGCCAACTTAAATTTAAAAACCGTCAATAAATCTTTTCCTATTGTGCATGTCAATCATACTGAATTTGAAAACTTATTCCAAATACGTTCTAATGATGAAAAAGCCGTTAAGAAAATTTTTACGGATGCTTTTCTTAGTCAAATGGCGGAGTTCGCAAAACGTTCGCATCATAATTTGTATTTTTCTTTCCATGGAAACCGTGCTTACTTTGCCGTAGAACTTAAACGTAAATTATTTGAACCCAAAATCTTCCAAACTTTAAATGATTTTAATATTATCCGAGAATACTTTGAGGATTTATACTTTGCTATCAATATTATTGAACAATTACGAATAAGAAACTTTCAGACACAAAAAGTATAATTTTGTTAAAGCCGTTGTAAATCAGCGGCTTTTTTATCAATGAACAATAATTCGCGATTTATTAAAATTAGTCTTCTTTATTTATTTATTTCAGTCTACATACTCAGTTTAACTCTTTTTATATATTTTTTCTATGACTATTCTACTTTCATTGATTATCTAACTCCCTTAACCCAAACTGAACAACAACTTTTTAAACTTAAAAATATTTATCTTACACCCCAGAAATTTCAAATCTTGCGAGTTTTAGGATATTTGTTCTGGGGGATTTTAGCAATTGTAGGTTTAGTGATTTATAAAAATCAATCCTCTTTTAAACAAAAAATTCAATATAAATTTAATCTTTATACAGAACTTTTTTCTTATCTGAAAGTTTTTTTTCAGAACCTAACATTAAACCAGCAGTATATTTTGCTTTGCTTTTTACTATTTCTAACTTGTACACGATTGTTCAATCTTGTTTACTTTCCTCTTACTTACGATGAAATCTATATTTGGGAAGAATTTGTGAGAAGAGGCTTTTGGGTAATTATTGCTTACTATCCTATTCATGGAAACCATGTTTTACATACCCTTATCGTTAATTTTTTTTCTTTTTTGGGTCCAATACCAGCATTAAGATTACCGAGTACTATAGCCTCCCTCTTTCTTGACTTACTCATATTAACATGGGTTTTTCATAAAACCCAAAAACTGTATTTAAGTATTTTCGCTATTCTCATTCTAAACTTGATGTATGTCAATTGGATACATAGTTTTCTTGGAAGAGGATATGCTTTAGCAATGACGTTATGCTTTGCTATTTGGGTTTTTTATGAAAAGAATTGGATACAAAAATTTTTTTATGAACTCATCGTTTTACAAATTCTTGCTTTATATACTCTGCCTTCAACTCTATTTTTCTTAATCCCTTTGTGGATATTAACCTTTCAATACGATTTCAAGCTATTACGTGCTAACTTATTTCTTACTGTTTTTGGAGCATTTATTGTATATCTTCCAATATTGATTTTTCTAAATCCTACTAATATATTTCAAGGAGCTTACTACCAGCATGTTAGCTATAATGAAAAAATGATTTTTTTTAATCAAATTTGGCAAATACCAGACTTCTGGAACATGCCTTTTTGGATTGGGGGAATTTTCATATGTTCTTTACTTGGTTTAATACTAAAAAAAGATTTTGGTGCTCGTTTTTGGGGTATCTATTCAATCATTGCAGTGCTGATTGGTCTAAATACTTCATTTCCAGCAAAAGCATTTATGCCTCTATCGTTTATTATTCCTTACTTACTTTCTCAATTTACACTTAAAATCAAATGGTTTGCTGGTTTAGTAAGCATATTTGCAGTTCCATTTTTGCTTTTTTCTAATTACAAGGAATTTACTACACAATTTCAGGTGCATTTTCAAGCATATCGTTTTGCTCATGCCATTTACAAACAATATCCTCATCATTTAAAACTTCGCTTAAATCTTTCTGCGCTCGATTACACAGACCTTTACTATTTAAATCTAAAGCATGTTTATCATGAACGGGGCTACGACTGTTCAATAGATAGTTTGAGTAATCTTCAACTCATTCTTAGTAAAGATTTTCAAAATGGAACTATTATTTATCAAGACCAGAACGTGAAAATTATACAAAATTAAAGGAAACATAAGTTGTAATTTTTAATAAATCTTTTTATTCATAACGATTTTTTTGCATTTTTGCGAATTGTTTATGTCTTCGAAAGCATTGGTAATTACACCTACTTATAACGAAAAAGAAAATATTGCCAATATGATTCATGCCATTATGGGTTTAGAAGAACCTTTTGATTTACTAGTTGTAGATGATGGGTCTCCTGATGGAACAGCTCATATAGTGAAAGAATTACAAAATCAATATTTAGAACGATTATTTCTTCTTGAACGAGAAGGAAAACTTGGTTTAGGCACCGCTTATGTAGCAGGGTTTCAGTGGGGTTTAGAAAAAAATTATGAATATTTCCTTGAAATTGATGCGGATTTTAGTCATAATCCTCAGGATTTAGTACGCTTGCTAAGGACATGCCGAGATGAAGGATATGATGTTTCGGTTGGTTCAAGATACATTACAGGTGTAAATGTAGTAAACTGGCCTATGAGTAGGGTTTTGTTAAGTTATTTTGCTAGTGTTTATGTTCGTTTCATCACAGGTATGCAATTGCGAGATGCCACTGCTGGGTTTGTTTGTTATAGAGATACGGTTCTAAAAAAGATTTTACAAGAACCTATTAAATTTATTGGTTACGCTTTCCAAATTGAAATGAAATTCAAAGCATGGAAATACGGCTTTAAAATTAAAGAAATTCCTATTATTTTTACAGACCGAACCGCAGGATCCTCTAAAATGAGTAAAGGAATTATCAAAGAAGCTATATTGGGAGTCATTCGCATGAAAATTGCTTCTTGGTTTAAAAAATGGAAGTAATATGAAAAAAATTTTTTTGTTGTTTTTAATCTCAATAATGATAATACAATGCTCAGGGCAGAATTATCTTTTTGATAATTTAACTTATGTTAATGGAAATTTAGAGATTAATTATCGTTTATACAAACCTAAAAATAATACTGAAAAATATCCAATCATTTTATTTTTACATGGAGCAGGAGAACGTGGTATTGACAATGAAAAACATTTGAAGCACATAGCCCATTTAGCCTCTGAAGAATCTCAGAAGGATTATCCTTGCTATATTTTAGCACCACAATGCCCCGCTGGAACCAAATGGGTAAACGTTGAATGGACGTTAAAATCGCATGTCATGCCTGCTATCTCTCCAACGCTTCAAGCTACGTTAGATTTACTAAAAAAAGTGTTACAAAATAATAAAATTGATGAGAAACGAATTTATGTAGTAGGATTATCAATGGGGGGATTTGGGGTTTGGGATATTTTATGCAGAGAGCCTAAACTTTTTGCGGCGGCAATCCCTATATGCGGGGGCGGTGATGAATCCCAAGCATACCTAATCAAAGATATTCCTATTTGGGCTTTTCATGGTTTACAAGATAAAGTTGTACTACCTTCAAGAACCCAAAATATGGTTAAAGCCATTGAGAAACTAAATGGTAAAGCTCAAATGACGCTCTACCCTGAGATAGGGCATGCCGCTTGGGAAAAAGCCTTGCATTCCCCTGAAACATGGCAATGGCTTTTCAGTCAATCTAAAAATGAATAATCCATGAGAAATATCATAGTTTCTTTTTTGTTATATGGTACGGGGGTATTTTCAGGTCTTTGGGGGCAAGACCTACTAAAAGAAAGCGCATGGAAAGGTGATACTATTGCCGCAATGGCATTATGTGAAAATTATTTACTAGGGTTAAATGGTTATCCCGAAAACTTGGATTCAGCCAAGATTTTTTTGTTTTTAGCTTTGGAAAAACAACACTCCGATGCGCTGTATTTGGCAGGAGTAGCTTATTATCGTGGTTTAATGTTCTCAAAAGATGTTAATAAAGGATTAAAATTATTAAATGATGCCGCCGATAAAGGAAATATTCAAGCATTGCAAGTATTATTTGATATTTATGCTAATCCTGATACCAGTATATTTGTAGATAAGAAAAATTTTATTCCGCAAGACTCCTCTAAAGCAGTACAATACGCCAAACGTGCGGCTTTATTAGGACAATCGTGGGCTATGTATGAATTGGGCTATGCTTATTTTCAGGGAAGTGGTGTTCCCCAAAATGATAGTCTTGCCATTTATTGGATGGACCAAGCCACCCAAAAAATGTTACCCAAAGCGCAATTAGCTCTCGGTGATTGGTACTTTAAAGGAGTAACTAAATACGGACCCGACTTGCTTTTAGCTCGTAAATATTATTCACAAGCAGAAAACAATCCTTTTGCTGATATTGAAGAAGCTACTTGGGGGTTAGTCGGCGTGCATAATACTTATCAAGTTTTTAGAGAGTTTTTTAATTTCTATGCTTTTGTTTGGTACGCTTTTACCTTAGAAGACATTCGCATACCATGGGATGGCAATTCGCAGAAATTTATGCTTGACAGAGAACGGTATATCCGAGAATTGGAAGCATCCCAAAAGAAAAAAATTGAAGAATACGAAAAGAAATTAAAAGAAAAAGAAAAATTAGCAAGAGAATTACAAGATTATGCTAATCAAATTCGTGAAGCAAGAAAGCAGAAATAAATTTGTAAAGAACTTCTCTATTTGAAGAATTATTCGTAATTTAGTAGTTAGAATATTCACATGCATAAATCTGGTTTCGTGCCAATTATAGGTAGGCCTAACGTAGGTAAATCTACCTTAATCAATGCAATATTAGGGCAGAAATTATGTATTGTTTCACCAAAAGCGCAAACCACAAGGCATCGTATTCTTGGAATTTACAATCAAGAAGACGCCCAAATTATTTTTGTTGACTCGCCAGGTATTATTAAGCCTAAATATCATTTACAAAAACTCATGATGAAATCCGTACGTAATGCACTAATGGACGCAGAGGTGGTTTTAGTAGTTATGGAACCTATTGCCCAATCGCTTGAAAGTGAAGTTTTTTTTCAAATTCAAAAAATTAAATCCCCTATTTTATTGGTTATCAATAAACTAGATACTACCACAGTTGAACAAGCCCAAGAAAGAATTCAAAGTCTAAAAGATTATATTCCTTACAAGGAAGCCATTGCAATTTCTGCACTAAAAAAACAAAATTTAAGTGAACTTATTCCAATGATTTTGAAGTACTTACCTGAAGGTCCTGCATATTATGATAAAGATATGCTTAGCGATAGACCTGAACGCTTTTTTATTGCTGAAATTATACGAGAAAAAATTTTTTTGAATACTGAACAGGAAATTCCTTACTCTTGTGATGTGTCAGTTTTGATATGTGAAGAACGTGATAATATTTTTTGGATTGAAGCTGAAATTTATGTAAGTCGTAAAAATCATAAAGCTATGATTATTGGTAAAAATGGGCAGATGATTAAAACTATCGGCGTGCAAGCCAGACCTGAAATTCAAGAATTGTTAGGAAAAGAAGTTTTTTTAAATTTGTATGTCAAAGTATCGGAAGATTGGAAGAATGACCCACTTAAACTTAAATTTTTTGGTTATAACGAAAAATAAAACAAAATGGTTGGACAGCGTATCTTAAATTATCAAATAGAGAAGCTCATTGGGGAGGGCGGTATGGGCAAGGTATTTCTGGCTCAACACATCCAACTTAATCGTAAAGTTGCTATAAAAGTGTTACATCCTCATTTGACCTATTCCAATGAATTTCGTAATCGTTTCAAATCTGAAGCCAATTTATTAGCGCAATTACAACACCCCAATATCGTTACGCTTCACGATTATGTAGAAAATAACGACCTTTTAGCTTTAGTAATGGAATTTGTTGAAGGAACTTCTCTGGAAGACTACCTAAAAAATAAATCCTATATACCTGAGTCCGAACTTATTCCTTTATTTTCGCAGGTTCTAGAAGCATTCCAATATGCCCATGATAACGGTATTATTCATAGAGATATTAAACCTGCTAATATTATTTTGACACACGATGGTAAAGTAAAAATTTTAGATTTTGGTATTGCAAAAATTAAAGGAAATTTAACGCAAACCCAAACAGGAACCCAAATGGGAACGGTTTTATACATGAGCCCCGAACAAATTAAAGGACAAAAGGTGGATATTCGCTCAGATATTTATTCGTTGGGTGTAACCCTTTTTGAATTAGCTACCGGGAAAATGCCTTATAATCCTAACTCCTCAATTTACGAAGTCTCTAATGCCATAGTACATCAACCTCTACCTAAACCTCGCGCTATCAATCCCAAGATTAGTAGCTTTTTAGAGCAAATAATTCAGAAAGCCACTGAAAAAAATCCTGATGCTCGTTTTCAGTCTTGTAATGAATTTTTAAAAGCATTAACCCCTGTCCCTCAAAAATCTTTATTTAGTAATCTAAATCTATGGATATTCTTTATTTTAATTTTGGTTGGTGCCGCTTTTTTTGCCTATCAAATCTACGAGCGTAATCTAATCCAAAAAAATAATCAAACTATCACTCTAACCGAAAAAGAAAATCATAATCCTATAATTCAAGAAGAAAATTCTCATGTAGAACCCTCTCAAACTCAATCTGAACCCCAGGAACCTTTACCTTCTATTGATTTTTCGGACTTAGTAGAAGGAAAAAAAATAAAAGAATTTATCAATCAATGGATTGCTGCAATAAATCTTAAGCAGGACTTTATGGATTTTTTTAATTATAAGGTTACCGTAAATGGGCAAGAATTAACTAAGCCCGAAGCTTTTCAAAGATTAATAGACTATTTAAAATGGAATGAGACTATTGATATAAGATATTCACTATCTGAGGATTATGCTGTGTGGTCTCAAAGTTCGGAACAAAATGAATATAATATATTTGAAACACGTGGTTTAAAATTAAAGTTCAAAGCAATACAAAACGGAGAGAGTTATCAGGAAGGTGAACTTCCACTTCAATTAGTAATAGAAAAAAATATTCAAAAGATAGTAGGATTAAATTATTAAATAGTTGATTTATTGTATTTTAGTGGTATTATCAGGAGCAGTTTTTAACAAAGTATCTTTGGTAGGATAAAAAGTAGGCAAGAAAGATTTGTTTTTCATTTCCTGCAATTTTTCCATATTTTTTATTTCTTTATTAAGGTATTTTTCAACGATGAAGGAAGCAATGGGAGCGGCTACTACTCCTCCAAATCCTGCATTTTCAACGATGACTGCTACGGCAATTTGAGGGTTTTCACGGGGAGCAAAACAAACAAAAACAGAATGGTCATCACCATGTTTATTTTGAGCGGTACCTGTTTTCCCACATATTCGTATTCCAGGAATTCTCGCTAAATAGCCTGTTCCCTGTTCTACTACAAGCTCCATACCATCAAAAATAACCTCAAAAATGGAATCTTTAGGAATAACAGATTTTGAGAAATCGATTTCTATTTTCTGAAACGTGGGATATTCTAAGGTATCTACAAAATTTCTAGGTTTAATTACATTTTTAAGAAAATGAGGTTGAATATACCATCCTTTATTTGCGATGCAAGCGGTTACATTGGCCATTTGTAGAGGCGTCATGAGCACCTCTCCTTGCCCAATACTATTAGATACGATGGTCATAGCACGCCAGCCGTTCTTTTTATACCATTTATCGTAAAAATTATGAGTAGGCAAAAGCCCTTTTTTTTCATTGGGTAAATCTACACCTGTTTTTTCTCCTATGCCAAATTGTTTCATCCAATGATGCCATCTGTCATAAGATTCATAAATATTTTTAAATTTTTTATTTTGAAGGAAGTCTACATAAACAGCGGCGAAAAAAGCATTACAAGAATGCATAATGGCTGTTTTGATAGTAGTAGGAGCGGGATGCACATGGCATTTGGGTCTTCCTTTGTTTCTCCAGAAACCTCCCCCACATCCATAAGACCAATCCATGTCAATAGTACCTTCTGCTAAAGCAATGATACCATTTAAAATTTTAAAAATTGAACCTGGCGGGTACGTAGCTAACAATGCTCGATTATATAAAGGTAAATAGGGATTTTTCCTTAATGAGTCCCATTTTTGAGCGGCAAAACTTCCTGCTAGTAAGTTAGGGTCATAGGTAGGAGAAGAAACGAAAGCTAAAATTTCTCCTGTTTTGGGCTCAATTGCAACGATGCTACCCACTTTGTTTTGCATGAGTTCCTCAGCAAGTTGTTGTAAATCAGAGTCTATTGTGAGTTGTAAATCTAAACCTTTTTCGGGTTTTATGTCATATTGCCCATCTGCAAAACTACCTACTTCTCTTCCATGTACATCCACCAATACCATTTTAGAACCTTTCTTTCCCCTTAGTAATTTTTCATAATATTTTTCCAATCCAGAAGTGCCTACAAGGTCTCCCGCTTGATAGTATCCCCCAGACTCTTCAATTCCTCTTTTATTTACTTCTCGAATGTATCCTAAATAATTAGCACCGTGCTTCTTACGATAATCTCTTGTATTTCTAACTACTTCTTTGAAGCCTCTGTATTTCCAGTAATATTCTAAAACATTTGCATAATCTTGATATTCAACTTGTTTTTTGAAAAAAGATGGCTTATATTTCGAATATTCGGATACCCATACTAGCTTTTTGGTAGCTTCTTCATGACTGATATGAATTGCTTTTGCAAATTCTAATGTATCTTTTACTTCCATTTCTTTGGGGAGTACTAATAAATCGAATATTGGAGTATTAGTAACAATAATTTCTTTGTGGCGGTCATATAAAATACCCCTCGCAGGTTCTAATTGTATAGGTTTTACTACATTTTTTTGTGCTGATGAGGCAAAATTTTCTGATAAAACTTGTAAGTAGTACAATCTAGCGCTATATACCAATAAGGTTATTGTAAATATACCTAAAACTATGTTCTGACGGTTTTTTAAATCTTTTGACGAAGCCATTCAAATAAGTATTCAGTCTTTGAAATTATCTTCCAGGGCTGAATGTAAAAATTTATAGAGTTTTGAGTTTGTTCTGGTCGGGTTTGTAGATAATGAGTTTACCACCTTTTGCAGTAACATTTACATTTAATTTTCCGTCATTCTGTTGAAAAGATACAACGCATTCTCCATCATTCCATAAAAAATTAACGGTTTCTTTGCTGATTTCATTAGAAAATACTTCAAATTTTATAGAGTCTTTAAAAGCCATATATTGGACGGATAGCGTGGTTATCCATGCAGATAATGGGCTGTTTTTATATCCTTTTACTTTGATGATGGTCGTGTTATCAGGTGAAGTGGAGACGAGCTCTTCGGAGTACTTTTCTCCACAACCTGCTATTTGAGAGATACCAATAATCATAAAAAACAGAATAAATATGCGATTTATCATAAAATTATAAAGTAAAATTTTCAGGTACTTCAATATTCAAACGCAACAAATGAGAAGAAAAATTTTTTCCTAAGGTATCCATTCTTAAAGAGCGAGAGGCACCACCGTCTAGTGCTTCATAACAAACAAAGTTTAAAGCTTCAATACTATCCCATTCATAACGTTCTACCTTTCCTTTAATTAGTTCACCGAAATGATTTTTTACTATTTCTGATGTAAGTTTTTCTTTAAGGATAGGGTAGTATTCAGGTTTTTTAGCAAGAACCCCAATATTACAAATGTTTCCTTTGTCTCCCGAACGTGCTGCCGCTATTTCAAAAAGGTTTACAGTCTTCACATTGCAAAAATATCAATTTTTTTATTTATCAATCAAGTTTTATTTCATTATTTTCCCAATGGGTTGATATCATTAGAGAAAAAGATTTTGAATTAAATGCTTGTTTGATATCGCAATTTGGTAATAAAAACTACATAAATTATTCAAAAGGGCTTGAATATTTAGGATTAGTCAGGAAGGTGGAATCGGTTAAAGTATGTAGGAAACTTAAAATTTGTTGTTTTTCTGTTGGGGTTAAAAAAAGTCGGGGGGCACCACCGTTAATATTAGAAGCTTCCATAATGAGCGGGTCTGTAAATTCACCTAATTTAACGTGTTTATCGTAGTGTTCTAAAACCTGTTCAAGGGTACTAAATCTACCGTCATGCATATAAGGAGCTGTTTGAGCGATATTACGAAGCGTTACTATTTTAAATTTTCCTAAATCAAATGGATTTCCTGTTACGCTTTGGTAACCAATATCTGAGTAAATAGAGTCTATGCCGTTATTTTTAAAGCCTTTACCATCAAAATGGGGTTGAAAATGACAGTCGCCGCAGTTTCCACCTCTTATACGCCCTGGAATTGGATGAGTCTGAAATAATTGTAATCCTATTCTTTCGTCAAGAGTTAGAAAATATTCACCGCGTAAATATTTATCGAATTTTGAATCTTTACTGATTAAAGAATTAACAAACTGAGCTAATGCTTTAGATACAAGTTCTTTTGTGATATTTTCCGTACAAAAAGCTTTTTTAAACATAGATTTATATTTGGGAGAATTTTTAAGTCTTTGGACTAAAGCTTCTAAATTCATGTTCATTTCGAGTGGGTCTTGGATAGGATGTAAGACTTGTTCTTCAAGTGTTCTGACGCGCCCATCCCAAAAGAAATCTTTTGTCCATAATAAGTTCACTAGTGCCATAGCATTTCGTTTTCCTGGGAGTCCTTGTGTCCCAAGTGACAATCTTCGCGGGTCTGCAAAACCATATTTTTGTTGATGACAAGTAGCACAAGAAATAGTATAATTTTCCGATAAAATTGTATCATAAAATAAATGTCTTCCAAGTTCTACGCCCTCAACCGTCAAAGGATTAGCATTTAATCGTTGTTGAACCGTATCATTCATTCCAAAGTAAAAAGGTATTTCTAAAGAATAAGGGGTTGTATTACAATCTATTACAGGTATATCAGGTTTATCGTTTTTCTTACATGCAATCCATAATAAAGAAAATAGTAGTAATAAAGGCTTCAAGGATTTTTTCATTTTACAAAAATAATACTTTTTGAAAGAAAAATTTATATTTTAACATTTTTTAATTCCAAATGTTACATTCCGATTAAAAATTTTTGATTATCTTTGCATCATGCTTCGAGTAATAAGTACTTTTTTGATAATCTTCTACGCAATAGTAGCTATACGTTTTTCTCTATCTATAAGCTATTGTGGTAAGCGAATTGTCCAAATTCAATTTTTTTCCGAAGCAGAATACTGTTGTGGTAGTACTCCCAAGAAATGTTGCAACAAAGTAAATCTTTCTTTTGACTTACAAGAGAATATCAAACCAATAGATTTTTGTAGTTTTGATTTTAGTGTTCAGAAAAATATTGAGGGTGTAGTATCCTTGCATTGGGATTACATACCCGTTACTTATATTACTCATAGTAACCCTCCTATTGTAGTAGGAATAAAGCCTCCGTCAGTATCACGGCTTTACTTAAAGTTTTGTTCGCTTAAACTCGGAGAGACTTTCTGTTCTTGATAGGAATTGATTTTTGGGATATACCTGCCGTTTATTCATTATCTAATATGGTATATCATAATTTTTAAATTAAGTTATGTTTTCTGTTAAATAGCAAAAGATTTTGTTTCGTGAATTTTTAATTGTAATTTTTTATTTCAAAAATTTTATTATTATGACAAAGAGTTGGTTGTTATTCATTATAATTAATTGTATTACAAGTCTTTATTTATTTTCGCAAAAAATCAAGACAGATACCTTGAAGGTATCAGGGAACTGTGGTATGTGTAAAACACGTATAGAACGTGCCACATTTATAAAGGGAGTAGTAAAAGCGGATTGGCGCTTAGAAAGCGAGTTACTGATTATTCAATACAAGCCACACAAAGTAACGCAATCGCAAATTCTAGAAGCGATTCTCGGGGTAGGGCATGATGTAGAGGGTCATAAAGCGGAGGATAGTGCTTATGAACGCTTACCAAGCTGTTGTCGATACAGGGAGGATTAGCATGAATAAAGTTTTTCAGGGGATAATTAAGCGTGTAAAACACAAAAGGGCACGCCTACAGTCCCCTTTCAATTTACTAAACCTGCTTTTCCATGTTTTTTGGGTTCTGTTTAGCTTCCATGGACATGCTCAAAAAATCTTAACGGGAAGGGTAGTCCTTGATAATCATGGGAAAAAAGAACCGCTAGAAGGCGTAAAATTGTACTGGTTAGAACAACCCAATAAAATCGTTTATACAGATAGTTTAGGCAGATTTTTTATTGATAAGATAGGAGACAGTTTGCGTGTTTCTATGGTCGGTTACTATACGGATACTTTGATTATCCATCAATTCAAACCTATTGAAATCATTATGATGCCGTTAGAAGGAAATACTATTCTCATCATTGAAAAGAAAAAAGCAACGTATATCAGTACTCAAAATCCCTTTTTAACGGAAACGATGACAGAAAAAGAGTTTACGAAAGCGGCTTGTTGTAATCTTTCTGAGAGTTTTGAGACGAACTCTTCCGTAGATGCGAATTATACAGATGCTATTACAGGGACAAAACAAATTCAAATGTTAGGCTTATCTAGTTTGTATAGTATGATAAGCGTAGAGAATATGCCAGGGGTGAGGGGGCTATCTGCTACACATGGTTTAAGTTTTTATCCCAGTGCCTGGGTAGAATCTATTCAAATTACGAAAGGAGCAGGTTCGGTTGTGAATGGTTTTGAAAGTATGACAGGTCAAATTAATATTGAACTCAAAAAACCTTCGTCATGCAGTAGTGCTCCTGAACTCGATCAAAATATTACACAAAATTTTATGAATGTTTATGTCAATCAAATGTTAAGGACGGAATGGAATTATACACGAAAGTATAAAATGGGCAATCGTTGGGACGGTATGAGTTTAGCTCATGCTTCGTTGATGCCGCTAAAAATTGATATGAACCATGACCATTTTTTAGATAATCCTGTGGGTTATCAAATAGGATACATGCAAAGGGCAAATTTTCATTTACCCCGTTGGGAAGGCATGCTTTCATTACGAGGTGTTTTGGATATTAAACAAGCAGGGCAAATGCAATTTAATCCAGCAAATCATGTGAAAGATTTTTATTTTGGTACGTATAATCGTAATCAGCGTATAGAACTAACAACCAAAATAAGTTATTTATTCCCCGAAAAACCTTATCAAAGTTTAGGTAATCAATTTGCTTTTTCACGGCAAGGCATGCACTTTGATTATGGCAAAAATCATTTTGATGGTCAACAAAACTCGTTTTATTACAATGGTATTTATCAAACGCAAATCGTTGATTCAAGACATCTGGTAAAGTTAGGAGTCAGCTTTTTAGGGGATATTTATCAAGGAGAATGGAATTCACTTCGTTTGGATAGGCAGGAATGGGTACCAGGAACTTTCGTAGAAAATACATGGAAACCAAATCCACGATTTACCGCTATTTTAGGTTTAAGAGGGGATTATCATTCTAAATGGGGCTCTTGGGTTACTCCACGTACGCATTTGCGTTATGAATTTACAAATAATACAATTTTCAGAATGAGTGCAGGGAAAGGTACTCGTACTCCCTTATTTTTTTCTGACCATTGGAGTAGTTTTATTAATAATCGCAAGGTTCTTTTACCAGATACTACCAATAGTTGGCTGGGGCTGAATCCTGAGGTAGCATGGAATTATGGAGTAAGTATTCAACAAAAAATAAATTTATTCGGAGAAAGCAACAGTATAACTGTCGATTTTTTTAGGACGGATTTTGTAAATCAATTGATTGTGGATAGAGATGCAAATAGCCTATTATTAAAGTTTTATAATTTACAAGGAAAGTCATTTTCTAATGCCCTACAAATTAGTTTTGAGGGAGAAATCATTGATCACTTTGAGTTGCGGTTAGCATATAAGTATTATGATGTACGTCAGACTATTGATGGCAAATTAAAGGAGATGCCATTGATTAGTAAACATAGGGGTTTTTTGAATTTTAATTATGAGTTACCGAGAGGCATTTCTTGGGATTTTACGGCACAATATCACGGAAGAAAACGTATTCCTGATACGTCCACAAGCCCACTAGAATTTCAGTTAAGGAGTTATTCTCGTGCCTTTTGGTTATTGATGACTCAGGTAAATTATAAGATAAAGAATTGGGAATTTTATTGGGGATTAGAAAATATGAATAATTTCAGACAACTCAAGCCTATTGTAAATTCAAAAGAACCTTTTAGGGATTATTTTGATGCAAGCATGGTATGGGGTCCTATTTATGGTATAATGAACTACGTAGGTTTTAGAGTGCAGTGGTGAGTTTATAGCTCAAAAAAGATAAAGTTTTAAAAAAGAATTTTAAGTTGATATTTAAAAATTCTAGGATTGAGAATGTTTGTGCATCCCAATATATCTTTGCAACATAATTCAAAACTTAATTGTAACAAAAATGAAAAGTTAATTAGCAAATTTTTAGTAATGTTTATGATGGTTTATTTAAATCATTTTGTTTATGCAGGAGTAGTACCCTCTAATTCAAATTTGGCAGAAGTTACGAAGAGTGCAGGAAGCATAAAGTCCGAAGAAGTAAAAAAACAAAAGAAATTCAAAATTAAATGGCACCAGAAGTTGCTAATGAAAGTATTTGGGAAGAAGATGGTTGGAGGTGGTGCTCACTGGAGTAATATTGTTAGTCTTTGTACGGGTATATTAGGTTTTATCTTATTGTTTTTGTTTTTCAGATTAGGTTTGATTTTGTGCGTAAACGCAGTAGTTTTTGGAATTATTGGGCTAACAGGTGATAAGGAAGGTAAAGGTATGGGTATAGCAGGGTTTGTTCTTGGTGGAATAGGATTAATTATATCTTTCATCGTTATTCTTATCGTAATAGCAGTACTTTTATAATCAGATACAATATAAAAAAGTTAGGGATTGTTAATAAAAATTAGCAATCCCTAATTTTTTGATCAGTTAATCGTTCATAAATTGAGCAACAAGGGAATGAAAATGATGGACACCTTTTTCCATTTTAGGAGAAAATCTGCCCCGCTTGTAAAGGGAGGATTGAATTCCTTTTTGTACATTTTCTACGATTTGTTGGTCTTCTCTCTCTACTTTGTCTACATCGCCACCTGCCCCTATTCCTAATTTAGAGCGGTCCCAAACATAGGTTACATAAGTAACTTTTGTTAAGTTTAAGTCAATAGGTTTTACGATGTTCATAGAAATGCCCCAAGGATAAAAGTTGAGCATAAGGTTCGGGAAAATCCAGAAATAGTAAGCGGCAACGGCTTTTCCATAATCGGGAGAGCTTGCAGGTAAATCAAATGTATAATCACTACCACTGCTGTGCCCAATCTGTAAATTACACCATTTAAAAATTAAAGTTTCATAGGATCTACCGTCTAATAATTTATTGAGTTCAGGGTGGACGAATGGGATATGAAATCCTTCTAAATAATTATCGCAATATAGAGCCCAATTAGCTTTGATGAGATAATCACGACAACGAGATTTTTCTATTACCAAATTTTCAAATGGCATCCAATTCAAACGTTCTTCTAATGGTTGAATGAGTTCTTCAAAGGGAATAACAGGATTTAAAGCAGTAAATAAAAAGTTTTTCCATTGTTTTACAGGTAGTTTAGGGAGGTTATCTGTATCGGAAGGGAAATTCTTCATTCCTTCACATTTAGGCATAGACAGAAATTTACCATCTAACTGAAAACGTTTACCGTGATATGAACAAATAATGGTTTTACATTTTTGTGAATTAGAAACCAGTAGATTACCTCTGTGAGTACAAACATTGGAAAGGCAGTGAATTTCACGGTTTTCAGTTTTCGTTAAAATTAAGGGTTCTTCTAGAAAATGGTCTACTAACACGAAAGGATGTACAGTATTTTCTAATTTAACGATATCAGTATCTCCAACAAAATGCCATGTTTTTGCAAAGACTTTTACTTTTAGTTTTTCAAAGATATTCTTATCATTATAAAATGAAGTTGGCAGGGTGTATGCACCAGTAATATCGTTATCTATGTGAAAAAAATCCATAAAAGTTCAGTAATATGAAAGCAAAAATAAAAAAAAATCTTACAGTCCTGTCCAATTAGGTTTTCTTTTTTCCATGAAAGCTTTAATACCTTCTTGGGCATCATGGGAAGCAAGTACATTTGCGAGCATAGATTTTAAATAAGCATGTTGTTGATTAGGGGGGATACTCTTCATTTCATAGAAAGCTTGTAGTCCCATACGAATAGCGGCGGGAGCATTTTCGCAAATCTCGTTTACTAAATTTTCTACGGTGGAGTGAAGTTCTTGATTTTTAACAAGGTGGGTAACTAATCCCATTTCATAGGCTTCTTGTGCAGTGATGGTAAGACCACGAATACAAAAATCTAATAATGTTCTTGCAGGAAGGATAGGGGTCAAACTTGCCATGACTTGCATCGGCCATATTCCCCTTTTCACTTCGGGTAAGCCCAACTTCACACCTTCACTAGCAATTACATAAGTGCAACCACAAATAAGCAAAAATCCACCTGCATATACGTCACCGTGTACTTTGGCGATGCAGGGTTTAAAGGTTTGTGGGAACAACTCTCCAACGAGTATTTCCCCTTGTGGCATAGGAATAGTACTTTTAGAGGCGGCATCGGCTTGTCCAGCAAAAGCTTTTAAATCTGCACCTGCACAAAAAATATCTCCATTAGCTTGTAATACTACACACCAAATATCGTTATGATAACGAGCATAAGCGGCACAATACGCTAACTCTGCCATCATGATAGGGTGCATAGCATTCTTTTTTTCAGGGCGATTTAAGGTTATGGTTAAAACATGAGCTTTATTTTCTATCTGTAAAAACTCAAAAGTTTGTTTATCAAAATCTTGTACTTGTTCTGCGGTATAATTCATGTTACAATTTAAAAGCAAAATTAAGCTTTTTTATTTTACGAGAACTAATTTTTATTTTGGGTTTTTAATTAAAGCTTCTGGGTGATAAATTCACGGATTGTACTATCTACGCATATATACGAGAGATTGTTTTCATTATTTATTATAATGTACATCAAAATTTTGTTCAAATTATCTTTTCTTTATGACTCTTTTTGTTTTGTGTTTTCCTTGATGAATTTTTTACCACTTGAGAACACAGGGAGTAGCTGGGATTGTTTTAGGACCGAAGCCTTAGCATAGTTGAAGGTTACAATAAGGTTGGTTTTTACTTCACACAGCACAAGTTTCTTGAAGGAATTTATAAGGTCAGTAAGTTTATTGCAGGTTATAGAAAGATAAACTACTTTAAGCCTTCATTGAGTAGGTCGTGTAAGTGAACTATTCCATAGAATTCATTTCTCTCATAAACTAGTAATTGAGAGATTTTTAAATTTTCCATACGTACGAGGGCGTCATAAGCAAACTCTTGTGCGTCAGTGAATTTTGGGTTATACGTCATAATATCTTTGGCTGTTAAGTTGTTAAGGTGTTCATATTTTTCTAATGCCCTACGTATATCACCGTCAGTAATGATACCTAAAATTTCATTGTCTTTTTTGACGAGCGTACAGCCTTTTTTCCCTTTAGTGATAGCAATAATGACTTGCTTGATATTATCATTTTCTTGGACAAAAGTATAATTTTGAGAGGTTACATCGGCGACTTTGATGGCGAGACGTTTTCCTAAGATCCCGCCGGGGTGGAATTTAGCGAAATCATCGGCGGAGAAGTTACGTAATTTCATTAGGGTTACGGCTAGAGCATCACCAAGGGCAAGTGTAACAGTCGTAGAGGTGGTTGGGGCTAAATTATGGGGGCAAGCTTCTCGCTCCACGGTTGCATTAATCACGTAATCACAATTTTGAGCTAAATAGCTGTTAAGGTTACCCACGATTGCAATAGTAGGACAACCAGTAACTTTGATGAAAGAAAAAACGTTTTTCATTTCAGGGGTATTACCACTTTTTGAAATAAGGACAACAATATCTTGAGGTAAAATCATACCTAAATCTCCATGGACAGCTTCAGCCGCATGAAGAAACAAAGCAGGCGTGCCCGTAGAGTTCAATGTTGCTACAATTTTCTGTGCAATATGCGCTGATTTACCAATTCCACAAAATACAATCCTTCCTTTACAATTTAAAATTAGCTCTACTACCTTATTGAAATTTTTGTCTAATAAATCTTTGACCTTTAAAATAGCATTTGCTTCCAGTTCTAAAATAGCCTGGGCAATTGATAAAGGGTTTTCTGATGACTTATTCATCGAGGTAACTATAATCGATACTGAAATTTTCGGGGAATTTAGCAGTTTTATCCCAGTAGAATAGCATAATTTTTTTCATATCAGCTTTAAGGTCGCCGGAGGGATAAAGAACGAGTCCCATTCCAGCGGTTTTGGTTTTGTAATCGAGGTATCCACAAACGATAGGGACATTGGCTTTGAGGGCAACGTAATAGAAACCTGTTTTCCAATGAGGATTTTTTTTGCGAGTGGCTTCGGGGGTAACTAACATCGCAAGGCGTTCATGGTGATTAAATAAATCTGCCATAGAATCAACCATACTAGGGCGGGCTTCACCGGGCTTTTTAGGGGTTCTATCAATGGGTAGAGCCCCCATAGGATTTAAGAATAAATTAAAAGGGAAGCGAGTCCATTCCTTTTTGATAGTAAATTTCAAAGGAATATTTAACCAATCAAAAGCGGCACGTGCATAAACTAAATCCCAGTTACTGGTATGGGGAGCCGCAACTAATACACATCTTTGTGCCTCTGGGGGTATGTTTGTATCTAATTTAAAACCATGCATTTTAAATAACCAACGAAAAATGGCATTTATCATTTTATTTTAATATCTCCAAGAAAACTTTCTGCAAAGATACAAAAGAAATGAGTTCTAAACTTTCAGGTACGTCTAAAAAATCGTGATAATGTTTAGGTCCCCCCATAGTATAAAAAAATAAAGCAGGAATATTTTTTAAAGTGAAGGGGTAATGGTCGCTATTGGGAGCATTAGGTCTTTCGCTGAAGGAGATGGGTTTACCAAGTATTTCATTAACGGAATTGACAAGATGATAAAGTTCGGGGAAGGTTTTAGCTCCTACTATCATGACTCCTTCCTGACCGTGTCCTAGTAAATCAAAATTGAATACATATTTAATTTTTTCTAGTGGGGTACAAGGGTTTTTTAGAACATAGAAAAGCGAACCCTTGAGTCCTGTTTCTTCGGCGCCGAAGGCTATCCAAAGGATATTGTAAGTAGTCTGTATTTTAGCGAGTTGTTCCGCAAGAACTAAAAGGAAAGCAGTACCAGAAGCATTATCATTAGCCCCCCTAAAGATAGTTGTACCAATGCTTCCTAAATGGTCGTAATGGGCACAGACTACAATAGTACTATCTATAATACCACGTTGAAAAGCAACTACATTTTGTGAGAATTGATTACCAAGTCGTGTTTTGACAGCATAATGTTGTATTTTTTTTAATGGTATACTTTCATGGACATATAATACAGGGAAGTTTATAGTATCGGACGCAAAGCTGTGGGTTAATTTTTTTTGTTTGATGATGAGGCCGCTAGCGTCATATTTTATAGCTTGTTGTATCTGATTTTCAATAGAATACCATTTTTTTAGGCTATCTTTGAGACTTTCGGGAGTATTAGGAGGAATACCTTCTTGAAGGATAACCCATTGTTTTTTTATTTTTTTACTAGCTTTTTTCCAGTTTTCAGGAGAGCCATAGCCTATGAATTGCGTGGTTAGATTATGAACGTCAATGGTGGGAGAATTGGGGGCGGGCAAGAAATCTTTGCTAGGCAATAAATTTTGGTTGTTTGAGATAAGTTGAGCATTTTCAATGAGGTTAAGGGGGAAATTGAAGGTTTGGGTCAATCCGGAGGGGCAAACAGGATTTAGTCCGAAAAGAGAGAACTGGTTTTTGATGTAGTCAGCCGCCCGTACATGCCCATTATCAGTATAGCCACGACCTTTAAAGGTAAAACTACAAAGGGTATCTATGTGAGCACGCGCTTTAAGAAGTATAGTAAGGCTGTCAAGGGCTTGAGCATGAAGGAATAAGGTCCCCAAAATAAAGTTAGCAAGCAAAACAAAATAAACAAGACAGAGGCTTTTTTGTATTTTAGAACCAAAATACTTAATCAGGCCAATAATCATAATTTTTCGGTTTCTTTGCTTTGGATTGTTGTACTAAATGATTAATAAGTCTTGCCAGGGTGAGGGGGTCTAATGGAACCATGGGTGCTAAACGTTGACGTTGATACTGGTATTGATACCATTGTGTAACCGCACGGTTTCGTTCTTTATCGTCCACTTCTAAAGTTTTCATGAAATATTTTAGTAGAGCAGGGTCTAAATTATTTTGGGAGATTTGGTCTAATCTTTCAGAGGGTAGAGGTACGTTCAGGATAGCAGTTTTAAGTTCTTCTGCGTTCTGAAAAGGAGTGATGGTTATACTTGGTAATTGAATGGTGTCTTCGATGAGGTACTCAATTACATAGATATAAGGATTCTGGGGATCTAATTCGTAAGATTTTAGGTAGTTACTTAGAATCAGTTTAGCGTCCTTAAAGCCGATAGAATGAAAAAGAACGGTATCATTTTTTGAAACGGGAAGGCTAAAAAAACCTGTTTCATTGGCAATAGTACCTCTGCGGCTATTATGGATTACTACTTGAACAAATGGTATGGGCTCGTTAGTTTTTTTATTGATAACTAACCCTGAAAGTTGATAAATTTCTTTATTTTTTACAGGGCTTTGTGAATGAAGCATGAAAACTATCCCCAACAAAAGCCCCGTAATCATTAACTTGAATTTCATTCATGCAAATATACTACAATCTTTTTCATAAAGCAAGTTTTTTCCAATTGGTATGTAAAAGTATGGTGAAAGGTTCCATATTTTAGGTTAAAATGTTTCACGAATGCCGCTTAATTCTTGAGGTATCTTATTCCAATATTCATACCATAGCTATGAAACTTTCCGATAAAAAAATTTTTACTTGCGTCGTTTATTTGCAAAGCATAATGAAATTGAAAATTTATAGCATAATTTGTATGAAAAGAGTATTCTATTCCAGGAGAGAGATGTAACCCCCAGTAGTGATTGTGAAAATCATAATCTATACCATTTAGGGAAATGAGTTTTTTGTTTGTTGCATAGCCGTATTCGAGACCTGAATTTATAAACCATTGAAAATGGGAGTTTTGTATTTTCCATAAAAATGTAATATGTAAAGAAAGGATTGCATAATTACTACCAACACGTTGGTTATTAGGAGTTTGTCCTCCCATCATTTGATATTTCAAGCCTAACGAAAAAATAGCTATATTAGCACCTTGTAGTCCGAACATGAGTTCAGGAGAATAGGAAAGAAAACTACGTAAATCGTATTTAGGATTATCCGTTTTATAATTTTGTAATGACACAATATTATTAAAGAAAAAGGTAGGTCGGAATTGGGCGTAAAGGATGGAAAGTTGAAAGCAAATCATAAAGTTTAAAGCATAATTAACGTTTTTTAGCCAGTAAATCATAATAAAGGTTTGCTATATCTTTGATTAAACGCTGATAACCAAAATGTTGGAAGGCGAATTGTTTACCGAATTCTCCCATGGAGCTTCGTAAGTTTTCATTTTCTAGAAGGATTTTTAATGCGTTTGCAAATGGTTCTGGTTGATTGGGGGGAGTAAGAAAGCCTGCTTTCTCATGAATGACTATATCGGCAACGCCTCCCACATTTGTCGTAACAATAGGATTACCAGCCGCTTGTGCTTCCACTAAACTTACTGGGGTACCTTCATTCAAGGAGGTTAGAGCAATGATATCCAAACCTGCGTTTGCGTAGTCAATTGCTTTAATCCAAGAAGTAAAATTCACGAGTTGAGGTTTGTCATTCTTATCTAATCTAGCAAAAGGTAAATGTAAAGTATTACATAAATTTTCTAAATTTTGCCTTAATTCACCGTCACCAATAATTAGTGCCATAAAAGGGATTTCAGTAAGATTTTTAAGTATAGCAATAGATTTTAAAAACATTTCATGATTCTTGATAGGAGCTAATCTACCAATAATTCCAATCGTTAGCATATTTTGAGGAATATGATATTGATTACGAAAATGGGTTCTTTTGAATTCATAATTTTGCTGGAAACGGTCTAAATCAAACCCATTCGGTATGACCGCAATTTTATGCTCTGAACAAATTTTAAAATCTTGAGATAGTTCTTTTTTTTGTAGTTCACTGATAGCTATTATTTTAGAAGATTTTTTTGCGAGGTAACGCTCAATCTGTATAAAGGCTTTGGTAATAAGGGGGTGAAAATAAGAATGGAAGACATGTCCATGAAAAGTATGTAAGATGACTGGAACCTTGAGATTTGCGGCGGCTAACCTTCCTAATGCACCTGCTTTAGCGGCATGCGTGTGTACAATATCGGGCTTAAAATCGTGGATAATCTGCTTGATTTTGAGATAAGCTTTGCGGTCTTTGTGGGGACGAATGGGGCGTTGCATTTCAGGAATATAAATCGGTTTTATTCCTAACTCCTCTAAAATATACTCTGAGCTAGTTTCTCCATCATCAATTGTTCCTGAAACTAATAGCGTCTCAAATTCAGGGCTTAAATATTTAGTTAGGTAGGCGGCATTGAAAGTAGGACCTCCAATATTTAGCCGATTTATAATCCTTAAAACTTTGGGCATAAAAACTATCTTACTTTGAGTTTACGTATCATTTTAGCAAATAGGTTTGGGAAAAATCGTTTCAAATACACACCAAAAATTTCTTTAAAACCACCTGTTAAGACTAAATTTTTATTTTTTTCTATGCCTCGTATAATGTCATGGGCACATTTTTGTGGGGATATACCTTTGGCTTGCCCTTCATCCATTTGATTTAGAGGCGTACCATCTGCAGTCAAGGCATTTAGGGAAATAGCAGTTTTGACGAAGCCTGGTGCAATAATCGTAACATAAATATTGTAGTCGTGAAGTTCGGCACGAAGCGCATCAAAAAAACCATGTAAAGCATGTTTAGAGGCGGCATAGGCAGTACGCCATGGTGTTCCATAAAGCCCCGTAACACTAGTTACAACAGCAAAATGCCCTTCTTTTCTTGTTAGAAAATGTGGCAGAACGGTTTTTGTCAATGCTATAGTCCCAAAGAAATTAACATTCATCAACCTTTTATCTACTTCTAAAAGAGTATCCTTTGCTAAAGAACGTTGTGAGATACCCGCATTTAAAATCAGTACGTCTAAACGCTGAAATTTTTCTAGTACTTTATTAAAAGCCTCTGAAAAGGTTTCAGGTTTTTCCATGTCTAACGGTAAAATCAAACTATTTTCATGAGAAAGTTGAGCTTGTTTTTGTACTCGTTCTAATTCGGTTTGTCTACGAGCAGATAAAATAATTTTACAGTGTTTTGGGGCTAGTTCGTATACTAAAGCTTCTCCAATTCCTGATGATGCTCCCGTCACCCAGACAACTTTATTTTGTAAATTCATGCGGTAAAAATAAACATTTTATCAAAATCTTACCCAAAAAGCCTCCAAGAATCAATCTCTTTTTTTTCACTTATACCCATCTGTAATTTCTTTGAGTGTAGTTTGTTGAAAATTAGTATTTTTGTCTGTCTATAAATTTTTTTATTTCGCAATGATGAAAGTCTTGAAATTCATACTATTATTCTTTTTTACGGTTGGAATTTTTTATTTTTTATCCCAAAAGATAGGCAAAACTCCTGCATTAGGTTATATTTTAAATCCTTACGAAGGTTTCTTACAGCAATCGGAGTTAGATAGACCCGATGTGAGTATGCCTAAAAATTTTTCTTCTCAATTAAAAGGTAAAGCAGAAATTTTGTTTGATGATCTCATGGTACCTCATATTTTTGCACAAAGCGATGAAGATTTATATTTTTTGCAGGGCTATGTAACGGCATACTTTCGTTTATGGCAAATGGATATGATAACACGTGCCGCTTCGGGAAGATTATCAGAGGTGATAGGAGAGATTGCCCTTAAAAGAGACCGTTTCATGCGTAGAATAGGGATGGTCATTGGTGCAGAAAATACAATAAAGGCTTTAAGCCAAGATACTATAGCCCAAAAAGTTATGACAGCTTACACCAAAGGTATCAACGCATATATTCAAACGCTAGGTTACCAAAATTTTCCTATTGAATTTAAACTTTTAGGGTATTCCCCTGAGCCTTGGACACCCCTTAAAACCGCTTTACTTCTCAAATACATGGCTTGGGATTTATCTGGTAAAAGCTCTGATAAAGAACTATCCGATATAAGATATTATCTTGGTGAAAATGTTGTTAAAGAATTATTTCCCAATTACCCCCCTATCATGGAGCCTATACACCCCCAAAATCCGAATTGGAAAACCTGGAAACCTGAAATCCCTAAAATCCCCGATAATACTTCACTAACTTCAAATCAGGGTATTACTCAAAATTTTGAATTTACAAAAACAGAAAAAGGGCTTGGTTCTAACAATTTTGTTGTCGGGGGGACACGTACGCAGAATGGTTATCCTATATTAGCGAATGACCCCCACTTGCGTTTGAGTTTCCCTTCCATTTGGTTTCAAATACAATTGCATGCACCGAATATGAATGTAGTGGGAGTATCTCTCCCTGGCGCACCAAATGTCATTATTGGTTTTAATGAACATGTCGCTTGGGGCGTAACCAATGTAGCACCTGATGTCCTAGATTACTACAAAATCACTTTCAAAGATGCTTCCCGTAAAGAATATTTATATAACGGTGAATATAGACCAATCACCTATCGTATTGATACTTTTTATGTTCGTAGCAAAGGAATAGTTTTAGATACACTTGAAATTACCCATCATGGACCAATTGTAGATTCAAAAGGAGAAAATTTCCATCCTGAATGCCCTAAAGACCACGCTATCCGATGGTTAGCCCATGACCCCTCCCAAGAACTTTTGACTTTTTATTACCTGAACCGTGCCCAAAATCTTCAAGACTACCGTAATGCTTTAAAATATTACAGTTGCCCTGCCCAAAATTTTATTTTTGCGTCTAAAAATAAGGATATCGCGCTTACAAGCAATGGTAAGTATCCCTTAAAATGGAAAGAGCAAGGTAAATTTACCTTGGACGGTGCCAACCCCCAACACGAATGGCAAGGCTTCATCCCTTTCGATCATAATCCTTTTACACTGAATCCCCCGCAAGATTACCTTGCCTCCGCTAATCAATTCCCCGTAGACACTTCTTACCCGTATTACTTACACTGGGAATTTGCTTCTTTTGAGCGTGGTAAACGTATCCATGACAGACTCAAAAATCTATACAACGCTAATGTAGATAGTCTACGTCTCCTTCAATTGGATAACAAAAATCTCTTTGCAGAATTTGCTTTGCCTTCTATGTTGAACTATTTAGATGAACAACTAATCCAAGAAAAAAAATGGAAATATAATTTAGAGCGTTGGGACTATTTGCATGAGCCGCTTGCCGTTGAACCTAGCCTCTTTACGGAATGGTTTAAGCGATTTGAACAATTAGTTTGGGATGAGTTTATTATCCTTCAAGGAAAAGATACCTTGCAATTAAGGTATCCTGAGCCTGTGGTTACGGTTAGTTTACTCAAAAAAGATGCAGAAAATCAATGGTTTGATATAAAAAATACTGCTTTAAGAGAAACGGCAGGACATTTATTAGTTTTAGCATGGAATCAGGCAATTCAAGAATTACAAAAGTCTTTTGGAAGCCTAGAAAGAGCTGTTTGGTATCAATATCGTGGTACCCGCATAGTTCATTTAGCATTGATACCTGCTTTTTCTTCAGAGGTTCTCAAGCATGGGGGAGGCTCTGACATTGTGAATGCACTCGGAAAAACTGCGGGTCCTTCTTGGAGAATGGTAGTACAACTAGAAGAAAAAAAGCCCAAAGGCTTCGGCATCTACCCAGCAGGGCAGTCCGGCAATCCAGGAAGTCGTTATTACGATAATTTGTTACCAGTATGGTTAAATGGAAATCTCAAACCTATTCTCTTTTTAGAGAATTCACAAGAACCATCTCAAAATATTATCGCTAAATATTCATTTTAAGGTCATGAACAGCGTTATTTTTCTTTATTATTTAGGTAGCACAATTCTTACACTCACATTAGGAAAATTATTAAATACTCCATATCCAATAACGCATTGGTTACTATTATTTTTAGGAGTTATTTTAGGATTGGTTTTCAGGACCACTAGGGTTAAAGCATTTTTCTATGGATTTATTACCTCTTTTATTATCGCCTTAATTTATACTTTGATGATTTATGTACAATCTCCTCTTATGACCCAAAAGTTCGCTAAATTATTAGGAATACAACCTACGGGCTTAATTCTAATCATAGCAATTCTTCAGGGGCTTTTATTGGGCTTAGCTTCATTAACAGGGGCTTGGCTTCGCAAAATCCTGTATCCATAAAATTTTACATGTCACTAACTAATTTAACTATTGGCTTATTACTTTTTTTTTGTCCGTTGTTTTTGCGTTGTCAAAATCCAGATGTAAGGTTTTACTTTGATATGGTATATAAAAACGCTAAACGTACTTACTTTGGTAGTCAAGAACCTGAATTTATCGTGCAGGATTTGCGTAATCAGTATTTAAAAGTAAAATCTAAACTAGGAACCTTACAATTTATGTCTTGGCAATGCAAAAATTCTCAAAATGTAGTAATCATTGAAATCATAGATAAATGTAGTTATGTGTGCGCGCAACGGGTTAATGTGATGGTTTATGATGGGAAAAATTTCTCAGAAGCCAAAAAGTATGTAATCCCCATTGAAGAAATAGAGAGTGCTGTAAATTATTATTTGCCTTATATTGTAAAACAATTTGATTACTACGAATTCTGGTACGAATTTATACCTGATAAAAGAGGCTTTACGATTGGCTATCGTGTGAATATAGAAGAGGAATTTAAATTATTACCTTTGTTGGAAATACAATTTGATGGGGATATTTTTGTAGTCAGTAAATACTACGATCCTCCGCCTTATTTATCGTTGCCTGCTAATAAGAAGCGTTTTATTCCTAAACAGAACGAAAAATGATTAAGCTTTTAGATTTTTTTTTCAATTTAATGGTAAAAACTGTTCACAATGAAGGGGATAAGTTGGATTGGGAACAAATACTGAAGGCAAAAATTGGCTACTTGGATTATTCATAAAATAGTATCGAATACTTCGGGAAGTTTATAGGGATAGTCTAAGCTGTAATGCAGTCCACGGCTTTCCATTCTATGTTTAGCAGATTTAATGATTAGGTAAGCGATGGTGATGAGATTACGAAGTTCGCATAATTCAGGGCTTAATTTAGTTTTTTTGTAGAAATTTTCAGTTTCTTGGAAGATAAGGGAAACTCTTCTTTCAGCGCGTTCTAAACGCAAATTTGTTCTTACAATGCCTACATAATTACTCATGACATTTTGAAGTTCTTTGAAGTTGTGGGATATAAGTATCCACTCATCGGTTTTTTCGGTGTTATCGTCGTTCCAGTCGGGGATATGTGTTTGAAAACCAAAGTTAAGGAAGGTATTTTTAACATCTTGGAAGGCTCTTTCAGCGAAGACGATAGCTTCAAGTAATGAGTTAGAGGCTAGGCGGTTAGCCCCATGTAATCCTGAGCAGGCACATTCACCGATTGCATACAATCTTTTGATAGAAGTGCGAGCATACTCATCAGTTAGTATACCACCACACATGTAATGGGCGGCAGGCACAACTGGAATATAATCTTTGGTGATATCAATACCTTTGGAGAGACAATGTTTATAAATGTTAGGGAATTCATGAATGAGTTGTTTCTTGGGGATGTGGGTGGCGTCGAGGTAAACAAAATCATTACCAGAGATTTTCATTTGGTTATCGATAGCTCTTGCAACAATATCTCTTGGGGCGAGGCTGGCTTTGGGGTGGTAGTTGTGCATAAATTCTTTTTTATCATAAGCGGTTTTGAGGACGGCACCTTTACCGCGTAGGGCTTCAGTGATGAGGAAAGCGGGTCTTGCACCAGAAGGGTCATAGAGGGCAGTAGGATGGAATTGATAGAACTCCATATTGGCTACTTGTGCTTTGGCACGATAAGCCATAGCCACTCCATCTCCTGTTGCAACAGGGGGATTAGTAGTATTATAATAAACATTTCCTGCACCTCCGGTGGCTAAGATAGTGACACGAGAAAGTATGGTAACGATTTCACGAGTTTTCAGATTGAGAGCATAAACGCCGTAGCATTCAATATCATGATGCCCTTTATTGACGTATCTGCCGAGGTGATGCTGAGTAAGCAAATCTAACGCAAAGAAATCTTCGGATACTTCAATGTTCGGGTGGTTAAGTGTTTGATAGGATAAAGCGCGTTGAATTTCTGCTCCTGTGGCATCTTGCGCATGTAATATTCTGAATTCAGAGTGTCCTCCTTCTTTACCCAGCATAAGAGTGCCGTCAGGATTTTTATCAAAATTTACCCCCCATTCTATAAGTTCTTGAATTCGTTGAGGTCCTTCAGTAACTACTATTCTTACAATATTTTCTTTGCAGAGACCATCTCCTGCTATAAGCGTATCTTGAATATGTTTCTCGTAATTATCAGAAGGGGAAGTTACGCCTGCAATTCCTCCCTGAGCCCAGCGAGTATTGGTATCGTTGATCTTAGATTTTGTTAATACCAAAACTTTGCCAACGGTAGCGGCTTTTAATGCAAAACTTAATCCTGCAACGCCACTTCCAATAACCAAAAAATCTATTTTCTTTTGCATGATTTTTTATGACCAAGTAATTAAATAATTACAATAACTATTGCCATAGTTTCTACAAGCTAATTCAGGGAGATGGGTTATTTCAATATTTTGAAAGGGAATACTGAATTGATGGTTAAGAATTCCTGTAAAAAAACCTCTTTCAAATTCACAATGAAAGGGCGTTTGCGACCTGAAAATAACTTGATTTTCAGATTTTTTTTCATAATAGTAGTAATTAATATCTTCATAAGTTTTAATATTTAAAGAATAGGCAAGATTAAAAAGTGGAAATAAGTCATGCGGAGTTTGTAGGTTGCTGTAGAGTTCTCGTATTTTATAGCGTTTAGAGGTTTCTATTCCAAGCCTGAAGAGGGTATTGGGACCAGATTGGTGTTTTAGTGTTTCAAGGATTTGAAGACATACGAGAACGGGATAGTCTTTATTGGGCTGTAAATCAGGGAGATTATTGTTCTTTATTAGATTAAATACCCATGAAGCGTTATCACCAAGACCATGAATGATATTGAGAATAAATTTTCCTGAAACCAATTCATGATTATCAAAATCAAACATAATCTATTGAACTTTAATTTCTTCCACTTGGATAATTTCTTTGGTGTTAAAGTCATAAAGCCCTGCGATAACGTAAAGTTTTTGTTTGTTATAACTTGGATTGATGTTAAGTGCATATTTTTTTTCGAAGAGAAGGTTATTATCCCATAATACATTATCTCCCCAGGTACCGTTAAAAGAGCCTCTCAAAACATGACGGTGTACATAATCTGGAATATCTTGGGGGTTTTTGCTATAATCTTTTTGCCAATTGATGATGGAGTCTTCAACTAGATAAACAAATAATTTTAAGTTGTTACTGAGGTTCTCTAATTTTCGGGCTTGTACGGCTACATTAAGTTTTTCTTGATTATTAGTCCATTTATACAGTATTTGAATATCTGCTTGGAGAGTAGATTGTAAAGCTTGATTTACTAAGGTATTCCAAGTATTTTTATCGTGGATTTTAGAATTATTATAAGTTAAACGATTAATCATGCCTTTTGGTAGACCTGCGGCTGATGCTCCGAATTCATTATCAATTTCATTACCTACTTGGGTTCTGAAATCGTAAGTATACTTACCTGAAATTCTTACTTCTGCAAAATAGCCTACATGTTCACTGAGAAGTACTATTTTGTTGGGGTACAAATTCAGGATATTTTGGGCTTCTTCATGGGCGCGCGGGCAATTTCCGCACTGATGCCCTGTAAAGTCTTCTAAAAGGACTTTTTTTATTGGGTTCGTACGTTCAGGGAAAATGGGGTTCCAAGTAGTATCTACTGCTTCTTGAACCTCTACAAAAGGTTCTTTTACTCTATCGCATTCAATCGAAAGAACCCCTACTATAAATAAAGCAACGATGAATTTAATAGGTCGTTCAGAAGACATAATTAGATAGATTCGCTTGAAGATTTTTATTTTGTTCTACAATATCATCGTTTAATTTTTTTTTGTAGGCTATAATAATTTCTTGGTAGGCGGGATGGGCAATAGCAAGCATTTGCAAAGCTAGTAGAGCGGCGTTTTGGGGTGTATTCGTGCTGACCGTTGCAACGGGCACACCACCAGGCATTTGTAAAGTAGTTAGGATTGCATCTAATCCACCTACGGGATGATTTCTTACAATAGGTACAGATATTACAGGCAACGGAGTTAAAGCTGCAAAATTACCTGCAATAGCGGGGCAGTCTGAAGAAGCTCCTATTACTACTTTGTAGTTCTGTTTATGTGCATTACTACCCAAATTGAAAAATTCAACTGGGCTCAATTGAGGATGACAAACAGTAATGTCATAAGCAACTCCTATTTTTTCTAAAAATAAAATCGCATCCTTCATTAAACTGATATCCTCTGTTGAACCTACTACGATTAAAATATCTTTTGTCATACTCACTTTTACGTTTAAGTTAAATGAAATGTTGCAAATTTACTTTTTTTTCTAACGCTTAACTAGATTCAGGAGCAAAATTTATCAAAAAAATAAATATAAAACTCAATATAAAAAAAATACTCATGCTTACGATTGCATTTCGTAAACTTCCTGTTAAATTCTCTATTGTGGCATAGCTGAAAGTACCTATTACAATAGCCATTTTTTCTAGTATGTCATAAAAACTGAAGAAAGAGGCTTTATCAGGGGTATTTTCAGGGAGTAATTTGGAATAAAAAGAACGACTTTGGGATTGTATGCCTCCCATTACTAATCCTAATAGACCAGCTAAGGCAAAAAAACTCATTTTCTCTTGCACGAAATAAGCTCTGAAGCATAAAAAAAACCATAAAAATAATGCAATTAACAAACTTACTTGTGTACTTTTCCATTTGGATATTTTAGAAAATAGCCAAGCCCCTAACATTGCTACGATTTGAACTATGATGATTACTACAATCAACTCAGTGCTTTCCATTTTTACTTCTTTTTCACCAAATAAGGAAGCTAACAAAATAATGGTCTGTACGCCCATAGATAAAAAAAAGAAGCCCGTTAAAAATAATTTTAAGTTTTTTTGAATTAACACTTTTTTGAAGGTAGCAAACCATTCCTTAATTCCTTCTTGAAACATGAATAATTTTATACGAGTAGATTTTTCAAAAGGTTTTAAAGCCTTAAAAGCAAATTGGGCAAATAATATCCACCAAATCCCCACCAAAACAAAACTAATTTTTGATGCTTGCGATGCATCATATAAACCTAACATATTGGGGTTCAATATCATAAAAAGATTGACTGCTAGTAAAATTAAACTTCCAAAATAGCCGTAACTAAATCCTTTTGCAGATACCGCATCTAAATAGTCTTCTGTTACAATTTCAGGTAAAAAAGCATTATAAAACACTAAAGAACCAGCATAACCTATGCTAGCAAAAATCACGCAGAGTAATCCCCATTCTACATTATGCCCTTCAAAAAAATATAATAATATACAAGCCGTTGCACCTAAATAAGTAAAAATTTGCATAAACAGCCTTTTTCTTCCCGAGTAATCTGCTAATCCAGAAAAAATTAACGATAAAAATACAATCGCAAAGTAGGACAAAGATAAAGCATAAGTGTAAGCCACAGAATTAGAAACCGGTAATCCAAATATTTGAATAGTATCACTACCAAATTTTAGTCTTGTTACAGAAGCATAGTAGATAGGAAATATAGCCGTATTGATAATTAAATTATAAACAGAATTTGCCCAATCATATAAACACCATGCACGAATAATTTTAGTGTCATTCTTTGGGGGCTTAGAACTCATATCAATAGGTTATAATACAGTTCCACCAATCGTCATCTTCTTCTTTTTCGAATTCAATTTTTACTTCACTTAATTCTTTTTTTAAGTAGTTTTTTACAAATTTTTCTACATTTTTTTTGTTTTCAGTAAAGAAATAAATTCCTTCAAATTGAGCATTTAAATGGATATTAAGTTCTTCTCCTTCTATTTCTTCTTCGTCATTAATATCACTTTCAATGAATTCATCTGCGGCAATTCCTAATACTTCAATATCAATAGTTTGGTTTTCTTTATTGATTTTTCCAAAATGAATTTCATCTACATAAATAAAATCTTCGTCTATTCCTTCATAAAGAAACTCTTCTTCTAAGTCATGTTCTTCTAAAATAAAAGCTTTATTTTCTAAATCTTCAAATTTATTTACATTTTTCAGAGTTATATTTTCAAAGGAGGCATGAACATCCTCTCCTGGAAACTCTACTACAATATTCCACTGAACTTGTTTATCATATCCATCTTCAAAAGAACCGAAGATGTAACAGTCCTCAATAGGATAATTTCTTTCTCCAATTTCAAATAAGTAATTAGACATAACGTTGCGAAATTATAGAATTTTTGAATTTCAAGAGGAATATTTTTTAAATTATAGTTATTTTTTAGGAATAAAAAAATCATGATGTTGGTTGTAGAACGGAGCAGGGAGCAATTCAGATTGTTGTGAAATTCCTTTGAATGCAATAGTTTTTAATCCTATGGGTCTACCATGATGATAAGCTATTAAATCTTTTGCGTATTCGGAATTTAGAATAGTTTGTACATCATTGACAGGAGCACAAGGAATTTTGTATTCATTCCATAGTTTAATCCAGTAATTTTGGTTTTGGGTTATAATCTTTTGTGCGAGCAAAGGTTTAAGTTCATTTCTATTCACAACGCGTTGCGGATTTGTTTGGAAGCGTCCATCGGAAGCGAGTTCTTCAGCGTTGAGGGTTTTACATAAATTCAGAAATTCTTTATCATTGCCAACTGCCAACATAACAAACTGATTATCTGCGGTAGCAAATATAGTACCATAAGGAAAGATAGAAGGATGTTCAGAGCCCAACGGTTGAGGATTTTGATGGGCTATTAAATAGGCGGTACCTTGATTGGCTAACGAGGTTATGCCTGCTTCTATCAAAGAAACCGAAACTTTTTTGCCTTGATGAGTAAAAGTTCTTTCGTAAAGAGCAATTAAGATAGCTTGTTTGAGTTGATGGGATGCCATCATATCCATAAAAGCGACAGGCATTTTTTGAGGTAAATGACCGGGTTCACGATTAAGGTACATAAAACCTGCTTCTGCTTGTATCACGGCATCATAACCTGTTCGAGAAGAATGTTCACCATAACCTGTGATTTCCCCAATAATTAAACGAGGATTTAAGTCCAACAAAGTTTTTTCATCAACTCCTAATTTAGGAGCATCTCCCGGTTTAAGGTTTAATATGAGAATATCAGCATCTTGAAGAAGTTGATATACTACTTTACGGTCCTCAGGATTTTGTAAGTCTAAGGCAATAGAATACTTACCAAGATTAGCACAAGTAAAATAAGCGGAAGGATTAGCGGTTTCTTTTTTATTAAGCCATTTACGAGTGACATCGCCTTGTGTTTTAGGATTTTCTATTTTGATGACTTGAGCTCCTAATTCCGCAAAGAACTGTCCTACCTGGGGTGCCGCTAATACCGTCGCAATTTCAATGACTTTTAAATCTTGAAATACTCCCTGTGGCATTTTAAAAAATAATAAAATTGATGTTAGTAGTAATATTGAATTCTGTGTGGGGATTTAGAGTAAATGGGGTTGTGGTTGCGTTCATCCAGTCACCATTTCCGATGCTTCCATTTCCATCATTATCGTATAAAGCATACAAGTAGTAAGTGCCTGGGTGCATATAATTGAAAGTAAAGGAGTTTTCACTTGCTTTGACCTGAACATACCTGTTTTGATATTTTAAGTTTTGTGGGATATATGTAATACCATTCATAAGCGGTTGAGAAGTAATCACTAAAAACACGTTTTTATTTGGGTTGGGAGTTAAATTAGAAGCCAAAGTAAAAGAAACATTTGTTTTACTTAAATAGGGGTGATTAGCTTCTTTGTAGGGATCAAGTCCTGATGCAAAATAAATGGATTCGGCGGCACCATCGAAAGTCGTAGAAAAATCTTTTACTAATTCTTTTTTAGGGAATTGAAATAAATGGATAGCATTTTGGGCAGAAGTATGTTGTAATTTTGCTTCCCAACTCATATGCAGGACTGTTTGCAGTGTATTATTTTTATTAGTGTAAGAACGTAAATATATACTATTCTTCACAAAAATCACTTCAGAATGAGCACGACTTATTCCTTTTTTTATTTCAACAAAGCAAAAATAAGACCGTCCTCTGAAAAGCCCTCCATTACGAAAACATAAACGATACTCGTTTTTATATTTAGCGGTGAAGAAACCTAAAAAAATACCGTTATGTTTATCCAATTCGTTCTTTCCCGAAACTTGTGCGGCAGAAATAGGTCTTACACTCCTCCACTCGGGGAAATTACCAATCATAGTAGTTGAGGTTAGAGGTCCTGCCTGATATTTTTTTTAACAAATTGAAACCATAGGTATTTTCAACTGTGCCGTAGGGCGAGTTGTTATTAGTGTTTAGGTTATGATTAACCGTTTGAGTGTTCTTTTCTTTTTTACAACTGAAAATGGACGAACTTAAAATGAGGAATAGTATAATTTTCATTTTATTATTTTGAAGCAAAGATACCAATTTTATTTTTTAATTCCATTTTTCTTTTCAGATTAAAAAAATGTTATAAATTTTGTTAGATGAGAAAAAAAATTTATTTTCGTGGTTGAGTTTATATGAAAAAAGTTTTACTTTTTGTATATTTTTTAGTAGGTTATGAATTATATTCGCAGTGCCCGGATTGTGGGAATTGGGTCAATAATATTGGAGAGACGAATATTAACTGTCCGCAGGATGTACCCCAACCGGCTACGTGTACGAGTTGTGCGAGCATAGGTATTTTTGACCCCAATCCTGGGATAAGGCAGACTTGGGATTTTGTGGGAACAACTACCTTTTCTACGTCTGGCTTACCTTTTGGTTGGGCTTTTGCTAGTGCACCGAGCCCTACGACAGCGGGGTCTCCCTTAGCCAACGATATTTTTGGTCCTCGACATGGTTTGGTACAACCCAATTGCTCGGGAGGATGTGCAGGAACGAACTATTTTTGTATTGGTAATATCGCTAATTTAGTAACTTCAGGAAGCCAAAAATTGGGGGGTAATTTTGATGGTAGGCCGAATGTAACGCAGAATTTATCGTATGTAGTTTTAAGAGGAATGAATAATCCTGCTTTAGTTTCCCCATCGTTTAATTTTTCTACGGTAGAATCTTTCAAGATACAAATCTGGTTAAATGCGTCCGAAACTTCCTGCGGGCAAATGAATAGTTGGGGTAGTTGTACAGGGAATGAAGCACGTATAGATTTTTCAGCAGATGGAGGAACAACATGGTCACTCGGAATGCGTTTAAATACTTCATCATTGAACTCAGACATGTGCTTTAACGCTACTTCTAATACCTTTTGGATACAGGAAGGGACTTGGAGTAGAGTATGTATTACCGTTTTTAGAAGTGCAACCTCTCCGGGAAATTTTTATACTTTTGCTTCTACGAATACTGCTCCATCTGGTTTTGTGGTCAATAGTGCTTATTTTACGAATAACTTTCGGTTTAGGATAGTATATTTGCAGAGTGTAAGTTGTAATAATGCCAGCAGTACTAACCCAGGAAGATATTTAGCGGTAGATTATCCTGTGGTAACATCAGGGAATCAAGTTATTCCATGTGGAATTTCGTTTATCAAGATGTGCGGGTTTGGGGAAGATAATAACGATGAAAACGTAGGTTCTAGTACCTCTACTATGCACGTTGCATCTGGAGTAGGGAGTAGTAGAAGGGGCGTTAATCAAGCAGAGAGAGGGGTAGAGATATTTACTTCTCAGAATGCTTCTTTTCAGAGTGTCAATACGAGTGGGGCTAGTTTACCTACTAGTTATAATCTCTGTGATTCTGAAGGCGGTGATGCACTTTGTGCAGATTGGTTATCCAATAATATTAGCTACTTTGTTGTTTATGAATGTTTAACTGATTTTGAGCCCAGTTTCGGTAGTGTACAAGTTAATTACAATAAAGGTACTACTGCACAATCATTTCTATTAAGTAAGGTTACGAGTGCAGGGCGAACTCCCGCCATTGGATGGCGATGGTCAGGGAGTAGATTTATAAACTGCTCAAACTCCGCTGATTTGTTACCAGGTTGTAGTGGTTATTCCTTTACTACTACCTCTCTGCCGCTTCAATTTATTAGAACTTTTTATGGGCTAACAATCGATCATCTTGGAAGATGCTACGCTTACTATGGACCAAATAGCTGTACAAATTATTTTAATGGTCCTTTTATTTCACCTCGAACGCAATTAAATGTAACAGCCCCTGCTCCCAATTACATTGCTTGTAATGGTACCCAAACAGTTTTTATAGGGATATCTAATTTTTGCCAAATCAGTTCTGCTTTTTCGGGTAGTTCTACTATCTCCGTGTTCGGTCCTGATAATCCTAGTTTATTATTTGAAACTATTCCTTCCAATACGCTCGGTAGTGTGCCTATCACTACTCCAGGAGAGTATATAATCATCGCAAATTTACCCAATAGTCCTACACAATGTTTAGATTGCCGCCAAAAAATTTGTATTAACTTAACTACCTCCGATATAGATGCACTCAATTGTAATCCTTTATCTATTGCTTTTGAGGATTTCCGTATCTTTGAAAAATCAAATCACTTAGAACTATTATGGAAAATCCCCTCTGAAATTATTGTTTTCTTTCAAGTTCAAGCTGCTAACTTCTTAAATGATTTTCACAATATTACAAAAATTCCGTCTCAAAAATCACAAAATGAGTACAGTTTCCATTTCGCTAAACATTCCTATAAATTCTTCCGAATACAAGCAGTATTAAACGATGGTAGCTCCATATTCTCTGAAATCCAAGAAGCTATTTCTCCTCCTAAACTTTATTCTATCTCTCAGCAAAAAAATCAAATCACAATCCTTAATCCTTTAAACCTTTCTTTAGAGTTTCAATGGACCGATATAACGGGCAAAATTATCCTTTCTGAAAAAAGAAATGAAGAAATAATTTCACTAAAAACTGCTAATATTTCACAAGGACTATATTTACTGAAAATTTTCTTACCTGATGGAAGTCAAACTGTTGAAAAAATTTGGGTAGAGTAATTTTTTGTAACCTTTTCGTGATTTGTGCGTATAACTAT
Organism: uncultured Bacteroidia bacterium; assembly: GCA_938005475.1. GTDB lineage: Bacteria > Bacteroidota > Bacteroidia > J057 > CALLMJ01 > CALLMJ01. The sequence goes on along the minus strand of CALLNY010000014.1, from coordinate 69,583 downwards.
TCAAATAACCAAACGTACATATATGAAGAAAATCAATTATTTAGTTGCTTTATTGTTGTTTTTATCTAATTCATTAAGTGCACAAGTGATTAATGCGTATGCACGCGTAACAGCTATATCAGGTACGACCTTGACATTAGCGAGTGTAAATGAAAGTGCTCATACTTTTAATGTTGGGGAAAAAGCAATTTTAATACAGATGCAAGATGATGTGATTGGGTCTAATACGGCTGATGATGCATCTTTTGGTGATTTGGCTTCTATCGGTTCAGCGGGAAATTACGAGGTAGTAACCATCACGAATAAAAGCTTACCTACTATTCAAGTGAATGCCATAAGTAATACATACAATACTTGTGTAAATTGTCGTGTTCAATTAGTGAGTTTCAGAAGATTAGGTGCTCCTCATTATACAACTACGGGCAATATTACAGGTTTAGCATGGAATGGGGATATTGGAGGGATAGTAGCATTAGAAGTGCCAGGTACTTTAACATTAAATCATAATATTACTGCAGATGGAATTGGATTTAGAGGAGGCGCAACATCTATTGATTATTATGACGGGTCAACTAGTTGTTATGCAACCCCTTATAGAGCAAATGATAATCGACATGGATTTAAAGGTGAAGGAATTTATAGAAACACACTTACTACTTACAATAATGCAAGGGCAAAAATTTTAAATGGAGGTGGTGGAGGTAATCACATTAATGCGGGTGGTGGCGGAGGAGGAAATTTCACTGCTGGAGGAAGAGGAGGACCCGGTTGGAATGCAACATTTGACGGTTGTCCTGTTTCGACAGGCGGTTATGGATATGGTGGTATTAGTTTAAGTTCTGTTATTACCGAAAAACGCATTTTTATGGGAGGCGGTGGTGGCGGTGGGCAACAAAACAATACTGCTGCAACAGCCGGTGGAAATGGTGGTGGAATTATTTTTATAAAAGCTAATCAAATCGTAACTACGGGCTGCCCTAGTAGGGTAATATCCGCAAACGGTTTAAACGCATCTAATACGGTGGGCAGTGGAATTGATGGTGCTGGTGGTGCAGGTGCTGGTGGAACCATTATTCTTCAAGTTGAAAATTATACTTTGTCATCTTCATGTCCATTAATAATAAGAGCCAATGGCGGGAATGGTGGAACTGTAAACTCCTCTACACACGGTGGCGGTGGTGCAGGAGGGCAAGGGGCTATTTTTGCATCAGTTCCCGCTCAACCTGCGAATTCAATTTTCCAAACGCTTAATGGTCAAGCCGGTTGTAATAACAACTCAAATCCTTGCAATAACTTTGCAGGAAGTGCATCTGGAACAAATAATATGGGCATCTTCTTTCTCGGATATGGAACTCCATTACCTGTTCTCAATTTGCACTTCAAAGCTTATTACTTAAATGAATCCCAGCCTTTTGTGAATCTCGCTTGGCAAAATGATAATTTAAACCATAAAGGTAAATTTAAAATCCTTAAATCTTACAACGATGAAACTTGGTTTACTTTCGCAGAAAATATTCTCACTGATAATGATAATCAAATCGCTACTTATGAGAGAATAGATACCGAACTGGGTGGTGAACTCATTTACTATCAACTGGTCATGGAAGATTGGAACGGTAAAACCTTACATACTGAAACTCAATCTGTATGGATTACGGAGACACAAAAAGTCTATCCCAATCCTTTCCACAATGAATTTACGGTTGAAGGTATAGAATTAAATTCAGAAGTTATAGTTTTCAATGAATTAGGTCAAGTAGTTTATGAAAGTAAAGCAATTACTCCGAAATGGGTTATTCCTGCATATGATTGGAGGGATGGATTATATATTGTCAAGATAGTTTCTCCATCTGGGTCGATTAAAGTACAAAAAATGCTCAGGAGAGAGTAATTACAAATAGCGGATAAAAGAAAGGATGGAGGGGTCAGGGTTCTGGCCCTTAATTATTTTGATAAAGTTTTGAGCGAAAAAGGGAGCCAAACAAAAACCATTGCGATAAAAACCGTTGATATAGAATACATTTTTTTGATGGGCTTTTATGATAAAAGGATGCCTATCGTGGGTAGAAGGTCTTAAACCTGCCCAGATTTCGTCAATTTGCAAATCGTAAATAGCAGGAACAACTGCGTAAGCTTTACGTAGTATATCCAATATTCCTCCCGCAGTAATGAAAAGGTCATTTCCCATTTCTTCGTTTGTAGCACCTAATACGATTCTATCCTTTTTGGGTACGATGTATCCATTTCCGAGGGTTCGGGTCTTAAAACGTATCACATGCTCCAATTGAAGTAAATTAGGATTAGGTTTAACGCTTAGCATTTGTCCTTTAATAGGGTAGACAACATAAGGTAAAGGGAAATTTTCATCATTTGTAAAGCCCATAGTAAAAACAACAATGCGTGCCGACCAAGCATTTTTTTCAGATTGAACATTAACATACGACTGGTGGTATTGCCATCCTATGACTTTTTGATGTTCTACGAGGGTAGCACCTTGCTGAATAGCCCATGCTTTTAATTTTTGTAATAATAAACGATTATCCACTTGCCACTCTGAATCGGAGAATACTCCCCCACAAACTTGTGGACTTAAACAAGGTTCCTTTTCTAATAGTTGATTTTTGTTTAACCATACTACGTTCAATCCTAATGATTTACGGTAAGCAAATTCACGATTTAGATATTGGGCATCTTGTGGAGTGATTGCAATTTCTATTGTTCCATTAGGATTAAGTCCAATGTCTCCGAGCAGATGTTCATATTCTAAGTAAATTGGGACGCTTTTTTGCCCGACGAAGAGCAGTTTTTCTTCCCCATGTTCTAATTCATTGATAGGCGCTAACATTCCTGCTGCCGCATAAGATGTATTTTTTCCAATTTCCTGGGCATCCACTAACAAAACTCGCATTTCTGCTTGTAAAGCTTCTTTCAATATTGTTAAACCTACTATCCCCCCTCCAACTATGATAAGGTCATACATATAGATTACCAACTCAATACAATGCCAGCTGTTGGTACGAAGGGCAGTTGGTCTACGCGCGAGTAACGTATTCTATCAAAATAAAAAATGTTTTGGCGATTGTAGGTGTTAATGGCATTTACATTGATTTCTAAAAGCATTTTTTCTTTAATCAGGAAGCGTCTTTTTAAGGAAATATCTAAACGATGATAAAAAGGTAACCTAGCACCGTTGTAGTCATCACTTAAAACGAAGCCAAGTGTACCATTTTGTTGGGTGTAGTTAGTTTGAGAGCCATTACTAAAAAATTGAAGTTTTTCAAACATAGATTGGGTTTGTGTGAAAGGAAATCCCGAGCCTAACGTCCAGCGTGTAGAGCATTCCCATTTAGAATCTTTGAATTTTACAGATTTAATTTGCTTATCGTCAAGCGATTGTTGGATAAAATCACCTATTTTGTAGTCAAGGACAAGGTTAGCAGTATGTCTTCTATCAAAGACGGTGTAATAAATTCTTTTAAAGTCATCACGTTGGACTTTTGCCCATCCATAAGTAGCGTAAGCAAAGATTTTTGGGGTTTGATATTTGAGCACTATATCGGCACCGTAAGCCCAACCTTTTTCAGTGATGAAGTTAGGGTCAGCGGGAAACATCTTATCACGATTAATATTGGTAACTTGTTGAAAGCCTTTATACCAAGTTTCTATGATGGCAGTAAAATGGTCAGCGATTGGGTATTCCAATCCTAAAAGGTAGTGAAAGCCTGTTTGTAGATTATGTTTATAACGTTGATTAGCGGCGGCTTCGGGAGCACTCAAAAAGCCTTGAAATAAAACAACAATATCTTTATCTGAGGTAGCGGCAACTAAATTTTGGGAATATAATCCCGTTGCAAGGTTCACTCCCAGTTTTCCAAGATTAATTTTAACTTTTAAACGAGGTTCAGGAGATATATAGCTATGGTCGTTATAATAATGAAGCCTAATACTAGGTTCAAACACAAATCTTGAGATATACGAGACTTCCCCATTAGGAAGCTCAATTTTTTTGCGAAATACTTTTTTATATTTAAAATAGCCGGCGGCTTCGGTATTATTATTTTGTTGGCTGGTAATTAAACCTAAAGAGTTAGTAAATACAAAATCGGTTCGGAATCCTAAAAATTGAAGCCCATAATTAAATTCATCAACTGAATTAAAGATGTAACCAAAGTTGAGACTACCATTAAAACCGCCAATTTGAGAAAATCTATCAAAGTTTTCGGTTACGGTTTGCAGGGTAGTTTTATAATTAGAAAAAGCTATATTACCGGAGATGTTCATCAAAGAGTTAGCAGGGAGGAAACGGAATTGCGTACCACCACCAAAGGATTTCCATTTATAATTAGAAGGGAACCCATAGTTTACGTTATCCATTTGATAAAAACCGAATAAGTTGATAGAATTTGCCCCCGATCCGAAGGTAGTTTTGCCGTATAAATCCAAGAAATTGAAAGGTAAACCAATAGTATCGTTAATGTAACTATACAATTTAGTGGAGGTTTTATCGATATGTAAAGCGCGGGAGGATAAAAGGAAAGAAGCGGCAGGTTGCCCGTTCATTTTGAAGAGAGGACCTTCAAGAATACCGCCTGAGGTAAAGGGATTAGTATGGAGTTTACCTGAAATCTTATGGAAATTGCCATTACGTGTTTCAATGTCCATAACCGAGGAAACTCTTCCTCCGTATTCAGCACTGAAACCAGCAGAGTAGACGTTCACGTTCCTTAAAATATCAGTATCAAAAACAGAAAATAAACCAATAGAATGAAAGGGTTGATAAACAATGGCACCATCGAGGTAGGTCATATTTTGGATGGGAGTACCACCACGAATGTAGAGTTGTCCGCCTTGGTCACCAGTAAAAACTACTCCCGGAACCACCTGTAAGTACTGCGCTAAATCTGGAGTACCTAATGTAGGTATGAGGTTGATTTCTTTAGAAGAGATTTTGACAAGCCCTGACGTCACTTTATTCGGTTCAAGTTGATTGATTTTTTCATCTACAATTTCTATTGTCGCTAAATCCATAGCTGTTTCTTTTAGGGTTACATTCAAAACAGAAGTTTTGCCATTTTTTAGTTCAATAGTTTGATAAACGGTATCATACCCCAGATAAGTAAAACGTAAAACTATAGCACCTTCGGGTAATTTAGAAAAGGAATAAATACCTTGGTCGTTTGTATAAGTACCAGTTTTTTGTTCTGGTAGATAAACCGTTGCCCCGACAATAGGCTCACCGTTAGCATCCTTTACTGTACCTTTAATCGATGCGTTTTGTGCATGAATAATCTGTGTAAGACTTAATATAGCTAATAATACAAAGACGTTCATAAGATGCCACAAAATTAAGTAATTCTATTGGGTTTAACCAAAATAATAATTACAACCGTTCAATTTTTATCCTATTCTAGGGTGAGTTTTTTACTATAGAGAGCGTAGTGGTCATTTATGAAATGGTTTTCATTAATTTTCTTAAGCCCATTTTAATTCTGTTACGAGCTTATCGGAAGAATTATTTTAATTGAATTTTTGTTTGTAATTTTGCGATAAATTAAGTTCATACAATAATGCAAAATCATTCATTTTATGACTTTTCACGTCGTCATATATCACCGAGTGAAAAGGATACAGAAGAGATGTTGAAAACTATAGGAGTAAATTCGGTTGAGGAACTCATTGAGAAAACGGTACCTGAAAAAATTCGTTTAAATAAACAACTAATACTACCCTCCCCATTGACAGAGTATGAGATGCTTAAAAAACTAAAATCTTTGGCATCAATGAACAAAGTTTTTAAGTCTTATATTGGCATGGGATACTACGGCACCATCACGCCGACAGTCATTCAGCGAAATATATTAGAAAATCCGGGCTGGTATACGCAATATACCCCCTATCAAGCAGAAATTTCACAAGGTAGATTAGAGGCTTTATTAAATTTTCAAACGATGGTATCGGATTTAACAGGTTTACCTATTGCGAATGCATCGTTGTTAGATGAAGCCACTGCTGCCGCGGAAGCTATGATTATGGTCTACGGGCAATCTCGTGCAAAAAATAAAGGTAATACTTTTTATGTTTCAGAAAACGTGCATCCTCAAACTATTGATGTACTAAAAACGCGTGCAGAAGCTCTTGACATCAAACTAAAAATTGGAAATGTACACGAAATCGATTACAAAAATGATGATTATTTCGGTTGTCTTATTCAGTACCCTGATACCAATGGCGCAATAGAGAATTATTCTGCTATCATAAAAAATTTGAGAAGCCAAAATATTTACGTAGTTATGGCTACGGATTTGCTTGCTTTGGCTTTAATCAAATCTCCTGGTGAGTTAGGGGCTGATGTGGCAGTTGGCTCTACTCAACGTTTCGGAGTGCCTATGGGATATGGTGGACCCCATGCCGCATTTTTTGCTACTACCGAAGATTTTAAAAGAGTGATCCCCGGAAGAATTATAGGCGTTTCTATTGATGCAAACGGAAAATACGCTTTAAGAATGGCTCTCCAAACCCGTGAACAACATATCCGACGTGAAAAAGCTACTTCTAATATCTGTACCTCCCAAGTTTTACTTGCTATCATGGCTTCTATGTACGCCGTTTATCATGGCAAAGATGGTATAAAATATATTGCTACTACTATCCATCATAAAGCTCAAATACTATTGCAAGCCTTACAGCAAATCGGTCTCTACCAAGAACATAACTATTTTTTTGATACCCTCAAAATTGAATTCAATGATAATGCAGGTATCAAGTGTGATATCCTCAAGTTAGAATCCCATAAAGAAAAAATCAATTTCCGTTACTTTGATGACCTTTCCGTCGGTATTGCAATCGATGAAACTACTACGTTAGAGGATCTAGATCTTATTGTTAAAGTTTTTGTTAGATGTTTAGACGGAGTTCAGGATATCCCGAATGTATATGCAATTGCGAATGAGGTAAAACCCAATATTCCTGATTTCGCTAAAAGAAATACGCCCTACTTAGAAAATCCTATTTTTAATACTTATCATTCTGAACACCAACTTTTAAGATATATTAAGAGTTTAGAAAAGAAAGATCTAAGTTTAACTACCTCTATGATTTCTTTAGGCTCTTGTACTATGAAACTAAATGCTACTACGGAAATGTTGGCAATTACTTGGCCTGAATTTGCGGATATGCACCCTTTTATTCCTAAGAATCAAGCGAATGGTTATCACACTTTATTTTTAGAATTAGAGAAGGCATTATGTCAGATAACTGGATTTGCGGGTGTTTCTTTTCAACCGAACTCAGGAGCACAAGGAGAATATACGGGTTTATTAGTCATAAAAGCTTATTTAAAAGATAAAGGTGAGGGTCACCGAAACATCATGCTAATTCCAGCTTCTGCGCATGGAACGAACCCTGCTTCTGCGGTGATGGCTGGTTTTCAAGTCGTGGTCGTGAAATGTGATGAAAATGGAAACATTGATTTTGAGCATCTTCGCCAGTTAGCAGACCAACATAAAGAGCATCTTGCAGGGCTTATGGTTACCTATCCTTCCACTCATGGTGTTTTTGAGGAAGCAATTCAAGAGGTTTGTTCTTTAATACATGCTTACGGCGGGCAAGTTTATATGGATGGTGCAAATATGAACGCACAAGTTGGTTTAACTTCTCCTGCTAAGATTGGTGCAGATGTCTGCCACTTAAATTTACATAAAACTTTCTGTATCCCTCATGGTGGCGGAGGACCTGGCATGGGACCTATATGCGTTGCTAAACATCTTATTCCCTACCTCCCTAAATCTGTATTTGAAAGAAAACCTAATGATAAAAATATTTCTTCTGTTGCCGCTTCCCAGTACTCTTCCGCTTTAATTTTATTGATTCCTTATGCTTATATTAACATGATGGGCGAGAAAGGACTCACAAAAGCTACTCAATACGCTATCTTAAATGCTAACTACTTGATGAAACGCCTCGAGCCTTACTATAAAGTCCTCTATAAAGGAACTCATGGCTTTTGTGCCCATGAATTTATTCTTGATTTAAGGGCATACAAACATACCTGCGGTATTGAAGTAGAAGATGTAGCAAAAAGACTTATGGATTATGGCTTTCATGCCCCAACGGTTTCTTTCCCTGTCCCAGGAACACTTATGATTGAGCCCACCGAATCCGAACCCAAAGAAGAACTGGATAGATTCTGCGACGCCCTGATTAGTATTTATCATGAAATCCAAGAAATTCAAGAAGGTAAAGCAGACAAAATAGATAATGTGCTCAAAAATGCTCCTCATACCGCAGAAATGGTAACTGCTGATACATGGAAACACCCTTACTCTCGTGAAAAAGCAGTTTTCCCTCTACCTTACCTAAAACAAAATAAATTCTGGCCCTCTGTAGCAAGAATTAACAATACTTACGGAGACAGAAACTTAGTTTGTGTTTGTCCTCCTATAGAAGCCTATCAGTAGTATCCTGTAAAATTCAAAAATCATAACAATCACAGGCTCAACTATATAAAAATTCTGTTGAGCCTGTTTTTAAATAGCAAGATTTAAATTTTGGATAGGTAGTCCTTCAACTTCTATTCTGAAAAAACCCATGAGCCCTCTGTATTCCGTTCTAATATACTGATATCTTGGATGACCTCCAACGGAATTTTTCCGTAAATATGTGGAAAAGCAATCTCATTGCGAGTAATTTCCCATTTCAAGTTTTTTTTTACTTTTTTTTCAGGGATATGCAGTACCACTAACTCGTTACATTCTGCGTCTTTAAAGTGAATATTTGCACTTTCTAATAAATGTTCTAAGGTAGAACAGTGTATAAAACCTTGCTCTTTTAAAGAGGGGCATTCATAGATGCCTCGGTTCAAAGCAGTTTGCCAAAGTTCGGGTGTGGTAATATGAAAGATTAACATGAGTAAATACTTTTCTCTAACTCAATTTTGAGATATTTTCCTGTGTAAGAATGGGGTGATTTTGCCACTTCTTCAGGGGTACCACAAGCTACTATTTCTCCACCTTTACTACCTCCCTCGGGCCCCATATCGATGATATAATCAGCCATCTTAATTACATCTAAGTTGTGTTCTATGACTAAAACGGTGTTTCCTTTGCCTACTAACTTATTAAGAATTTGAATTAGTTTATCGATATCTTGAAAATGAAGACCTGTGGTAGGTTCATCTAAAATATAAAAAGTTTTACCAGTATCTTTTTTGGAGAGTTCTGTAGCGATTTTCATTCTTTGGGCTTCTCCTCCGGATAGAGTAGTGGAGGACTGTCCTATCGTAAGATAGCCTAGCCCGACATCATTTAGTACCTCTAATTTTTTACGGATAGAAGGTTGATTTTCAAAGAAGGAAATAGCATTTTCAACAGTCATTTCTAGAACATCATTGATAGATTTTCCCTTAAAACGAACTTCAAGGGTTTCACGTTTGTAACGTTTTCCTCTACAATCGGGGCAAGGTACATACACATCTGGTAAGAAGTTCATTTCAATGATTTGCATACCACCGCCCTTACAAGTTTCGCAACGCCCCCCTTTAATATTAAAAGAAAAACGCCCGGGTGTATAGCCCCTAATCTTTGATTCGGGTAATTCTGCAAATAAATTTCGAATCAGTGTGAATAGCCCCGTATAAGTTGCAGGATTTGAACGAGGTGTCCTTCCAATAGGGCTTTGGTCTACTTCAATAACCTTATCAATATGTTCTAATCCTAAAATATTATCGTAAGGTAAACACTCTTTATGAAAGTCGTAAAGATGTTTATGAAGAATAGGATATAGAGTATGACGTATCAAAGATGATTTTCCGGAGCCAGATACTCCAGTAACACATACTAACAAGCCTAAAGGGATTTCAACGGTTAAATTTTTTAGATTATGCCCCCTTACTCCTTGTAGAACAATTTTTTTTTCGGGGTTTATAGGACGACGTTTAGAAGGTACTACAATCGTTTTACGGTTTGTCAGATAGTCAGCAGTGATATTGCCTTCAATTTTAATAAAATCTTGAGGTTTTCCCTGACCTACAATATGCCCACCATGGGTTCCTGCTCCCGGACCGATATCAATGATGTAGTCAGCGTGTAACATCATATCTTTATCGTGCTCTACTACCAAAACCGAGTTTCCCAAATCTCTTAATGATTTTAATGATTCTATTAGCTTAAAATTATCTCTTTGATGTAGACCGATACTAGGTTCATCTAAAATGTAGGTAACTCCTGTAAGTTGAGTACCAATTTGTGTAGCAAGTCTAATACGTTGCGATTCACCACCTGAGAGCGTAGCAGAAGGTCTTTGTAAATTTAGATATCCTAAACCTACCTGAATAAGAAATTCAAGGCGTTGTTTTATTTCTTTGATTAGCTCTTTGGCAATTAGGTTTTGGTTATTCGTTAGATGATTAGGCAAATCGTTTATCCATTGTAAAAGTTGCTCTAAATCTTGCGAGCAAGCTTCATGGATATTTTTCCCTGCAATTTTGAAGTATAGACTTTCTTTTTTAAGTCTGGCTCCATTACAAGCAGGGCAGTTCACCTGTCGTATGTAGGGCTCGATGATGTTTTGAATATTTTGATTTCCATTGTTATAAGCTGAAATCAGATAATTTTTTATTCCTTTATACCGAGAAAGATTAGCAATATAAATTTCCATCAAAGAAACCTCCTCGTTTTCTTCTTCAGCATTAATTTCAGGCTCACCGTAAATTAAATGCTCTTGAACTGCTTCTGAAAAAGTATTGAAAGGTTTTTTGATATCAATTTTTTGTTCTCTACAAAAGGCTTTTACGACATCTAAAATGTCTTCAAAATATTCATTTTCAGTTAATAAAGGAATAGCTCCTTTCAGTAGAGATTTTTCAGGATGAAGCAAAATTTGTTCAATAGGAATATCAAGAAACATTCCTAAACCTAAACACTTAGGGCATTGCCCGTAGGGCGAATTAAAAGAAAAGCTATTGGGGTCTGGGGGGGGGTAGCTCAAATCAGACTCAGGATCCATTAGGGCTAAACTGAATTGTTTATCCTGTTTCGTAGTTTCATCATGAATAATTACTGTTTTTTTCCCAAGTTTCAGCGCCAGTCCTATTGATTTATCTATTCGAGAGGCATTCTCTTCATTTACTTCTACCTTATCAATTATCGCTTCTATATCATGGACTTTGTAACGCTCTAAACTCATTCCTGGCTTTATATCAATAATTTTTTTATCTATACGAGCCTGATAACCCATTTGAAGAATTTTTCTTAACTCTTCACGGTAATGTCCCTTCCTTCCTCTTACAATCGGCGCAAGAATATAAATTTTATGTTTTTTATACTGGCTTAAAATTCTGTTCAAAATTTCGTTCACGGAGAGTTGTTCCATCTTCTTCCCAGAGACGTAACTATAAGCCTCTCCTATCCTTGCATATAACAGACGAAAAAAATCATATATATCAGTTACCGTTCCAACAGTTGAACGAGGGTTTTTGTTGGTAGTTTTTTGGTCAATTGCTATCACAGGGCTTAATCCATTTACTTTGTCAACATCAGGTCTTTCTAAATTTCCGATGAACTGCCTTACATAATTTGAAAAAGTCTCTATATATCTTCGTTGACCTTCTGCGTAAATGGTATCAAAAACTAATGAACTTTTTCCAGAACCACTTACCCCCGTAACCACAACTAACTGGTCTCTTGGAATTTGAATATCAATATTTTTCAGATTATGTTCTCTTGCCCCTATTATTTCTATGCACTCTAATTCCATCCCGTAATTCTATCTGAACGCAAATTTAAATATTTTATCCGCTACATATAACACCTATAACTAAAAATTACGATTTTTGCGAATGTATGAATACTCTAATCTTTTTGGGGTTGCTGTCAATCATTGCTTTTCAAAATATTTTTTCACAATCCTTTGAAATTGAAAATATACATTTCCAAGTAGGTAAAGAAAAAGTCAAAGAAAAAATGGCTAGTTATCATTTCAAGGATAAAAAATCAAATTCCTTTTTTCATCTTCATAAAATGGTTATCAATAAATCGTATTCTTTTGATGGCGAATATCATAGCGTACAAATTTACGATAAAGAATATGGATTTGAGTTAAAAATTCAGACTTCAAAATTTAATCGAATACAAATAAAATTTAAAACCTTAAAAAATGAACTTTTTATAGGAGGAGGGGAGCAATTTTCTCATGTAATTTTAAATGGGCATAAAGTTCCGATTTGGGTGGAAGAGCAAGGTATAGGCAGAGGTGATATGCCTGTTTCTAAACTTACAAAAAAACTGGGTATTCAAGGTAATGAGTTCACAACTTATGCTCCTGTTCCCTTTATTTTTTCTAATAAAAATCGTGGGATTTACTGTTCATCTCCGAATTATCAAATAATCAATTTTGAAAGTACAGAATATTTTACTTGGGAAATTTGGGATACTGCCGTAACGATGCATATTTTTTATGGACAAAGCCCCAAAGAATTATTACAAAAATTTACACAAATTATAGGTAGATTTCATTCTTTACCTGAATGGGCTTATGGCTCTTGGTTAGGATTGCAAGGTGGTAAAAACAAATGTAATAAAATTTTAGAGGAACTACAAAAGTATGAACACCCAATATCTGCCCTGTGGATTCAAGATTGGGTAGGAAAAAGAAAAACTTTCTATGGTTCTCGTTTACAATGGAACTGGCTCCCCAACCTCAAACAGTATCCAGATTTTAAAAACTATTGTGATAGCTTAAACAAACATTTTAATATTAAAGTGTTGGGATATATTAACCCTTTTTTATCTACAAAAGGAAGTTTAGCCAAAGAAGCTATTCAAAAAAATTTTTTAGTTAAAAATGTTAAAAATAAACCCTATAAAATTAAGGTGGGTGGATTCAAAGCATACTTAATAGATTTATCGAATCCCGCAACGCGACAATGGATAAAATCTGTAATCCAAAATCAAATGATTAACAACGGTTTAAGTGGTTGGATGGCAGATTTTGGGGAGTGGTTACCATATAAAGCAAAAATATATTACGGCAAATCAAAAGAATTTCATAATCAATATGTTGTAGAATGGGCTAAAATTAACCGCGAAGCTATTCAAGAATTAGGATTAGACACTACGATATTATTTTTTAATCGTTCTGCTTTCAGTGGCAGCGCTCAAAACATGAACAGCTTATGGGCAGGAGACCAAATGACCTCTTTTCAAAAACATGATGGTATGCCTTCCGCTTTAACAGGTATTTTAACAGGCGGATTATCGGGTTTTGCTATCAATCACGCTGATATTGGAGGTTATACAAATATAAATTTCGGATTTACCCCAAAATATCTAAGAACACCGAAACTTATGCAAAAATGGACGGAAATGTCTGCTTTCTTCCCTATTTTCAGGACGCATGAAGGACTAATCCCTAAAAAAAACTATCAATTTTATACTCATGATAGTGCTATAGCTCATTTTACTTTGTGGGCAAAAATTCATTTTCAATTGAAATTTTATTTTCAACAGTATGTACAAGAAGCGGTGCAAACTGGCTTACCAGTGGTTCGGCATTTATTGTTAGAATATCCTGATTTAGAGGCTTCATGGAAAACCCATCACGGCTTTTTAGTAGGTAAGGATTTATTGATTTATCCTTACTTTGATACCCCCAAAATAGAAGTGTTTCTACCCAAAGAAACTTGGTACTGCCCTAATAACAAACAATATTATTCCGATGGTTTTTATCAATTTCAAACGAGTGATATTCTCATTTTTATACGAAAAAATTCAGAACATTTTGAAAAGTTAAAAAATATTTTAAAATTTTAAATCACAAAGGTTTGCCAAGTAGATATCTTCTTAAGTTCTCTAACGCTATAGCAATGACACGTTCTATAAAAATTTCACGAGGATTATTTCCTAAATGATAGGTTTTGACAAATTCAAAATTTTTTGTAAATAATGCAATACAAACGGTTCCAACAGGCTTTAAGTCGGTTCCACCGTCTGGACCTGCGATACCGGTGGTTGCAATGCCTATGTCAGATTGGATAGCGTTTTTGACACCTTTTGCCATTTGCAAGGCACAGTGCTCTGAAACTGCTCCATAATTTTCTAATATTTCATGAGAAACCCCTAATTGCTTCTGTTTTACTGAGTTACTGTATGCTACTATTCCTCCTATTAAAACTTTTGAAATACCACTTAATTTTACTAAACTACCAATTAAATTTCCCCCTGTACATGATTCCGCTATTCCAAGCGTTTTATTTTGTTCTAAAAGTAAGCGGAAGACTACCTCTTCCAGAGTCTCTTGTTCATAAGAAATAATGTAGTCCTCTAAAATACTACTCATTTCTTGGCATTTTTCTTTAAATTCTTGTTTAGCATGTTCATTATCTTTCTCTATATTTAAATCCAAACGCATTTTAAGTAGTTTATAGCTCGGTAAATATGCGATTGACATGTATTCAGGAAGAGAATTTTCAAAATCTTTTAACAAAAATGATGCTTGTGATTCTGGTAAACCGGTTAGATGTAAATGAAAGTGTTCGGTATATCTTTGGGAGAGGGCTTTAAGTATCTCCATTACATAAGTTTGAAAGATTGCTTTCATTTCAGTTGGGACACCGGGAAGACAAAACAAAACTTTGTGGTTAGGAAGCGGAATCATCATTCCAGGAGAAGCACCTACGGGATTCACAAACCCTTCACTACCTTCTAATATTAGTGCCATTTTCAACACTAGTTCATTGGCTTCACGATTCCTTTTTTTATAAAATGCTTGAATATGTTGAACAGATGCTTCATGATAAACCAATTTTTTGTTTAACCATTTTGCTATTGCGGTTTTCGTGATATCATCTTTCGTAGGTCCTAACCCTCCTGTTGTAATGATAATATCATTTTCTTCATAAGCCTTTTGTAATGTTTGTATTATCAATTCAGGAGTATCAACAATAGTAGTTTTCCTGAAAATGTTAAGCCCAACCATCTGAAGTTTTTCTCCTATCCAGGCACTGTTGGTATCAATAGTTTGACCAATTAGCACTTCTGTTCCAATAGCAATAATTTCTACGTTTTTCATTTCAAAAAGAAAATAATTAAAAAGACTACCTATAAATTCTGGTAGTCTTTAATGAAATTAAATTACATTAAGTTTATTGGGCTTCAGGCATGTTGTTGTTGCGAATACGTTCGCTCATACTTTCAATTTTGAGGATGGTTTCTTGCATGAACATGATAGCGTCCATAATGTCTTTTTTGTCAGAATATGGTATAATATTGTAAAGGTTGTCTTCTACTACTTTATTGAATTCTTTTTCTTTCTTTTTGTAGTTAGCCATATTTTTTTCATTGATTGAGTGAGAGGGGATTCTTAAAGTTTTAGTATCTCTAGGTTCAATTACACCAAAAGACATATAAGGACTTACTCTTACTAAACGGTTCAATTTCGCTAGATAAACCTTGGTGAGTTGTAACTTGTCCATTTTTTCCAAGTCACCAAGTACATAAACCATATCTGGTTGGTTAGTTTGTGCAAAGATATTAGAAATCAATGCAATGAACACAAAAATTGTTAAAAAATATTTTTTCATATCTTATGTTATTTTTATTTATCAAAATTTATTGAAAATTATTTTACAAAGTAAAATTCCAAAGAATCGCTGATACTTAAATCAGCTAGTAATCATACAATAGATAAAAAATAAGTTATTCGGTAGAGTTTCCACCCTTTTTGTACTGATTTTTAATTTTTTCTCCCATTGATTCAATTTTAGCAATCATTTCTTGCATGAACATGATGGCATCCATGATATCTTTTTTGTCAGCATAAGGAATTAGATTACTCAAAGCCGCATCAGAATCTTGATTGTAAGCCTGGATTGTTTTACTATAACTTTCCATAGCTTTTTCGTTGATACTGGTAGCGGGTATTCTTAGTTCTGCTGGAGTTTTGGGTTGTAATTCACCAAAAGGAATGTAAGGAGTAATACTGGATAATTTGTTCAGCTTAGCAACATAGATTTTTGTTAAATCGATTTTGTCTAAAACTTCTAAATCGCCTAAGACATAATTTACGTTTGCCGCATTCTTCATGTCTTGCCCGTAGGACGAAAAGATATTTAAAAATAAAACTAATAAAAGCAATATGTACTTATTCATATGGGTTATATATTTTGTTTATCTATTTTGTTGCAAAATTATGGATATTTTTGTTATACAATCCACATTTCAAAAAAAATATTTCACATAATAAAAATTTTCGTGGAGGACAGCACATTATTTGTTATATTTGCATGCATAAACGTCTTATTATTTATGATAGAAATTGTAACCTTATGGATTATTATTTTATTTACGAGCTTTTTAGAGGCACAAAATCTTCGAGTGGATGAAGTTTTAGAGGGTATGAGCAAAGGTACACAGAAAGGTCTTGCAATTGAATTTCCAGAGGTATCGGAAGATTTTCTGCTTAAAGAATTTAAAGATTGGGTAGATAAATTTAAAGGGAAAACCAAAATCGATAAAAAGAATAATGAAGTTTTCTCGGATGATGCTTTTATTAAAGAGGTATCCGCTAACACAATCGATATATATGCAAAAGTAATAAATAAAGGGAAAGCCCAAAAATTAGTGATGTTTGTGGATTTGGGGGGAGCTTTTTTAAATACCCAAATGCATGCCGATAAATACAAAATTATGGAAGGGCATCTTTTGGAATTTGGGAAATCTGTAATTAAAAATGATTTAAAAAATCGTTTAGAGCAAGCTGAAAAAGTCTTAAAGAACTATGAAAAAGAGAAAAAAGACCTTGAACAAGAGCAGTCTAAAAGTCTGAAAAATATTGAAGAAGCCAAAAATACTATAAAAAAAGAAGAGGAAAATATTGAAGCCAATAAAAAGAAACAAGCCGAAAAAGAAAAACAAATTATGGAACAAACCAAAATTGTAGAAAATTTAAGAAATGAATACCAAAAAGTAAAAAAATAACTATCTTTGCAGTATAAATTTCATGAGTTGGGAAACTGTTGTTGATTTTATTAAAGAACTAACCCATCCACAGAGCATTATCCATTATGGTGGACTACCGTTGCTGGTTTTGGTTATTTTTGCTGAGACAGGAGTTATGGTTGGTTTTTTTTTGCCAGGCGACTCCTTACTTTTTACCGCGGGACTACTCACGGCAACGGGTATTTTAGACCACTCTATTGTCTCAGTCCTAATTGCTGTTACTTCAGCCGCTGTTCTGGGCGATAGTTTTGGGTATTACGTAGGAAAAAAAATGGGCAAAGCTCTATTCAAAAAAAAAGAATCTTTATTATTTAAACCCGAGTACGTAACCCTTACGAAACAATTTTATGATAAACACGGAGGAAAAGCATTAGTATTAGGAAGGTTTTTACCCATCATCAGAACTTTTGCTCCGATTTTAGCGGGCGTTGCTAACCTCGAATATAAAAAATTTATTTTTTTTAATATTATAGGAGGTGTTCTCTGGGTCTTTTCTCTAATTTTAATTGGTTACTTTTTAGGAGTTTTTGTTCCCGAAATTAAACATTATTTAGAATACATTATAATCTTTTTGATTATTGTTACCACCATTCCTATCATGAGAACCTTTTTAAAAGAAAGAGCAAAATCCCGAAAAAGAAAAATCTTATCACAAGATGAAATGGAGAATAATTAGTTTTTTTGTGTTCGTTCTACTTTCCAGTTTTCATCAGCCTTATGTGGTTTCATCGTTGAACGATTATATAAAGCTTATACAAAAGGACCCTAGTAAAACCTTAGTAGACATAAAAAAATTCTGCCCTTCTATTATGATTGATATTCGCTATGCAACCTCAAATAATTTTTTAAAGTTTCCTATTTACAGTAAAGCAAAAGCCTATGCACGTTTTCCTGTTGCATTGGCGCTTACAAATATTCAAAAAGAAATTGAACCGCTCGGACTTTCCTTGAAAATATATGACGCCTACAGACCCTACTCCGTTACCCGAAAAATGTGGCAATTGACTAATGGCTCTCCCTATGTTGCGAACCCCGTTTACGGATCAGTTCATAACCGTGCTACTGCTGTAGATTTAACCCTTGTAAATATCGAAGACTCTACAGAAGTGCCTATGCCCTCTCAATATGATGAATTTAACATTAAAGCATCACACCAATACTACAATGTACAGCGTTCCTTTATCAATAACCGTAACTTATTGAAAAGAATTATGGAAAAACACGGTTTTAAAGCTAATGAACACGAATGGTGGCATTATGATTTTCAAAACTACCAACAATACGAATTATTAGATATCTCTTTTGAAGACCTTGAAAGTATTCCATAAACCTATTATTCAAATTTTTTGTGAAAGCTTGTACCAAACTTAAAATAAAAAAATTTTTATTCAAATCTTTTATTATGTACTTTTGTTCCTTATTAAAGACGTAAAGCATTTAAGTTATGGCACAGTTATCAAAAGAAAGAACGCTAAATTTTTGGGAAAGAACCTATGTACTACCCGTATTGAAAGGCATGTGGTTTACATTTAAACATATGTTTAGACCCAAGGTTACCTTGGAGTATCCAGAAAAAAAAGTTATTTTAGGTCCAGAATTCAGAGGAAGACCTGTTTTAGTTGCGGAGAACGGAGTAGAGCGATGTGTTGCATGCGGTTTATGTGCAAGAGTATGTCCTCCCTTAGCGATTAGTATGCAGGCAGGAGAAACCGAAAATGTTAAAGAGCGTTATCCTGTAAAATTTGAAATTGATATGCTTCGTTGTATTTATTGTGGTTTATGTGAAGAAGTTTGCCCGGAGGAAGCTATTGTAATGAGTGAAGAATACGACATCAATTTTAGTAATCGAGAACAAGCTAAATTTGATAAACAAAAGTTAATGGTAGATGCTACCAAACTAAAAAAACGTCTTGACTGGCTCAAAAAATTCAAAAACCCCAACTACGGTGAGGTATACCATTTCAATAAAGCCAACAACAAGCATAGTATAAAAGACCAAAATTTGCATGCCCACTAAAGAAAGTTTTGTTCATGCTACCACAGTGCTCGGAATTATTCACAACGGTGAGGTTGTATTAGGTGCAGATGGACAAGCCACGATGGGAAACACCGTTATTAAAAGCAACGTAAAGAAAGTACGTATTATTGGTAACGGTAAAATTTTAGCAGGTTTTGCAGGGGCTACAGCTGATGCTTTTACGTTAATTGAGCGTTTTGAAGATAAATTAAATCAATTCCAAAATAATTTGAAAAGAGCCGCTGTAGAATTAGCTAAGGATTGGAGAACTGACCGTTTCTTACGAAGGTTGGAAGCTATGTTAGTGGTAGCTTCTTCTAATGAAATTTTGATTGTGAGTGGAACAGGTGATGTTTTAGAACCCGATAATCAAATTGCCGCTGTGGGGTCCGGGGCTATGTATGCTTTATCTGCCGCTATCGCCATGAAAAAATTTGCTCCCCATCTTTCTGCTTATCAAATTGTGAAAGAAAGTTTATCTATTGCCGCTGATATCTGTATCTTTACTAATCATAATTTTGAATTCGTATCTCTTGACAAAAAATAATTTTGGTATTATTTTTGCATTCGCTAGATGAGACATTTTATCACAAGTTCTTTAAAATTGGGGATGAATGGAATTGACGGGTTGATTAGAGGTATAACAAGCATGCAAAGTGATGATAGCAACACTTTTCAAAAACGCTATCAGCCATAAACGGCAATACTTCTTATTCTTTAGCTGCCTAACTGCGGCTAATGTCTATTAGAAATTGGGCAATGGGTTTCTTTTAGACATCGCTGACATTGCCTCGGTAGTAGATGCTCTTCATACTACTTAAACTCTCAAAGAGCTAGGTTTGAAATACTTTTGTTATTTGTAGTATGAAAAACCGAAATAGAACAAATAACTGAGCATGGAGAAAGTTATACTTTTAGCTTCGCCGGACGTGGGTTCAAGTCCCACCATCTCCACTTTTTTTAACTGCCTTCCATGGGAAGGTTTTTTTTCTATTTATCTGTAAATTTCTTTTTGTCAAAGTCTATGAGAAATATTCATATTTCAAACGAAAAAAAAAGAGATAGTTTTGTTAAATTAGATTTTACTTTGGCCCCAAAGCGTTGGCAATTCTTAACCCCTAATAAACAAAAAGTTCATACTTACAAAGTAGTAAAATTTACCAACCAAGAAGCTTTATCCAAATTAAAAGAAAGATATGGTGATGGTAATGCTCTCGCAGAGGCTCTCATCAACGAAGACCCTGAAATCAATTTAGAGTTGACAGGTAGATTTTTAAAACATACTTTCAAAATTTTAGTAAACCCAGAACAAAAAATCATTCATCATGTTAGCATTCGTGAGATTAGATACAACCCAAAAGATGAACCTATAGAAGAAAAAATTCCAGAAGAAGTGTTTGCTAATATTGCCGTTGAAGGAAAACCTTTAATCTGGACAGGTAAATTTATTCCTAAATCAGAAGCTATCAAAAAATTTGTTTTTGTTCGTAAATACCAACTTAAACATTCTAGTGGTATTACTTTTGATTTTTTGTATGACATGGCAAAGCAATTACACGAAAAAAATGCCCTTATGCTTATCGGAGCAGATAACAAAGGAGCACCTTTAATTTTGTCAAATAATGGTAAACCTTATAGAGGTTTCTTGGAAGGTCGTATACAAGAAGATAAATATCTCTTAATTTTGCATTTATCCAATATTGAACTGAAAGGACTTCCCAATGATTGATATCAAAAAGTTACAGGTTAGTTTTGGAGACTATTGTTTCGGGACAATAGAAAACACAGAATACCATAAAATTACTCTTAATTACAAAAAAAATGTTGCTTCTAGGTATCGTTCTGTGCCTATACATGAAGCAATCCATATTTTAAGTTCGGAATATTACTATATTTCGCAAAAAATTGATGGGCATTTTTATATGTTGTTCTGGGAAGATGAACAATGTTTTTTGGTGAACCCACGTGGTAAAGTACGTTTGGGTTTACCTGTTCTGAAAGAAATACAAGAATCCCTGACAAAAAATAAAATAAACCGAGCATATTTCGCTTGTGAAGTTTATGTAAACTCTCCAAGACCGCGTTCTTTTGAGGTTACCAAAATTTTAGATTCTCCCGATAGCGAAAAAGATTTAGAAAAAATTCATATCTCTGTTTTTGATATTTACCAATTAGAGGATAATAGATACTTCGAAAAAGCCGATTTATTATTTAATCAGCTGAATAAAATCTTTGGTAAAGGTTCAAAAGTTAATATTCCCAAGCATCAAAAAATTGAGTCTCGTACAGAAATTGAACATTACTTTAAGGAATGGGTACAACAAGAGGGCAATGAGGGATTAGTAATTCGCTCTGCGGAAAATTTCGCTTATAAAATCAAACCTTATCACACGATAGATGCTGTTATAATAGGATATGCGGAATCTGATAAAGAGGAAGGTGAAATCTTGGATGTACTAGTAGCTTTAATGTTGGAAGAAGGTAAATTTTTACCTTTTGCCAAAGTAGGTACAGGTTTCAACTCGGATACTCGCAAAAGTCTTTTTGAAAAACTTCGCTTTTATCAAGTAGATAGTGAATATTTAGAGACCGTAAAATCAGGGATTGCTATTCAATTTGTTAAACCTGAAATTGTCGTAGAAATAGGTTTTTTAGATGCCATCACGGAAACGCATGAAGAACCCTATATTTTTAAACCCATATTACAATTTGACGATATAGAAGGTTATAAGCTTATTCATAGGATACCTGCATTCAGTGTTATTAGTCCTGTTTTTGAAAGAATAAGAGATGATAAGGCTGTTAATCCTACTGATTTAAGGCTGTCACAAATTACGGATTGGTTAGAACTTCCCTCCTTAGAACAAAGAAACTTAAAATTTGAAAAATCAGAACTTTTAGAACGAGCAGTGTATGTAAAAGAAACCAAAGGCATCAAGGCGGTTCGTAAATTTCTTTTATGGAAAACAAATAAAGAAGATTCTGGTATTTATCCTGCCTACGTAGCCACTTTTACAGACTATAGCCCTGGTCGTAAATCTGGAGAACTTGACATAGAAGTAAAAGTTTCTAATAGTAAGGAGCAGATTTATCAAATTTATAAGGATTTCATTACAGAAAACGTAAAAAAAGGTTGGAATAAAGTATAATTATGCCGCGAAATGAAAATTTAGAAGCACAGTATAGTGATAATGAAGAAATTGTATTGAGACCGAAGACTTTTCAAGATTTTACAGGGCAAGATTCGCTACGTGAAAATTTAGAAGTCTTTGTTAGAGCGGCAAAGAAGCGTAAGCAAGCATTAGACCACGTGATTTTGCATGGACCTCCTGGGCTCGGAAAGACCACTTTATCTTACATCATCGCAAACGAACTCGGCGTGAACATCCATACTACCTCCGGACCCGTATTAGAAAAACCTGCCGATTTGGCAGGACTACTCACTAACCTAGAACCTTTTGATGTACTTTTTATCGATGAAATTCATCGTTTAAGTCCCATCGTTGAAGAGTATTTATATTCAGCCATGGAGGATTTTCATATTGATATTATGGTAGAATCCGGACCTAACGCAAGGAGTATTCAAATTACTATCCATCCTTTTACATTAATTGCGGCAACTACACGCGCTGGGCTTCTCACGGCTCCTTTGCTTGCACGTTTTGGTATTCATGCTCGTTTACAATACTACCAACCTGAATACCTCCAAAAAATTATTGAACGCTCCGCAAAAGTCCTTAATATCCCTATTGAAGAGAACGCCGCCTATGAAATTGCTATCCGAAGTAGAGGAACACCACGAATCGCCAATCGATTACTAAGACGTGTCCGTGACTTCGCAGAAATTAAAGGCTCCGGTATCATCGATACGAAAATAACTCTCTTTGCTATGAAGGCACTAGAAGTTGACTCCTTAGGTCTCGACCAAATGGACCTCAAAATCTTAACTACCATCATCGATAAATTTCAAGGTGGACCCGTCGGTTTGACTACCATTGCTACCGCTTGTGGTGAAGACCCTGAAACCATTGAAGAAGTTTATGAACCCTTCCTAATCATGCAAGGTCTCATCAAAAGAACCCCTCGCGGTAGAGAAGCTACCCTCCTTGCCTATCAGCACCTTAATAAACCTTATGCTAATCTTAATAAACCTAATTTATTTGATTTATCTTAAATTTATTTTTTTTGAATTTTTCCTGATTTTATCCAATCTAAATGAATACTATCTATAATTCCATTTACAAAAATAGTGCTTTTAGGTGTACTAAAATTTTTGATGATATCTAAATATTCGTTGATAGTCACTTTAACGGGAATGCTAGAAAAATTTTCTATTTCCGAAAGCGCTAATAACATCGCGGCTTTATCTAATACAGCAATTCGAGAAATATCCCAATTTTCTACTTTTTCTTTTATAGCTTGAATATAATTCTCGTAGTTTCTTGTAACACCAAAAAACAAATCATGTAGAAACTGGGCATCGTTCTCAGGATACTTGGAAGAATACCGCTCAAAATCTTCTAAAAGTTTTTTATAGGATTTGCTCAATACTTTGTCAAAAACTTTTCGGGGATCCTCTTGGGTTAATAACCAAGCATAAACCCCTTGTAATGCTTTTTCTCTTATTTCTCTTCTTCTTGGCATTAAATAAATTTCTTGATATTACCAACGGATTGAATGCGTTGCTCGGCTAAATGGATAGCCGCTTTTTGGGTATTGATATTCAGTTTTTCAGCAATTTGAAAAACCTGCATTATGTTTTGATAAATGGATTCGACTTTTTCAGTAGCCCTTTCTTTAGAATAACCTTCTAGTTCCGTTTGTACGTTCATCAGACCACCTGCATTGATGACGAAGTCAGGTGCATATAATATTCCTTTTTGAGATAGGGCATCCCCGTCTCTTTGTTCGTCTAGAAGTTGATTATTAGCACCTCCAGCCACCATTTCAAACTTCATGATAGCCAGAGTATCAGGGTTAATAGTGGCTCCTAAAGCGCAGGGAGCGTATATCTCTGCATCTGTTTCAAAGATTTTATTGGCATCAATAGGAATTACTTTAAAGGCTTTAGTAACTTTTTGGATTGCTTCCTGCTGGATATCATAAGCATAAACTTTTGCTCCTTCTTTGATTAAATGGGATATCAAATGATAGCCTACTTTTCCAACACCTTGAACTACAATTTTTTTGCGGGAAAGGTTTTCTGAACCGTACAACTTTTTAGCGGTAGCTTTCATGCCCAGATACACACCGTAAGCAGTAAAAGGGGAAGGGTCTCCAGAGCCCCCCATAGAAATTGGTAGTCCAGTAACATGATTGGTTTCTGCATGAATATGCTCCATATCTTTTTCGTTCACGCCTACATCTTCTGCAGTAATGTATTTCCCATTAAGATTTTCTACAAATTTACCGAACCTTCTTAAAAGAGCTTCGTTTTTGATTAGGTTGGGTTCACCTATAATAACGGCTTTCCCACCACCTAAATTGAGCCCTGCGGCGGCGGCTTTATAGGTCATACCGCGAGAAAGCCTCAATACGTCAGTAAGCGCTTCTGATTCAGAAGTGTAGTTCCAGAAGCGCGTTCCCCCTAAAGCAGGTCCTAAAACTGTGTTATGGATAGCTATTATTGCCTTTAATTGTGTTGCTTTGTCTGAACATAGCATCACTTGCTCATGCTCTAATTGGATAATCTCTGTGAAAATGCTCATAATAGTAACAAAATTACTACTTCTTAAAATTTATTGCAACATTTTTTATAATAAAGTTAGATTTTTGAAAATGAGTTTAATATTTTAGTTTATAAATAATTGTAAAACAGAATTTTAATCTACATCATGATTTAGTTCATCTAGTTGAATAGTTCTATGAGTTTTATATAAATTCAAAAGAATAGCTATTCCAAGAGCTGTTTCAGAAGCAGTTATCGCAATCACAAACAGAACAAAATAAATTCCATAATGCTTGGGGTCCTGATTAGAAAAAAAAATAAAATTTAGATTAGCGGCATTAAAAATAAGCTCAATTCCAATAATCATCATTACAGCATTTCTACGAGTAAGTACCATAAAAATGCCTACTAAAAATAACAATACACTAAAAAAAATCATCGGTTATGAAGTTCAAATTTATATTGATTCACGATAAGTTCAGAAGCAAATAAGAAATCTTTAAGTGGTTGTGAATTAGAATGTAACATTTCAGTTTTATGCCCTTCCCATTCCTTATTTCCTTTGTGAATAAACATAATTTTATCGCCGATGTTCAGTACGGAATTCATATCATGAGAGATTACCACGGTAGTTGTTTTATATTCGTTAGTGATATCTAAAATCAATTTATCGATGATAGAGGAGGTTTGGGGGTCTAATCCAGAGTTAGGCTCGTCACAAAATAAATATTTAGGATTTAATGCAATAGCCCTAGCAATGCCTACCCTTTTTTTCATGCCCCCTGATAATTCAGAAGGATATTTGTTTTCTACATTATGTAAATTAACACGCTCTAAACATTCTTTTACACGTTTTTCAATTTGACTTTCGGTAAACTTTACATCAAACATGCGTAAAGGAAACCCTACGTTTTCAGCTACGGTCATCGAATCAAATAAGGCAGAATATTGAAAGAGCATACCGAAATTCTTGCGAATATTCTTTTTAGTTTTGGTATCTTGCTTCCAAAAACTTACATTATCAAAAAATACCTCTCCCTTATCTGGCTTTATTAAACCTACAATACATTTAGTAAGTACTGATTTGCCACTTCCACTAGCCCCAATTATCATATTTACTTTTCCTGGCTCAAATTCAAAATCTATTCCCTTTAATACATGGTTCTCCTCAAAAGACTTATGTATATTTTGGATTACGATACTCATCGTTGAAAACAATTCACAAAAATAAACAAAAATATTAAGCTATTCAAAATGGATTTTGTTAGTGAACAATACAAAACTTCTTAACGTAAAATAAAGAAGTTTTGACAAAAATGAGGAATATAAAAACAAATTATTGAATAATGTTCTATTTTTGCGGTATGGATTTTTTGATAGAGTGGTATTATTTTTTTAAGGATTTAATCAATCCTGAAATTTTAGCGAAGGGCGGTTTAATTACTTTGGTGTTAGTAGTTTTTGCAGAGACGGGTCTTATGATAGGATTTTTTCTTCCAGGAGACTCTTTGTTATTTACAGCAGGTTTACTTTGTTCTTCTGGGGTTTTAGAAGTTAGTTTTCCTGTACTATTGATTAGCTTAATTTTTGCGGCAATAATCGGTGACCAAACAGGTTATTATATCGGCAAACAAATGGGAGAAAAGTTATTTACACGCGAAGAATCATGGTTCTTTAAACCTAAATATGTTCAGAAAACTAAAGAATTTTATGATAGACATGGCGGCAAAGCTATTATTTTAGGTCGGTTTATCCCGATAGTAAGGACTTTTGCTCCCATGATTGCGGGTGTTGCTAAGTTAGAGTACAAAACTTTTGTTTTTTATAATATATCGGGAGGTATTTTATGGATTACCAGCATGCTAACCGCAGGTTATTTGTTAGTGCAATGGATTCCTGGAATTAAAGAATATATTCATTTTGTGATACTTTTGATTATTATAATATCTGTCATTCCAATTATAACTACCTATTTATCTGAAAAAAAATTAGCAAAACAACAGAAACAAAATAACGTATGAAAAAATACTTTTTTATTGTTCTTATCTACTCTTCGGTTCTTGCTCAAAAAAAGCAAATCACGTTATCTGACATTTGGATAGAATACAAGTTCTATCCTGCCGAAGTTGAGAAATTCCGATGGATGAAAGATGATAAATTTTATACAGGGCTATCCAATGGAAATAAACTATTTAAATACAATGTTTTAGACAAAAACTTTAAAGAAATTATTTTAGACGTATCTAATTTCAAGGGGTCTTTTCCTTCAAAAATTCAAGATTATGAGTTCTCTCAAGACGAAAATATTCTACTTCTTAAAAGCAATGTTACACCTATTTATAGACATTCCACCAAAGAAGTTATTACCATTTTAGACCTCAAAACCCAAAATTTTTTGAATATTTTTGAGGGAAAACTCGTGTCACATGCCACTTTATCACCTAATAATCGAAAGGTGGCTTTTGTTTATGAAAACAATTTATATATTCAAGACATCATCACAAAAGAAATTACAAGGATAACTAAGGACGGCGAAAAAAATAAAATTATTTATGGACTATGTGATTGGGTTTATGAAGAGGAATTTAGTTTTACAAAAGCATTTGAATGGTCTCCTGATGGAAAAAAAATAGCTTTCTACCGATTTGATGAATCTCAAGTTCCTGAATTTTCTATGGATATTTATGGTGAATTATATCCCAAACAAGAACGTTTTAAGTACCCCAAAGCAGGGGAAAAAAATTCTGAAATTTCTATTTATGTTTATGATTTAGAAAATAAGTCTTTGTCTGCGATGGATTTAGGCAATGATAAAGATATTTATATTCCACGTATCCGTTGGACCTATTCCTCTGAACAACTTGCAGTTTTGAGAATGAATCGCCTACAAAACCATGTAGAGGTGCTTTTGTGTAATACTACGGATGGTTCTCATAAAATCATACTAACCGAAAAATCAGATACTTATATAGAAATTACTGATTATATGTTATTCTTTTTGGAAAATGGTAAAGAATTTTTATGGACCTCCGAAAAAGATGGGTTCAATCATATTTACCATTATGACCTGAACGGCAAACTGATTAAACAAATTACAACAGGCAATTTTGAGGTGCAAGAGATTTTAGGGGTTGATAATAAAAAACAAATGATATATTATTTATCTTCGGAGGTTAGTCCATTAGAAAAGCATTTTTACCAAATTGGAATCAACGGAAAAAATAAAAAGAGATTAAGTTTTGAGCCTGGCAATCATAGTATTACCTTGTCTTCTGCTTTTAATTATTACATTGATACTTATAGCCAAATGGATATTCCCCCCGTTACTAAATTAATGACCATAGAAGGCAAGTTAGTAAAAGAAATTGAAAACAATCAAGAGTTAAAGGAAAGATTACAGACTTATGAAATTAGTAATCCTGAATTTTTTCGATTTAAGACATCAGAAGGAGTAGAACTAAATGGTTGGATGATAAAGCCTGTAAATTTTGATGAAAATAAGAAATACCCTGTATTGATGTACTGCTATGGAGGTCCAGGACACCAAACCGTTGTCAACAGATATAATGGAACCAATTTTTTCTGGTATCAGATGTTGGCAAGTCAAGGATATATTATTGTTTCTATTGATAATAGAGGTACGGGAGCAAGGGGCGCTTCTTTTAAAAAATGCACTTACAAACAACTAGGTAAATTAGAAACCATAGACCAAATAGAAGGAGCAAAGTATTTAGGTACATTAAAATATGTAGATAAGACGAGAATAGGCATTTGGGGTTGGTCTTTTGGGGGTTATCTAACCAGTTTATGTTTAACAAAAGGAAATGAATATTTTAAAGCTGGTATTGCGGTAGCACCTGTTACGAACTGGAGATTTTACGATACCATCTATACGGAGAGATATTTACAAAGACCTCAAGATAATCCGACGGGCTATGATGAAAATTCTCCCATTAACTTTGCAGATAAATTAAAAGGAAATTATTTAATTGTTCATGGTACAGCAGATGATAATGTACATTTTCAGAATGCCATGGAGATGGTAGATGCTTTGATTAAAAATAATAAACAATTTGAGCAATTTTTTTACCCTAATAGGAACCATGGTATATATGGAGGAGTTACTAGGTACCATCTATATACTAAGCTTACTCAGTTTATTTTAAAAAATTTATAAGTGTGTAGAAAAAATGTTTGTAAATAATAATATATTGATTTTCAATATTTTAATTATAATATTAAAAAAATTAGGAATTAAAGTTTTTAACGAAATTTGAAATTTAATAAATAATCCATATATTTGCAGTAAACTAAAAATTTAGTTGGACAATGATTTTCAATACTAATGATAAAAATTACCATATAAGTGGTCCATTACAATTCAGTTACCCATGCTTCATAGATATGTTATCAAACAATCTGATATTCATGTATAGGGGGATTGTTACATCAGATTTAGTTACTCACGTACTACAAATTATGGAAGAGAGATTAGAAGAAGATAAAGCTAGCAAAAAAACATCTAAGAAGGTTTTTAATGTAATGGTGGAATGTTTACGTAATGTATATTTTGATGAGATATCAGAGGAGAAATCTGAATTTGAAGCAACTGCAATACTGATAGTCAAATCTGAAGAAGATGGATATTTGGTTTCTACGGGTAATTATCTAAAAAATACAGAAGTTGATGCACTTAAGAATAGATTAGACAAAATCAATCAAATGGATGGTGAGAAATTAAAAGTTTATTATCAGGAGCTTTTGGCTAGTCCAGTTGCGGAGAAAGGATTGTCTAGTTTAGGGATGATTGATATAGCTAGAAAATCAAAACAAAAAATAGCATATCAATTTCAAACGGTAAATGAATTTTTTACGTTTTTTACATTAGAAGCAAAAGTAATAAAAAAATAAATTAAATTAAATATTTTAGCTATGCTAAAACCGCTAAAAATAGAACCGACACACAAAACGCCTAGGGTGTATTTAGAGCCCGAAACTAACACCTTTGAATTAGGTGGTAGATCTATTCCAGAAGACTCTGTTGGATTTTATAAACCAATATTAGAGTGGATGGATGCTTATGCAGAAAATCCCAATCCCAAAACAGAGTTCAAATTTGAATTGGAGTATTTTAATACCAGTTCTTCCAAGAACATATTGGAACTATTAAAAAAATTAGAAGCCATTTTTAATAAAGGAAATGAGGTCCACATTATCTGGTATTATGATGAAGATGATGAAGATATGGAAGAAACAGGCGAAGACTACAAAGCATTACTTCAAGTCCCGCTGGAATTGGTAATGAAAGCTCACTATTAAACTTATAAACGAATTAGCAGATTATGACATATAGTTATTTTAAGAATATGCAGGTAAACAATGTAATATTTGTTTACCAGGGTGAAGTGACAGCAGATTTAGTATCTTCCATTCTGCAAATGATGGAAAATAAATTAGATGGTGA
This sequence comes from uncultured Bacteroidia bacterium, assembly GCA_938005475.1. Lineage (GTDB taxonomy): Bacteria > Bacteroidota > Bacteroidia > J057 > CALLMJ01 > CALLMJ01. Next base: position 39,443 of record CALLNY010000014.1, on the reverse strand, counting down.
CGGAGAAGATAAAAAAGTTAAAAAGAAAGTTTTCAATGTGATGGTAGAATGTCTTCAAAATGTATACCATCACTTGGACGCATTAGAAACTTCTAATGTGAGTGGTAAAATCAACGACAAAAGAGCACTTTTAATGATTGGTAAGGAGGACACGGATTACTATGTAATAACGGGTAATTACATATTGAATGAAAGGGTAAATGCCGTTAAAGAAAAGCTAGAGCGTGTCAATAAATGTGATAAAGAAGAATTGAAAAAACTATACCAAGAGATTCTTTCTAACGAAGAAATGTCCGATAAAGGCACAGCCGGGCTTGGAATGATTGATATCGCTAGAAAGTCAGGTCAAAAATTAGGATTTGATTTTCATTATGTGAATGAGATGTATTCGTTTTTTAGTTTGGAGGCAAAAGTTTCAAGAGTACAGCCATAATTTATAAACTAATTTATAAACAATGAGAAATTTAATTATAGAACCAACAAGTAAGACACCTAAAATTATATTAAATGCCGATGTCAATGTTTTTGAAATATCAGGCAGATCGATACCAGAGGATTCCGTAGGGTTTTATAGAAAAGTAATTGATTGGATTGATGATTATTCTAAAAATCCCAATCCAAAAACTAATTTTAAGTTTCAATTAGAATACTTTAATACCAGTTCCTCTAAATGTCTTCTAGATGTTTTCAGAAGATTAGAAAAAATGTATAAAAGTGGCAATCAAGTAGAAATTACATGGTGCTACGATGCAGATGATGAAGACATGAAAGAGACGGGTGAAGACTATAAAGCTCTACTGGAAGTTCCTTTTGAGTTAGTTTCGATTTAAGCCCTAAAAGGCATAGATAAAATATTTATTATCATTATAATGCAGTTAAAGTAATTTAACTGCATTTTACATGTTTTTACATTTTTAAGCATCCTTCTTTTTACTGCCAATTTTCTAATGCCTGTTTACAAGTGTTATCCTTTATATCAATATAAACTTGCTCTTTGGCTTTATGAAACCATTTTTCCATTGCTTCCATTTTTTTTGCTTCTAATGCCGCTTGCTTAAATTTGGTATAATCGCTCTCTAAAGTAGCTACATGGGGTGGATATTTCTTTTTTAAATAGACAATGTGATATGCTTTTCCTATACGGGGATTTTTGCTGTAAAATTCTCTTGGTTCTGAAATTTCACCTTCTTGAAGTTTATCAATAGCTAAATAGACTTCAGCGTCTAATTGGTCTAATGGAACTTTAGGCTCTCCCGTTTGGGGGTTCATGATTAAACCTCCATACATCTTGGTTTGAACATCGTCTGAATATTTTGCAGCAGCAACCTCAAATTTTGTACTATCTTTAATCTCTTGTAAAATTTTCTTTATTTTATCAAGGGCTACCTCCTCATCTTTGGGAGTTTTTTCAGGCGAGATTAAAATATGGCTGGCTTTTGCACGGTCTCCCATGATTTTATGAAGTTTTACAATATGGTAACCATATTGTGTTTCAAATACTTCTGAAATTTCTCCTTCCTTTAATGAAAATACAACATCGTCAAACTCAGGCACCATTTGTCCTTTTTTAAATTCTCCGAGACTACCACCTTGTTTAGCAGATTCTATATCTTCTGAATAGAATTTCGCCATATCCTCAAAAGCACTGCCCGCTAAAATTTGATTTCGTATATTTTGTAGTTTGGCTCTTGCTTTTTCTTTACTCTCTTGGGAAGGTTTCGGTATAATGACAATTTGATAAACCTCGACTTCTGCGGGAAGATAAGGCAATGAATCAACGGGAATTTGATTAAAAAATTGTCTTATCTCTTTAGGGGTAACCTGCACGTTCTCGGTAATCTTATTTTTCTGTTGTTCTATTAGCAATTGTTCTTTGATTTTAGGACGCAACTCTATTTTAAATTGCAAAATAGATTTGCCCATCAATTTTTCAAACTCGGCTTCGCCCCCTGCCTGCATGATGAACATGTTTAACCTTCTATTTAATTCATTTTCTATTTGTTCATCATTTACCTTTAATGAATCTAATCTTGCCTTTGCTAATAATAACTTATTTGTTAGCATGTTTTCAAAAACAAAACAACGCAATGTGCCATCTTCATCCTTTTCTCCCATTTTTTTGAGATATGTTATTTGATTTTCTAAATCTGATTCTAAAATGACATCCTCATCTACAATAGCTAAAATTCTATCCAGAACCTGTGCGTTCAAAGGCTCAAAGAACCAAACGATAAAAATCCACCATAATCCAATCTTTTTCATGAAATATTTCGCAAATATAACGATTGTAACATAACTAACCTCAGTAAGCGTTACTTAAACTACGTAAACTTTCTTCAATGGAAGATATTCTTTGTTGGGCATCCTGTTGTTTTTGTTTTTCTTTTTCTACCAGTTCGGGTTTTGCATTGGCAACAAATTTTTCATTATTAAGTTTTTGTGTTGCACTTTCATATAAACGTTTTGCCGCTTCTAATTCTTTCTCTAATTTTTTTATTTCCAATTGAATTTTGTTAGGGTCTAATTGAATGGGGATGTAAATTTCGTGTGTATGTACTAATAATTTAGTTGCATGGGGTAAGCTTTCTTGGGTAATTTGTAAATTTTGAACATTAGCCAATTTTTCGAGTATAGGGAGATAACTCAAGAATAGGTACTCATGATGCGTTTTAACATAAAGAGAGAGAGGTTGTTGGGGGCTGATTTGGAGTTTGGTACGAAAAGCACGTATTTGTGTAATCAATTGCAAGATTAAGTTCATGTGGGTTAAAATTTCAGGTTTATCTACTTGAGAGTCTTTTAATACTTTTTCGTACATAATGGTTTGGTTTTCAGAACGTTCTTTTAAGATATGCCAAACCTCATCAGTAATAAAAGGCATAAAGGGATGTAAAAATTTCATCCATTCTTCAAAGAAGAATACTGTTTTTTCATAGGCTTGTTGAGAGAAGAGTTCATCTTTACTGGGTTTCATAATTTCCAAAAAAGTAGAACAAAAATTATCCCAAATACCTTTGTAAACTACCATCAGGGCTTCTGAAATTCGGAAGTGTTCGAATAGATGAGAGAGTTCTGAGGAAGTTTGTTGTAATACTGCATGCATCCACTGACAAGCTATTTCTTGAGCTGAGGAGATTGGAAGCTTTGCATTTTGTTTCGTTTCCCATATTTTCACTAACTTTAAGGCGTTCCAAATTTTATGGGTAAAATTTCTGCCATGCTCGCAAAGGGACTCATCAAATAATAAGTCATTACCAGCAGGGGCACATTCCAACATGCCCATTCTTACTCCATCCGCTGAATATTTTTGAATTAAATCTAACGGGTCAGGGGAATTTCCGAGTGACTTACTCATTTTTCTGCCCAGTTTATCACGGACAATTCCAGTAAAATAAACGTTTCGGAAGGGAATATCTCCGTGAAATTCTAATCCTGCCATAATCATACGTGCAACCCAAAAAAATAAAATCTCGGGTGCCGTAACTAAATCATTGGTAGGATAATAATATTGAATATCAGGGTTTTGAGGATTCTCAAAGTAATCAAAAACGGACAAAGGCCATAACCACGAAGAAAACCAAGTGTCTAAACAATCTTCATCCTGAAGAAAATCTTCAAGTTTTAAATTTTGATTTAGAGATTGTGTCTTTTGGATAAGCTCTTTTTCATTTCTTGCAACGATAGTAATGGTTTTACCATCTTTTTCTGCATAATAAGCAGGGATACGATGTCCCCACCATAGTTGCCGTGATATACACCAATCTTTAACGTTTTCTAACCAATATTTGTAGGTATTGACAATCTTTTGCGGGTGAAATTGTATTTTCCCTTCTAAAACTACTTTCAAAGCAGGCTCAGCTAATTCCTTCATCTTAACATACCATTGCCAAGATAAATAAGGCTCCACAACAGCGTCTGTTCGTTCAGAAAATCCGACATTATGAATGTAATCTTCTATTTTTAGCAGATGATTTTCAGTTTGCAGGTCTTTGATGATGAGTTCACGGACTTTTAGGCGGTCTAAACCAATATACCTTTGGGCTTGTTCATTCAGTGTACCATCTGGGTGAAAGATATTGATAAGGGGCAAGCCATGTCTTTTCCCTAGTTCATAGTCATTGAAATCGTGGGCTGGCGTTATTTTAAGGCAACCTGTACCAAAGTCTTTATCCACATACTCATCTGCAATAATGGGGATAGTTCTTTTGATGAGAGGAATAAAAACGTATTTCCCGATGAATGGTACATAACGGGTGTCAAGAGGGTGAACGGCAAGGGCGGTATCCGCTAGAAGCGTCTCAGGGCGTGTCGTAGCGATAGTTAAATATTCATTAGGGGCATCAACGAGAAAATATTTAATGTAATATAATTTTCCATGTACTTCTTTATGAATAACTTCTTCATCGGAGATAGCAGTTTTTCCAATTACATCCCAATTCACAAGCCTTTGAGCTTTATAGATAAGTCCTTTTTCATATAGACGAACAAATACTTCGGTTACTGCCTTGGAGAGGGACTCTTCCATAGTGAAACGGGTTCTTTCCCAGTCACAACTGCATCCTATTTTTTTTAATTGATTGAGGATAATTCCGCCATATTTTTCTTTCCATTCCCAAGCGTATTGTAAGAACGCTTCACGGGTTAGGTCCTTTTTGGAAATACCTTTATCGCGAAGCATTTTAACTACTTTGGCTTCTGTAGCAATGGAAGCGTGGTCTGTACCGGGCACCCAACAAACGTTGTAACCTTCCATACGTTTTCTTCGGCAGAGTACATCTTGGATAGTATTATTAAGTACGTGCCCCATGTGTAGAACACCGGTTACATTAGGGGGAGGAATTACAATCGTGTAAGGAGGTCTATTGTCAGGGATAGAACGAAAATGCCCGTACTTTAAAGCATTGTTATAAATTTTAGCTTCTGCTTGTATAAAATCGTAATTTTTAGGTAATTCGTCTTGCATAAAAAATGAAGCAACAAAATTACATAAAAATATGATTGTGATAGAGTCTGTTTTGAGATTGAAAACAGAAGATTAAAAAGCAATTAAAGTTTTTTGTTGTTTCCTTCAAATATGTTGCGGAATGATAACTATTTTCAAAATTAAAAAATTACCTGTTTCATAGGAGGTCATAGTTAATTGCTATTGAGTTTTAGGTTTGATTTTATGATTAAAAGTGCTTGTATAATAGCATTTGTAGCTTTTTCCCAAGAATAAATTGCAAGTCTTTTTTTAGCGTTTTGGATGAGTTTGAGGCGAAGTTCTGGATTTTCAAGAATTTGGATAATTGCATTTTGGATTTCGGATACGTCATAAGGATTGACCAACAGGGCGGCATTTCCTGCAATTTCGGGCATAGCACTAACATTAGAAGTAATTACGGGAGTATCACAAGCAAAAGCTTCTAAAATGGGTATCCCAAAACCTTCAAACAAAGAGACATAACATAAAACTTCGGCAGAAGCATAGATACGAGTAAGTTCATGGTCATCTATTCTACCTGTAAAATGAACATGATTTTTAAATTCCATACTTTCAAAAAATTGAAAGATATCCTCAAAATTCCAAGCTTTTCTACCACAAATCAATAACTGAACTTCATGGGATTTTTCTTTTTTGAGTTTTTCAAAGGCTTTTAAAAGTCGTGCTAAATTTTTTCTTGGGTGAATAGAACCAACGTATAAAATAAAAGGTTTTCCTTGGGTATATTTTTTTCGAACGAGTTCTTGCTCTGTTTGGGGTAAAGGTTTAAAAGAATCCGAAACGCCGTTACAGGTCACACTGATTTTATCGGGATTAATCTGATAGGTTTGGATGAGGTCTTGTTTAGTAAATTCAGATACCGTTAAAATATGATGGGCTTTGTTAGCGAAACGGGGCATATATCTTTTATAATACCAAGCAGCGATACGGCTAATTCCTTCTGAAAAATGTTCAAAAGCTAGGTCATGGAATACGGTTATTTGAGGTACTTTTGTATTTAGAGATAAAAAACCATCAGGGCTGTAGAATAGGTCTATTTTATCTTTTTTAAAGTAGAAGGGTAAAGTCCATTCTAACCAAATCCAGTATAGGAAAGGATGCCTTGCGGGAGGTGGTACAATCCGAGGAATTATGTTTTTATGGTAAATAAAAGAGGAGTGGTAAGGTCTATCAAAATAAAAAATAAATTTAGTTTCAGGCATAGCTCGGACTATTCGCGATAGGGTTTCATGCATAAAACGCCCGATTCCTTCTAATTTTCCATATTGTAATAGTCGGGTATTAACTCCTATCCTCACTTTAAGATTTTCTTATGATAGAACTAGCACCAATTAAAGCAATTAATAATAAAACCGAGAGGAACTCAAAAGCAAACAAGTGTTCGGTTATCATTTGAAAACCTATAATTTTTAAGGAGAGGAATTCTATATTTTGAGGAAGGATTAACCATTTATCAGGGATTTCTTGAAAAATAAAAAAACCTAGGAGCCCACATATAGTAAGAGCAGGGATTATGTTATGCCCATCGGATTTGGGGAAACTAAAATTAAAGTTTTGTGTAAGCATAATACCAAAAAGAAGTACAATGAGGATACCTCCAATTCCAATCATGATTTGAATAAGTGCGAGATAATCGGAACCGTTAAGGACAAAAAAACCTGCTAAACTAAAAATGATAAGGAAGAAAGAAAAAGTAGCACGTACTAAATTTTTGAGAATTATCAAAAAAAAACAACCAATTATCATTAAAGCGCCGAAGAGATAGAAAGCCCATTGCATAGATTTAAGAGAATTTTAATTTTTTACCATTTTGAAAATCGAAGATTTTAGAGCGATAAATTCCCCATTTAGCTAAACGAAATAAAATAGAGACTTTAAGAACCCCTATTCCATAAATAATAGAGCGTTTAAAATTGATAGAAGAAGCTTCTTTAAAATATTTGGTGGGGCAAGTTATCTCACCGATTTCGTAATCAAGGAAGGCGATTTGAGCGAGCATTTGATTATCAAAAATGAAGTCATCGGAATTTTCTTCGAGGGGGCATTGAAGCAGAATTTCTTTGGAGAAAGCACGGTAACCTGTATGGTATTCTGCTAATTTTTGGTTCATTAGTAGATTTTGGAAGAAAGTAAGAAATCGGTTAGCAATATATTTATAGAGAGGCATACCACCTTTCAAAGCTCCTTTTCCTAATATCCGCGAACCCAGCATTACGGGATATAAACCATTTGCAATAGGAAAAGCCATAGCTTCAATAAGAAGCGGAGTATATTGATAATCAGGATGTAACATAATAACAATATCGGCACCTGATTTTAATGCTTCCTTGTAACAAGTTTTTTGATTACCCCCATAACCACGATTTTTTTCATGTCTTAATACTTTGTCAATTCCCAAGGCACGAGCCAATTCAGTAGTATTATCTTTGCTGTGGTCATCTACTAAAATGATTTCATCCACTATATCTTTAGGGATTTCAGCATAAGTTTTTTCTAAAGTTTTTTCTGAATTGTAGGCGGGCATCACTACGACCACTTTTTTACCCTTAATCATAAAAGCAAAATTACAGAATTTTGGGTTTAATAAAAAAAGCCACCTAAACAATTAGGCGGCTCATCACTAAAAGGTTTTTATTATGAAAAAAGATAGCTTCCTTTTTGGATTGCGGCATCAGCGATTTTTCTTCTTAATTCTTTGGTATTAATGGGGTCATGCTTGGTAAAACGCTTGATACCAAGTAACATCATTTTCATTTCATCACCTGAAGCGAAAGCACAAATTGCATTTTTGCCCGCCAAACCAATAAAGTCTGCAACATCATGGATATAAGTTTTAAGAATTGCTAATGGTAGGTCTATCGCTTCATGTCCTTTAATTTGAGCAAGTTTTTCTATGCGGATTAAAGTAGATTCTGCGAGATAGGTCCAGATGCACATATCGGCGATATACATAAGAATTTCTTGTTCATGGGCGAGTTTTTGCATGAGTTTTTGGGCGGCGGCACCTGCTGTTAGAAGAATAGCTTTTTTGAAATTTCTAATCATGAATTTTTCGTATTCTAAAAATGCACCTCCTCTCCCTTCATTAAAATCTGGAATAGACATTAACTCTTTTTGAACAGCCATTGCAGGGGTCATAAGGTCTAATTGTCCTTTGAGGGCTTTTTTCATAATCATATCTACTGTAAGCATACGATTGATTTCGTTGGTACCTTCAAAGATTCTATTGATACGAGCGTCACGGTAGGCTCTATCCATTGGAGCTTCAGCAGAAAAGCCCATACCCCCATAAATTTGAACCCCTTCATCTACTACATAGTCAAGAGCTTCTGAACCTGCCACTTTTAACATGGCACATTCAATAGAATATTCTTCTGCGGCTCCGAGTAGAGCATCATTAAAAGACATACCATTTGCTAAATTGAATTTTTCTGTTTCGGATATATCGTTCGTAGCACGATAAGTAGCGGATTCTAAGGTATAGATACGAATGATTTGTTCTGCTAATTTATGTTTAATTGCACCAAAAGAAGCAATAGGCTTATTAAATTGATGTCTTTCATTAGCATATTGAATAGAGGCAGAAGAACATTTTTTGGCAGCGCCAAGTGTTGCAGCAGCAAGTTTAATTCTTCCTATATTCAGGATATTAAATGCTATTTTATGACCTTTACCGATTTCGCCGAGTACATTTTCTACGGGTACTTTTACTTCATTAAAGAAAACTTGACGTGTGGAAGAGCCTTTAATACCCATTTTTTTCTCTTCTTCACCAAAGGTAATACCGGGCATGGAACGCTCTAAAATGAATCCTGTAAATTTATCGCCATCAATTTTTGCAAAAACAATAAAAACATCAGCGAATCCTGCGTTAGTAATCCACATCTTCTGCCCGGTGATGATATAATGTTTACCGTCTTCTGATAGGATGGCTTTAGTTTTTGCGCCTAATGCATCTGAACCCGAGCCTGGTTCCGTTAAACAGTAAGAGGCTTTTAACTTTCCTGAGGCAAGACCAGGTAAATATTTTTTCTTTTGTTCTTCATTTCCGAAATATAAAATAGGTAAAGTACCGATACCAGTGTGTGCCATGAGTGCTACGGCAAAGGAATGACTAGCTCCAAGCACTTCTGATGTTAGCATATTGGTAGTAAAATCCATTCCATATCCGCCATATTCTTCAGGGATGGACAATCCTAACATGCCTAAATCAGCCGCTTTATTTAATAAATTTACCATGATATTGCCTTCCATTTTATCAATTTTCTCAAGATTGGGGTAAATCTCGGCATTGATAAAATCTTCACACATTTTGGCTAATTGAAGCTGCTCTTCTGTAAATTCTTCTGGAATAAATACATTATCAGGATGGGTATCTTGAATTAAAAAAGCCCCACCTCTCGTTAATTGTTTGTTACTTACTGTATGACTCATAAACTTTCAATATTTTTTGAAAACACTACAAAAATAAATATTCTATCTTTGTGAAACAAAAATTTTAAAAAATAAATTCAAGGAAGTATTAGATTAGTATTTTGTAAAACTACGTATGAATTGAGTTTTCGTTTTATTTTGAAAATGATATTAGCTTACTAGTTTTTTAAAAGCGGCTTTTTCTAGGTTTCTCCATGAGCAGAGTTCCAATTTCAGTTCAGGCTTTCATGCGTTGTTGTATATTTTTTACCGAGTAATTGGACGATACTTTTTATTTCTCGAAAAAATTGAAAAAAGTAATCTTTGAAGTAGCTTTTAATTTTTTAGCGATTTTTCAATAAATCTCGAATTTCTGTTAAAAGCAGTTCTTCCTTGCTAGGTTCTGTAGCGGCTTTCTTATCTTCTCGTTTTTGTTTATCTAAACGTCTTCGTAAAATGTTAATAAAACGAATAAGATTAAAGATAGCAAATGCTATAATAAGAAAATCAAACACATGCTGTAAAAAATTTCCATAGTTAATAGTAACAGCATCGGATACTACTTTTTCTCCCTCCATCACGGCTTTTTTCAAAGTAATTTTTAATTCCGTAAATTGGACGCCTCCTAAAAGCAACCCTAATGGCGGAGTTAAAACATCTGCAACGAGTGAATTTACAATTTTTCCAAACGCGCTACCAATAATAACCCCTATTGCTAAATCTATAACATTTCCTTTAGAGATAAATTCCTTAAACTCACTAAAAAATGACATAGATATTTATTTTTTGGTACAATTGAATCTATGAACGATAGTAAATCCTGTATAATCTCCAGGATGAGAAACTGCGAATTGGCACATTTTCGTGCTATCAATATATCCTCCATGTTTATAACTACTGCCCGTAAAGAAATAAGGTTCTCCTGTTACATCACGCTCTGTTCCTAAATAAGTATATTTTTGTGCAGGAATATCAAAAGTTAGCACTTTATTGTTAGAGGACAATAATTGAACATTAGATGTATTAAATAGAAGTTGAGTACCTTTAAAAATTTCAATTTTTGTAGTATCAGTTGCGTGTTTTTTGATTTCTATTTCATAAGCAGAGGAGTCCATTAATTGCATCATAGCTCCAGATTTGTTATAAATATATTGTTTGCAATTATACAATCCTAAAGCCATAGTTCTTTTATCGGTAGGTATGTTATTATTGATATTATTATTGTTGTCAGGCTCATTTTTTTCTTTTTTACAACTAAATAAAATCGTGAATCCCAAAACCAAGATTAAAAAGTATTTTCTCATTGTTTTTATCTATTAAGGAGTTGCAAAGATAGGAATTTTTTTTTCTGTATTAAAAATTTATTTAATTTTGTGGTCTTTTTATTAAATGAAAGAAATATCGATAGTAATATCTACTTATAATCGTAATGAGTTATTAAAAGAGACTTTAGATAGCATTCAAAAATTAGAAGAGAAGGAACTTTTTGAGGTTATTTTGGTTATTGATAAAAATTCTATGAAAGTTAATATTGACCAATCTCATTATGATTTTGATTTAATTGTCGTAAGAAATAATGTTAATTGTGGTTTAGCATCAAATAGAAATTTTGGAGTTCGTTATGCACAAGCTAGTCATATTTTATTTTTTGATGATGACTTACTAATTGATAAAGATGCATTTAGAAAGATAGTTCAATTTAAACGAAACAATCCGCATTCTTGTTTAAATCCAGATTGGATTTATCCACCAGGCTTGATAAATAGTTTGAATGAAACAGCGTTTGGAAGATTCATATTAAAGCAAAAATGGATAGATTATCAATCTTGGGTTGAATATTCTAATTGGCAAAAAAATGCTTTGTTTGAGGTAGATAAGATATCGGGGTTTTGTTTGTTGATATCCAAAGAAAATTTTTACAATGCAGGTAAGTTTGAAGAGTCTTATAAATTCATGGGAGGCAGTGAAGATTTTGAGTTTTCTAAAAGATTAAAACAAAAAGGAATTAAAATGTATATTGATACTAATATTCTAGTTTATCATAACGAAAAAGATCGTACCATTCTTAGCAATCGGCTTAAAAGACAACAAATTGGTGCTTATAACATAAGAAAATCTTTTAATGATGGGCATAAAGAATTCGAAATTCATTACTCGACCATTAAAATTTTTCTTTTAAATATTCTTTGTTTTTTTAAAAACTTTTTAATTAACCTAGCTAATCTTATTGATAATCTCAAAAATCCCAAATTTGATGGATTATATTTTAGGTTGGTACATATACTTTTAGCTATCTGCATATTTGAGGGATACTACAAACAAAGATTACCTTGATATTAAAAAACTTTATTTTTTCTTTTTAGTTAAAGACTTTGTAGTATTTTTGGCTACGCTTTTTGTTGTTTTTTTACTTGTACTAGCAGAAGTTTCAATGATTTTAATACAATCCTCTAAAGTTAATCTTTGGGCATCCGTTTCCTTAGGTATTTTGTAATTTTCATCATTAAAAGCAATGAAAGGTCCCCATTTACCATTTAAAATTTTAATTTCTTTATCGTTCCAAAGAAAAGTGGCAATAAGTTTTTGGGCATCTTTTTCAATTTTTGTTTTGATAATTCTTTCAGCATCATCAATGGTGAGGGTAAATAAATCATATTCTTTTGGGATAGAGTAAAACTTTTTATCGTATGAAAGGTAAGGTCCGAAGCGACCTCTGTTAGCGGTTACTGGAAGACCGTTCATTTTTCCGAGCATGCGCGGCAATTGAAATAAAGCTAAAGCTTCATCAAGGGTTATTGTTTCTATTCTTTGGTTAGGTTGTAATGAGGCAAATTTTTTGTTATCGTCATCATTATCTCCGATTTGTACAAGAGGGCCGTAACGTCCCATCCTTGCAATGACTATCTTTCCAGAGTTTGGGTCTTTACCTAGTATTCTTTCACTATTTGCTCGCTCTGCTTCAATTTCTACTTTTTTAAGTTTTTTTTCGAAAGGATTGTAAAATTGCCTTAACATCTTAACCCATTCTAATTTTCCTAATGATATTTCATCAAATTCATGTTCAATTTTAGCAGTAAATTGATAATCGACAATATCATCAAAGTATTTGGTTAGGAAATCCGTTACAATCATTCCTAAATCGGTTGGAAAGAGTTTGTTTTTCTCTGATCCTACGATTTCTTTTTTGGTTTGTTCTGTAATTTCGTCATCTTTAAGTATGAATAATTTAAAATGTTTTTCAGTGCCCTCTCGATTTTCTTTGACTACATAATTACGTTGTTGGATAGTAGAGATAGTAGGAGCGTAAGTAGAGGGTCTTCCTATACCATTTTCTTCTAGTTTTTTTACCAAACTGGCTTCGGTGTAGCGTGGAGGATGTTTAGTTTGGCGTTCTAATGCAGAAATTTCGATATTTTTTACTTCTTGCTTAGGTTCTAATGGTGGTAAAATGGTAGTTTTGTCTTCGTTTTCTTCATGTTCATCTTCCTCTTGGGATTCTATGTAAAGTTTTAAGAAACCTTCAAATTTAACGACTTCCCCAGAAGCAATGAAAGAATAATCATGTGTTTTATTTTGTTTGATGATGTTGATTTTGACAGTAGTTTTTTCAAGTTGGGCATCCGCCATTTGGCTTGTTACAGTTCGTTTCCAAATTAAATCATATAATCTTTGTTCGCGGTCGTCCTCAGAGACAATCTTTTTATTAAAATCTGTTGGTCGTATAGCTTCGTGAGCCTCTTGTGCGTTAACAATTTTATTTTTGTAATTTCTTCTTTGAAAATAGGTTTTCCCGAAATGATTTTCAATTGTATTTTGGATAGCATCTAATGCAAAATCAGATAAGCTGACGGAGTCTGTACGCATGTAAGTGATATGCCCATTTTCATATAAATTTTGAGCTAATCGCATAGTTTGAGCTACTGAAAAGCCTAATGTTCTTGAAGCTTCTTGTTGTAGGGTAGATGTTGTAAACGGAGCAGAGGGCGTTCTTTTAGTGGGCTTTATTTCTACTCCCTGGACGATAAATATCGCATTTTTACAAAATTCTAGAAAGGATTTTACCTCATCGAGATGATTAAATTTATGATTAAGCTCTGCTTTAAAACTTTTAGTAGTTTGAAAGATTCCTGTAACTTTATAAAAGGTTTCAGGTTGGAAGTGCATAATTTCACGTTCTCTTTCAACTAGTAAACGTACTGCAACCGATTGTACTCTTCCTGCGGATAGATTGTTTTTAATTTTTTTCCATAGTATAGGGGAAATTCCATAGCCCACGAGACGGTCCAATATTCTACGTGCTTGTTGAGCATTGACTAAATCCATATTGATAGTACGCGGGTTTTGAATTGCATTTTTGATTGCTTTTTCCGTTATTTCATGAAATACAATTCTTTTAGTTTTATTTTGGGGTAATTCTAAAATTTCAGATAAATGCCATGCAATAGCTTCGCCTTCGCGGTCCTCATCGGAGGCTAACCAAATAGTTTCTGATTTGTCAGCTAGTTTTCTTAATTCTTTTACAGTTTCCCATTTATCCTCCGGAACCTCATAGATAGGTTGAAAATCTTTTTCTATTAATACCGCTTTATCATCCTTTTTTAAATCGCGAATATGACCATAAGAAGCTTTCACTTCAAAATCTTTTCCTAAATATTTGGATATGGTTTTTGCTTTTGCAGGAGATTCTACGATAACTAAATTTTTTGCCATCTCTAAAGATGCAAAATTGGAATTTTTTATCTTTCCATTAACATTTTTTTTAATTTTTCTATTTAACTATCTGAAAATGAAATTATTGTATTTTTATGACAATCTTTAAAAAATAAGATAGAAAAGTTTTGGTTTTGAAATGAAAGAATACCGAGAGAAAAAAAGAATTCTTCGTAATTATAAATTGGGTATAAATTCTATTATTCTTTAATATTTTCATCAAAGTTGATATAAGAGTGGAGTAGGTAGTGGTCGGAATGTTTAGAGTAGTATACAGAATGTCTTTCTACGTTGAAGTGATAGGAGGCAAAGATGTAATCGATTCTGAAAGAGAAAAATCCTTTACCGTGGGTATGACCTAATCCCCAGCCTGCTGCAAGAAAAGTATCTTGAAAATCTTTTTTAGCTCTTTTATAGAAGGTATTGTAAGGAGGATTGTTAAGGTCTGTACAAACTAAAACAGGTTTTTTATTATCTTTTAAGGATAAATCATATCGTTGCAGTTGTTGTTCTTGAATGACCCATGTACTTCTTAATTTTTTAGCAATAGCCCAAGCATCTCCAAAGTTATTGATTTCATTTTTGGTGCTATCATCAATATTATAGGATTGCAAATGCATATTGTAAACACGTATAATTTTTCCATAGCATTCTAAATCAGCAAACATGATACCATTTTTTTGATTCGTTTCAGAGATTTGACTAAACTTTTTGATGGGGTATTTAGAGAAAATCACTAATCCAAACTTACTTTGGGGTAGTAGTTCAACAAAAGCATGATGCTTAAAATTTAATTTTTGTTTAAAACAATCAATAGCATCTTCATATTCTTTGGGTTTGTAATTTAAAAATTCCTGAATACAAAGGATGTCGGGTTCAAATTTTTTAATTTCTTGTGCAACTTCTTCAATTTTAGGGGGTTGATAATAAAAAGCGGCAGCATTAAAACTCACAACGGATATAGCATCTTTTGAGGGTTTAGAGGATAAATGGAACTGAAAGGTATTAAAAAAGAACTGAAAATTGATTAGTAATACTGCTAAGTTAATGATAGCATAAGGAAAAAATGAAAATGACCAAAAAAACATCCAGAAAAAAGGAGGAATGAATAACCAAGGTGTCATTAAGGCGAGGAAGGAAGGTAACCAAAAATCGTTAGGAGGGATAAACCAGGCTAGGTTAGCCATCATAATAGGGAAGATAGTAAAAATATTAAGTATTAACAAAGATTTTCTGAAGACTTTTGCTATGGAAGAACGGACTTCAGTCTTTGGAAGCGTTGTAGAGGGTTTGTTTTTCTTCTTTGGTGAGTTTATCATAGCCTTGCGAAGCGATTTTATCTAAAATTCTATCTATTTCTTGTTGTGTAGGTTTTTCAGAGGGATTATTGGTTGAAGGGTTCTTTTTTTCAAAATTGACAATTCGGATATTGGGTTTATAAGATTTTTTAGAAAAGTTGATAAAAAAAGAAGCCCAGTCGTTATTTTTTTGGTAAAAATACATATAAAGGAATCCTAACAAAGCCCCGCCGAGATGCGAAATATTACCGCCAGCGTTTAATCCATTGGTAGTCATAGCGAAATCCATTAAAATAGTAATAAAAGCGATCCATTTTAATTTGATAGGACCCAGAATGGTAAAAACTTCAAAATTAGGTAAATAGGTAGCTAAAGCGATGACAATGGCAGTAACTCCGGCTGATGCACCTATCAGATAGGCAGTATAACCATAGAAAACAGGAAAGGTGTTGTATGAAATCATAAATAATACTCCACCTACTATTCCACCTGTTAAATATAAAAACCAAACTCTTTGATTTCCGAAATAAAAATTAAACATTCTACCGAACCAATAAAGCCATAATAAATTGAAGATGATATGAAAGGGATTTTTTAAAGAATGTAAAAACTGAAAAGTAATTAGTGACCAAGGTTGAAAAAGAAATTTTTCTAAATTAGAAGGGAGATAGAAATATTTAAAAAATTTTTCAACGAAGGTTAGTTGATTAAAAAGAAAAAAAATGAAATTAGTAAGGACGACAATAGAAAAGATAGCGATGTTAATCATGATAATTTGAATAACCGCGGCGTGTTTATTGTCATAACTTCCTCTGATAAGCTGAAGGATTTTTTTCTTCATTGCTTTTATTTTTTTGCAAAATAAACAGAAAGTTTGTTTCTAACCTAACAAATATAACAAAAAAGGTTATTTAGATGCGCGGGTCATTTCACGTTTGAAGGGGGGACCTGGAAGTACTTCAACTTTAAATCCAGCTTCCTTTAAATTTCTTTTAAATTGCCCTTGTGAACAATAAGTTACAATTAATCCCCCAGGATTTAATAAGTGATGAATTTTTTTACAAAGCTCAAAAGACCACATTTCAGGTTGCACACGTGGTCCGAAGGCGTCCCAATAAACCAAATCGTACTTTTGTGTGGTTTCAAAATCTTGTACTTTTATTAAATGTTTGATAAATTGGAAATTATCTCTTATACCAATCCATTCAGCGGGTTTACATTCATGAATGGTTAAAAAGACTTGGTGTAAAGAATGTAAGTTTTTTAAATGGGTGTAATTGAGTTGCTTGTAGAGAGATTTAGGGATAGGATAAGGTTCAAGCGTGGTATAAATAATTTGAGTATCAAATTTTTGATATAGAAGAGAAAGTAAAACATTGAGTCCAGTTCCGAAGCCAATTTCAAGAATTTGAATATTAGATTTTTGGAGGTGTAGTAAGCCATTTTGAATGTAGACATAAATAGATTCTTGCAAAGCACCATTTTTGGAGTGATAGCGTTCGTTCCATTCAGGGATGAAGATTGTATTAGAGCCGTCTTGGGTTAATTCAATTAGCATATTAAAATTAGCATATTAAAATTTTACACCCAAAATAAGCACATCATCAATTTGTTCAGCATTGGCTTTCCAGTCTAGAAAGGTTTGGGAGAGTATTTTACCTTGTTCTTTCATAGGAAGGGGATAAATTTCTTGGATGAGTTTTTTGAGTTTACTGGTGGAAAATTTTTTATCGTCAGGGTTAAACTGGTCACCGTAGCCGTCTGAACTGAAATAAAAAGCATCACCTTTTTGAAGATAAAATTCTTTTAAGGTATAATTTCTTTCGGGGTCTTTACCGCCAATATGGAATTTATCGCCTTTAATTTCTTTTAGTATACCTTTCGGATTAACGTAATAAACGGGTCTTTGAGCGGAAGCAAATTGTAATAAATTTTTATGTTTGTGGTAGGCAATTATCGTTAAATCCATACCATCACGTACTTCCGAACCTTCTTCGTCTTGTTTTAGAGCATTACGAATTTCTATATGAAGTTGATTTAAGATGAGGTGAGGTTCTAAAATGTTGTAAAACCCGACGATTTGGTTTAGGAGGGTACTACCGATCATGGTCATAAAACCTCCGGGAACGCCGTGCCCTGTACAGTCAGCAACAGCCATAATGTAAATGTCATTTTCTTCGGTGAGCCAATAAAAATCACCTGAAACGATATCTCTCGGAAAAAATACGACAAAATGCTCCTCTCCAAAAGCTTTGGTGAGGCTTTCTTCTGTGGGCAGTAAAGCATTTTGGATTCTTTTGGCATAGGTGATACTATCTAAAATCTCCTGATTTTTTTCTTCAATAATCAACTTATCTTTCTCAATTTCAGTTTTTTGTTCGAGTATAATTTGATTAGTTTCTAGTAATTTTTGATTTTGTTTTTCAATTTCAGCTTTTTGTTGTTGAATTTCAGCGGTGGCTTTATCTATTTCGGATTTTAACCATTCATTTTGAGCTTTTAAACGTTTTGTGTTGATAACAATACCAGCCCAAATAATAGCCCCTAATAAAATTAAACCGATTAACCAAAAAAGAATTTTTGCCCAAGTAGTTTGGTACCAGAAAGGCTGAACTACAAATTCATAACTAAAAATGGGTGAAATTTCCTCTAAAATATTTTTAGCACGAACTTGGAGCGTGTAGTTTCCAATAGGCAGATTATTGAAAGTAAAAACATTGTTTTTAGACCAATTTTTCCAGGTGGAATCTAATCCTAATAATCGGTATTGAAAATAAGTTCCTGCGGGGTCTTCATAGGTAGTAGCAGTAAAGTAGAACTCGATTGATTGTAAATCTGTATAAAATTTTGCGGTATTTTTAAAAGAAGGTATTTGATTTAGAACGAAATGAGTACTATCAAAAAAATTACCAGCAAAGAATAAGGAATCGCGGTTTATAAAAATTTTTCGGGGTAAAACAAAAAATTTGGTAGACTTTATTTCTCTTGCTTTGGGTTCAAAACGGACTAGCCCTTGGGTAGTACCTAACCAGAAAACTTTATCATTTTCACGATAAAAATCATTGACAATCAAATTTTTAAGTTTTTTAATTGGGACTTGTTTCCATTGGTATTCTTTACTTTGTTCATTCCAAGCGGCTTGGAAAAGTTTTTCATCAGCATTCAGCCAAAGGTAACCTTTAGTATCTTTATGTAAAAATTGTATCGGTTTAGAGAGCCACTGTTCTCCGAAGGAGGTATCTTTTATGAAACGCCATTTTTGGTTATCAAATCTAAAAATTCCTTCATTACTTAAAAGAATTTTATTTGTAGTTTGAGCGGGTTTGAGGTCATTGGCTTGTAATTGAAATGGAAACTGCTTTTGAATGGTATTATCTTGTAAATGGATAAGAGAGACATTTTTGGAATTACCAATCCAGAACCAATCTCTACGTTTGTTGTCTTCAATAAGGAACTCAATAGTTTGAGTAAGGGTATCTAGGGTAATGACTTCAAATTTTTTAGTTTTAAATTCTTTTTGTATTTTAATCAATTTATTTTCTGTTACTGCATAAAAATTGCCTGTTTTAGATAAACACAAATCAAAAGTAGGTTCTTTGGATATGACGATGGCGGAATCTTTTTCTAAACGAAATAAGCCTGAAAAAGAAGCAACAAAAAGATTTTTTTGGTATTCTTTAATTTTGAAGGTAGTTGAAGCAATTCCTTTAATGGGCTTAAAGATAGGAATTTGATTTTCAATGGAAAGCACAAATAAACCTCTATCCGTAGCGGCGTAAAGATTTTTATCTTTTTTATAGATTTGGTTTACGCTACCTTTGAGCCCTGAACGTTCAGAGAAGAAGGTAATTCCAGGGTTAAGGTCTGCATAGGAGATACCCCTTTCAGTAGCCATCCATAGATGTTCACGGTCATCTACCATCGTACCTAAAACAGCTTCTGATTCTAAACCAGCGTTTCTGTTGAGCCAATATTGTAAGTTTCCATCTGCTGTTAATACTAAAACCCCTGAACGTAAAGTAGAAATAATTAAATATCCATTTTTTGAGCGTCGTAGGTCAGTGATAATCCCTGATTTATAAATATTTTCAGATTTATTGGGAAAAGGTAATACCAATCCATTTTTAAAATTCCATATTCTTTCGGATGAGCAAATCAAATAATGGTTATCTTCTATTTTTACAAGAGAAACTAAATTTTTATTGGATATATTTTGGGTTGGTAGAATAGGTTGAAATATATTATTGTTTACAGCGCCAAGTCCCCACTTATGATGTACAATTAAGGTTTGATTTTTATTCCAAGTAACAGGTTGCCCTAGTGAACATTCTTTAATTTGTTGATTTTCAAAGTAAAATAGCGAGCTATCCGTACTGATATAAGCATTTTTACCTAAAACATAAATTTTACGGGCGTTTCCCCAACCACCTGTTTTTAGCGTATGAAAATATGGCTCTCCACGTTTGTTCGCTTTTAAAATTCCTATAATATTGTTTCCTGCAACAATAATTTGGTTATCCGAAGTTATATCTAGTGTATTGGGGACAACTTTGTTGGGTAACTCCGTCAAATTCCAGTAAGTACCATCAAAGCTTAGAATACCATTTTGATTAGCAATGAAGATGATTCCTCTGTTATCTTGAATTAAGTCATAATTTTTGGGGTCTGCGTTATATTCTTTACTGGATATATTCACTAATGCAGGTAAGCCTTTTTGTGCATACAGATTACTACCTAACAACAATAAAATCAGTATGTTTAGTTTGGAGCATTTCATTTTATTCAAAACGCTTGCAAAATAAAAAATTTTTTTATTTAATCCTCAAAATTTGCATAAAATCTAAATTTGTAACTTTTGTCACTCAATCGTTTCTGATTATTGTTATAAATTTGCAATCAAAAACAAAGTTATGAGTATAAAAACCATCTTGCAATCCAAATGCCCACGATGCCATGAAGGAGATATGTTTAAAAATAGCAATCCTTACGGTAAAGGAGGTATGGAGATGTACGAGTTTTGCGAAGAATGTGGTCAACAATTTGAATTAGAAACAGGATTTTACTGGGGGGCTATGTACGTTAGTTACGCTATGACCGCAGGTTGGGCTATTGCTAATTTTGTTATCCTTTATTTTATTTTCCATATTTCTCTTTGGTTCTTTATTCCTTATTTGGTTATAACTTTAATTTTGTTGTATCCGCTTATGTTTAGAATTTCTCGTAGTATCTATTTAAGTTTTTTTATCTATTATGACCCTAATTGGCGGAATAATATCTTACCCAAAATCAAAAGGAATTATAACTAAATGAAAAAACTTTTTGTTGGTACACATAATCCTAAAAAATTAAAAGAGCTTACTCAAATTTTAGGTTTGGAATACCAACTTATCAGTTTTCAGGATATCTATATCCAAGAAATACAGGAAACTGAGCTTACATTAGAAGGGAACGCTATCCTAAAAGCAAAATCTTACTTTGAGCAAGTTCAGATGCCTTGTATTGCCGATGATACTGGTTTAGAAGTTGAGATTTTGGGGGGAGAGCCTGGTGTTATGAGTGCAAGGTATGCAGGTGAACCACCAGATAACTCAAAAAATATTCAAAAACTACTACTCAAACTTCAAGAAAAAAATGCCTTAAACTCTGATTCTAGAAAAGCTCAATTTAGAACCGTTATAGCATTTTATGATGGTGTAGTATTGAAAACTTTTGAAGGTATAATCAAAGGTTACATTGCAAAAGAACCTATGGGAAATCAAGGTTTTGGTTATGACCCTGTATTTATTCCTGATAGCTTTTTGCAAACTTTCGCCCAAATGAATCCCGAGCAAAAAAATCAAATTTCTCACAGAGCTCTGGCTTTGCAAAAACTAAAAAACTATTTACATTTGCATCGTTAAACATGCAGCTGATTAAACCTTTACTTGTTGGAATTGCAGGTGGTTCTGCTTCAGGGAAAACGTTTCTTTTAAATAGTATAGCAAAATCATTTAATAATCAACAAGTTACAATTATATCTCTTGACAATTATTACAAGCCTAAAGACCAACAAACCGTTCAACCTGACGGTACCATCAACTTTGACCACCCTAATGCTCTTGATTTAGATAAATTTTATCATGATTTACTGTTTTTATTGGAAGGTAATGAACTCAAAATCAAAGAATATCATTTCAATAATCCTAATAAACCTGAAAATTGGATTACCTATCATCTTGCACCTATTTTAGTTATTGAAGGGCTCTTTGTTTTTTATAAAAAAGAAATTCGTAAATTATTAGATTTAAAAGTTTTTGTAGAAGCTGATGAACACATTAAATTGATACGTAGAATAAGCCGTGATCACCAGGATAGAGGATACTCATTAGAAAATATTTTAGAACAATATGCTAACCATGTGGTGCCTATGTATAGGCAGTTTGTAGAACCTACCAAACAATACGCTGATATTATTATCCAGAACAATACTAACGAAATCCCTTATGGTGTGGAAGTAGTAGTGAATCATTTGAAATATTATCTTCTCACCAAAGCATCGGATTATCAATAGCTTAAAATGAAAGTTTTAATAGTGGGTGCGGGAATTACAGGAACTCTTTTAGCATGGAGATTATTAAAAAAAAATATTGATTTTGAGTTATGGGCAAATCCCCAAATTCCTTCAGCCTCTCAAACCGCCGCAGGGCTTATCAATCCTATTACAGGAAAGCGTCTTGCTAAATTGGAAAATTACGACCTCCTACTACACTGTGCTCTGAATTGTTACCATGAAATAGAAAATTTTTTTCATGTACCACTGGTTTATCCCCATAAAATTTATCGTTTCATTGATAATCCAGATTTATTCAAGCACTACCAACTCAAGCAAAATCATCCTGAATACCTTCATTTCATGAATTTAAAAACCCATTTCTCAATAGATACCCTAAAAATACAAGCAAATTGCTTGCAAATAGAGCCAGCTTACCGTGTTAACCTTGTTTTTTTGTTAGAACTCATCCATGAGTACTTAAAAAAATCTAATCGTTTCTTTCATAAGCATTTTAATGAGAAAATACCTTGTAATAAATTTGATAAAATTTTTCTTTGCAGAGGTTACCAAGAAGCGTATTTTGGATTATTTCCTGGTTTGAAATGGGAGAATGCTTTAGGAGAGATAATTATTTTTCATGCTCCTGCATTAAATTTAGGGGAGATTGTTCAGTTTCAAAAACTAACCCTTATTCCTTTGGGATATGATTATTACTGGCTTGGTGCTACTTATTTAAGAGAGACAGATTTCTCTAATTACTATCCAACAAAGGAATTAGAAGATTTTTTGTCCCAATTTTTAAAGGTCCCTTACAGAATCATCCAAAAATCTATTGGAATACGCCCTATTTTAAAAGAACGTAAACCTTTATTTTTGCAATCTGCACATTATTCCAATGTTTTTATGGTCAATGGAATGGGCTCAAAAGGAACGTTGTTAGCTCCTTATGTTATTGAAAACCAAATTTTAAACGATATTTGTACTTAAATTTTCAAATTTTGTTAGCTATTCGTAATTTTGCTTGATGGAAAAAGAATCCGTAGCGGTCATTGATGTAGGTACAAACACTTTTCATTTGCTTATTACTGATGTAAATCCAGAAGGAGAGTTTTACATTAAACATAAGTTCAAGGAAATGGTCAAATTAGGAGAAGGTGGTATTGACACAGATAGAATTGCGGAACCTGCTTTTCAGAGAGGATTGAATGCAATAAAAAAATATTCTCAATTCATACAGCAACATAAATGTAATCGTATTATTGCTTTTGCTACTTCTGCTGTAAGAACCGCAAAGAATGGGCAAGATTTTATTGATAAAGTTTACGAACAAACGGGCATTGCAATTAGAATTATCAATGGAAATGAAGAAGCCGCTTTGATTTATGAAGGTGTTAAAAATGGTATTCAATTATCAAGCGAGGAACCCGTCTTAATAATGGATATTGGAGGGGGGTCTGTTGAATTTATTGTAGCGAATAGTCTCCATCCCTTGTTATTACGAAGCCTAAAACTGGGAGCTTCCAGAATTTATGAAACCTTTAAACCTTCTGACCCTATCACTCCCCATGAAATAACTCGTATTGAAAATTACTATTACCAAGAACTTAAATCTTTAATTGAAGAAGTTAAAGAATTTAAAGTAAAAAAACTTATTGGTACAAGTGGTGCTTTTGAAACGCTTGCTACTATGATTGCCTATCAAAATGGTGATACCCTCTCCGCTGAGGGTAATATTAACGGCTATCGCTTTCACCCTGAACAGTTTAATAAGATTTATCAACAGCTTATTGCTTCTAATCGTGAGCAACGCCTACAAATCCAAGGTATGGATAAACAAAGAGTTGACCTCATCAACGTTGCCGCCATTTTAATTGCTACTATTCAAAAACACCTTTCTTTGCAACAGTTTCTTGTTTCTACTTATGCATTGAAAGATGGTATCGTCTTTACCCACTTAGGTTGTAAAATTCATGGAATGGGCGCCTCTTCTAACAAAGATAAATCACTTCGAGAGAAATCGGTTTCTTTTTTATTCAAGAAGTTCAATTGTTCCGAGCAACATACCCAAAAGGTTCTCTACCTAGCGCTATCTTTATTTGAACAAACCCACGAACTACATGGCTATGCTGAACTAGAAAAAGAATTACTAACTTACTCCACTTTATTGCATGATGTAGGTTACTTTATTCATAGAAGTGGGCATCATAAACACGGGCAATACATTATTATGAACTCCCAAATGCCCGGATTTTCCAATGATGAACTCTTACTTATCGGTAATATCGTCCGTTACCACAGAAAAAGTTTACCTTCTAAAGAACACCCTTACTTCAACATATTAACCCCTGAACACAAAAACATGGTAAAAAAATTAGCTTCTTTCTTAAGAATTGCAGACCATTTAGATAAAGGACATCGTGGTCTAGTTCAAAAACTCAATGTTGAATGTACACCACAAACGGTTAATATCTATGTAATTGCTAATGAAGATATTACTCCTGAAATTGAAGCCGCTAATAAAGAAAAAGTTTTATTTGAAGAAGCTTTTAAGGTTAAATTAAATTTACTACCTATTACGCAGAAGGTAATCATTTAGTTTATGAGAATTGATGTTCTAAGTTGTGTTCCCGAATTATTATACAGTCCTTTAAATCATAGCATACTACAACGTGCCCAACAAAAAAAACTATTAGAAGTTTATGTGCATAATTTAAGGGATTACAGCTTAGATAAACACCGAAGTGTAGATGATTATCCATACGGTGGCGGACCAGGAATGGTTTTATCTGCTCCTCCGCTCGCTAATGCTATTCAATCTTTATCTCAAAACATACCTTATGACGAAATTATTTTTTTAACCCCAGATGGTCTAACTTTCAATCAAAAAATAGCCAATCAACTCTCCTTGAAGCAAAATTTATTACTTATTGCAGGCCATTACAAAGGTATTGACCAACGCATTCGCGATAAATATGTAACCAAAGAAATTTCTATCGGGGATTATGTACTTTCAGGCGGTGAACTACCAGCTTTGGTTTTGGTAGATGCTATTGTTAGACTTATTCCCGGCGTACTAAATGATGAAACTTCTGCACTCTCTGACTCCTTTCAAAATGGGCTCCTAGATGCCCCTTGTTATACTAGACCGGCTGTATTTGAAGGTATGAAAGTCCCTGAAATACTACTATCAGGAGACCACCAGAAAATTGAAGAGTGGAGATTGCAAGCCTCCCTACAAAAAACTCAAAAATTACGCCCCGACCTCTTCCATAAATGGGAAAATTCTTACAACCCCTAAAACACCTCATCTTAACTCGAAAAAGCTCCTTATCCTTATCTCAAAAAATTTATTGATGTAAGAAAAAACCTCAATTTTAAAATACTAATACTATGATTATCAACAATTAAAATTTTTATTTTACATTTTTTAACAAAATATCATTGTAAGAAAAATTTAAACTTTTTTCAGACACCTATTGTTTAATACATCAAAAAAGTTATCTTTGCAAAAAAAATAATCATAACTTATGAAGCATTTTTATTTTATTTTTCTTATCCATAGTCTTGCTCTTTCTAATCTTCAAGCCCAAGTTTTTTGGAGTGAAGATTTTAATGATGCTGGTGCGAATACCCGTTGGGCTACAGAAAATGCTCCGGGGTCTAAAACCAATCCTACCCCTCCGGGGATTACAGGATTGAATTACATTACCAATCAATCGTGCAATAACTATTGGATTATCAACGATGTGAACACCCCAGAGAACAATCCCTATGGAGTTCTACCTAATGGTTCCACAGATAGTTATTCATCCCGTTTTGTGAGAGGAAGAAATTACAATTGTTCATCACCGAATAACTTGCCTAATCCTGACCCCGGTGCTCCTGTCACCAACCGTAGTTTGCATATCACTTTCCAAGGTTGTTCCGATAGTTATGACTTTGGCATGAACAACGGTCCCGCTGATTATGCGGATGAATATTCCATCTTAAATGTAAACGGTCCTACTTCTTCTGGTGCCTCTTCCTCTGACCAATACGCTTATCTAACCCAAGATATAAGCACCGTCGGAAAATGTAATATCTATTTAGAAGGACAGTTCTTTTTAGGCGGAGACCAAACACAATCCCATTCCTACGGAACAATTTTATATAGTATTAATTCCGGTGTAACTTGGAAAGTTTTAGCAGATAATATTGGACCTACTGCCTGGTTCCTTGCCGGAACTTGTAATAACTGGGAAATGCGAAGATGGCTTCTTCCTGCTGAATGTGAAGGTATTACTACTTTACGCTTAGCCTTCCGTTGGAGAAATGACGGTGACGCTATCAATACAACCGCAGATTATACCCTTATGGCTGGCTTCAACGTGGATAATATTGTCCTTAAAGAAATTGGACCTACTGCTGACTTTGATTTCGGGGGTATCGGTAATTTTATTATCACGACCCTTTCAGTTTGTAAATTAGAACAGGTTACTTCTATCCGAAATAATACCTCAGGATCCGGTATTACAGGTTATTTATGGAATATTCCCGGTGCAACTTATGTCAATTCAACTAGTGCTACCAGTTTTGAACCTCAATTTATGTTTGATAACTCCCAATCCTTCGGTACTAAAACCGTAACCCTTACCGTACTCTATGGCTCTGGTTGCCAAGTAACCTTCTCAAGAAATATAACCCTTGCACAATGCCTACCTGTTGTTGATTTTACAGCGGATTATACTACGATATGTGCTACTTCTCCTACGCCTGTGGGCGGTTCTCAAACGGTAGTTACTTTTAATAATCAAACAGTCTCTGTACCAAGTAGGAACCCCGTAACTTATTCATGGAGTATTACTGGACCCGGAACTGTTACTTACGTAAATGCTACTACCAGCACTTCTACCCATCCGCAAGTAACTTTGGGGGCAGTTGGATTATACACCGTTACACTGACAGCAACCAACCAAGATGGCTCCGCAAACCTTACCAAAACCAGTTATATCAATGCTGTAAATTGTGAATGTGGCGCTGCCTCTGCCGGAAGCGTACCTATTGTAAGTTATGATTGGAACGCAGACGATGATTTTTTAGGATGGAATGTTACTCAAAATGAAGGAAGTGGTTTATGTTCATGGGTTGGATTTAACAACCAGTGGCGTGTTGATGATGGAGAATCTGCAAGACCGCCCGTAATGTGTGGAGCAGCGAACATGGGAGATAGAAGTCTTTATTTTGGTTATGCTGCAGGAATGGGTGCCGCCTTTTGTGCAGGTGGGCAAAATGAAACCGATATTATTCAAAGCCCTCTCATCAGTACCGTAGGTTATACGAATTTAGTTTTACAGTTTGATTTTATTGGAAAGGGGGGAGGTACTTGTTGTAAAGCCGATTTTCAATATTCAATAGATGGGGGAACCTCATGGACAACCCCTGCTTCTCCTAATTTTACAACAGCTACGCCCGCAGTGCCAGCGGGTTCTAATCTTACTACCATTCGCTCCAATACTTGTACTCCACAGGGACAATGGACACGAGTAACTTGGAATATGCCTGCCGCTTGCGAAAATATCTCTAATTTAAGAATACGATTCAGATTTATCATTTCAGGAAGTGCGGGTGCCGCAGACCCGTCTTTTGCGGTGGACAAACTAATTATTTGGGGAACTCCTCCTCCTGCTACGCCCACAGTATGGCTTGGAAATACCGCTGATTGGCATACCGCTTCCAATTGGAGTTCAGGCGTCGTTCCTGATGCTACTACAAACGTTCAAATCCCTGATGTTACAACATTAGGTCCCGGAAAATTTATGCCTGTTATCTCTTCCGCTAACGCACAAGCGCTAAATGTTTGTAATTCGGGTACCATCACCATTCAGAACAATAGAAACTTAACCATCGGTGGCTTCTTGAATAACTATGGTGCCATTACTACTACCACTACGAATACCGCAGCAGACATCATCTTTGCAGGCAATGCTTGTGTTTACAGAGGCGGTGGGCTCAATGTGGATGTAGACTATCAAACTGGTACGGCTACTACTCATGTTCTAACCCTTGAAAATAATCTCTCTTGCCGCTCTTTTAATTTGAATAATGGTACCCTCAACGTAGGGAATAATACTCTTACTCTTAAGAAAGACTTCACTCGTGCCGCAGGTACTACCTTTAATACTACGACTTCTTCCACTTTTGTTTTTGACGGTCCTATGGCAGCAACTTGGGTTAACCCTTATGATTATGGTTCTCCGACGATTACTACTCAAGATGTTACTACCAATCAAAGTATTACCATCGCTTCTGCTACTACTTTCCCTAATCTTATTGTCAAAAAACAAGCGAATGCAAATGTTTTATCGTTAGTTTCCCCACAAATTTACAGTGTTTCTAATCTATTAAGAATAGAATCTGGCACATTAGATGCAGGTGTACAAACTCTCAACGGTGCAGGAAATGTACTCATGACTGGTGGGCAATTACGATTGGCTAAACTGGGTGTAGTACTTCCTGAGATTACAGGTACTTACACTTTAACCGCAGGCGCAATTGATTTTTATGGTGCTGGTAATCAAATTGTTAGACAGTTGCCGGTAGGTGCTTCTACGCCATATTATGATATGATTTTCCAAGGTTCTGGAACAAAAACCTTCCAACCTGGTACCACTACTTGCAACCATTTAGTAACGATACAAGGCACCGCTACCGTAGATGTTCAAAACAATACTTTTAACGGAAATGCAGACCTAACTATGGCGGCAACGGCTTGTACTTTAAGGGTCGCCAAAACCGCAGGCTCTCCCACCTTACCTGAATTGTTAGGAACTTATACACTGAACGCACCTTCGGTCGTAGAACTTTATACTGCCTCACCAGGTACACAAACGCAATATTTAAGACAAGCCAATTACGCACGTTTGTTATTCGCTAATCCCACTGCTAATTGTGTGGTTACTCGTTATTTGGAAGGCAATACTTCCGTAAGCAGCGAAGTGCGTATAACCAATGCCGGCGGAACTTACCCTACTACTCTTAACTTCGTGGATGCCGAAACCAAAACCTTTAATGGTACGGCGAATTTAATTATGCAGCATGCATCTGTTTTAAGACTTGCTAAAAATGGAGTTGTATTACCTGAATTTACAGGTAGTTATAATTACATCGATGGAATCAATACTCCCAACTCTCCTGCTGTGGAATTATACGGTGATGGAAACCAAACCTTACGCTTGCAAGGTCCTGCAAATCCGTATAGAAATTTAATTTTCAGTAATATAGGAACTAAAACCCTGCAAGCAGGGATTACAACAGCAACCCGAAGCGTTAACATCACGAATGGCTTAGTCATTGTTCCAAACGGTACAGACCAATTCAATGGTACAGCAGAGTTACGTATGACAGGCGGTGAACTTCAAATTGCTACGCTCAATTCTACTGCTTTGATTGTCCCCGAATTTACGGGTACTTATACCCTTCTGGGAGGAAGAATCACCTTTAATGGTAATGGAAATCAAACCATTCGTTCGTTAGCTTCTTCTCCAACTATAACTTATTATGAACTCAATTTTGCGGGTACGGGAATAAAAGATTATAGTTCTAACGTAGGGGTAATGTCAAGGTTATTACTCAATTTACCGACGGCATTAGGTAATTATGTGCTTGGTAATACGAGCATTATGATAGTTGCAAATCCTGCTCTTGGTTCAGTGAATAGAACAGGGGGTCATATCGTAGGGCACTTACAACGTGTTATCAATTCTTCCGTCTTCCCTGCTACTTACTTCTTCCCCGTAGGTAGTGATAACTCTAATAATACCTATTATGAACCTATCTTCCTCAACATGAACTCCGCTTTAACGGGTACTAATTCTATCTTAACGCGTTTTTATAACTCTGGAATTTCTACTTCTTGGACACCGCCAATTACCGAATTAAGTAAAAATTATATCCATCTTGAAACCGAAGGTTACTGGGAAATGATTCCTAGTCCTATCCCTAGTGGAAGTATTGATTATGGCGTACAAGTCATTCCTTCAACTTACTGGGTTTATACAGGTTCGGAAAAAGCCCTTGCAAAACGCTCTCCTTCATTACCTTCTCCTGCAGATGAATGGAATTGGCACGGTAGTACCCGTATCTCTGATTTTGAAAGAACTGGTTATGACTCCTTCTCTGAATTTGCGATTGTTACCGCAGATGTTACGCTTCCCGTAGAAACTACACCGCTTGTAGCCTCTCCCATTCATTCTCATAAAGCTATTCAAGTACAGTGGAACAGTATCGTTGAACAAGACTTATCACATTATGAACTAGAAAAATCTTTGAGCCCCTACTTCACACAGTACGAAAAAATACAAACTTTTACTCCTCATGGAAATACTTCTAACTATCAATTCATGGATTATCAAGTAGAATGGAACACCAAGTATTTTTATCGTTATAAAGCTATTGACCATAACGGAAATTATCGCTATTCTAACATTGCAGAAGCGATTTTATTACCTGATGGCTCGCCATTAGTCGTTCAGTTCTATCCTAATCCTATGACCGATTTTGCTACGCTTTCTATTCAAACCGGTGATACAGGAACGCTTAATTTAGAAATCTACGATGCTATCGGTAAACTGGTAATCAATGAGTCGCTTGAAGTGAATGGACTGTATGCTTATAAATTATCTAAAGAAAAACTAAGTTCTGGTGTTTATAGTTACCGAGTACTATTCAAAGAACAACAAATTACAGGTAAGTTTATAGTTAAATAACATAAAAAATTAAACGACAATGAAAAAGTTAATATTTTTTTACTTGCTATTAGGTAATGTATTTTTGCAAGCACAGAATGTAGGGATTGGAACGAGTAGTCCTGACCCTACTGCATTATTAGAAATGCAAACGAATGATAAGGGAGTTTTAATTCCTAGGCTTACAACCACTGAACGAAATGCGATTGTAAGTCCTGCTGATGCGTTAATGATTTTTAATCTTACCACAAGATGCCTGGAAATCTATAATGCAAATACCAATGCATGGGTATCTATCGGATGTATAGATTGCCAATTGCCTGGCAATTTTGTGGCTACAGCGGCAACAAGTATCACCTTTTCCTCTTTTACAGCCAATTGGACATCCAGCATTGGTTCTACTTCTTATATTTTAGAAGTTGCTACGGATGCAGGTTTTACCAATTATGTATCAGGATACAATAATTTAAACGTCGGTAATGTAACTAGTTATAGTGTAACAGGCTTGGTTTGTGGGACATATTACTACCGAGTTAAAGGTTCAAACACATGTGGAACTACAGCCGTAACGAATGTGATTTCAGTTAATATTAGTAGTTCACCTAGTTCATCGGGTAAGGTTACTTTTAATTATGTTTCAAATGCCTATCAGACCTGGGTAGTTCCTTGTAACGTTACAAGCATAACCATTAAGGCGTGGGGTGCTGGTGGCGGTGGCGGCGGCGGAATGGCATATTATTATTCTGGACCATTAGCAGATGGAGGCGGTGGAGCTTATTCTAATACGACGGTTTCTGTATCACCAGGAGATGTTTTATATATCTATGTGGGTGGTATGGGGGAAGGAGGATTAAGTTGTGTATATAGTACTGGAGGAGGTGCTGGGGGCTGGGGTTATGGTTCAGGAGGAAATGGAGGCAACGCTGGAGGAGCAGGATGCTCGGGTGGTGGCGGTGGAGGAGGTGGTTCTTCGGCAGTCTTTAATTCTACCACCAGTACATTATTATGCGTAGCGGCTGGAGGCGGGGGAGGCGGCGGTTTTGGTTGTGATATGACAGATGTTGGTGGTGCGGGAGGTGCATCAGGTTCTAATGGCAATAATGCAGTCTGTGGAAGTTGCGGTATTTGCGGAACGGGAGGATTGGCATCTAGCAGTAGTTCTCAAAATGGTACTAATGGAGCTACTCGTGGTCCAGATGATGGAGGCGGTGGTGGAGGCGGTGGTGGAGGATATACCAATGGTGGCTTGGGAGGAGGTATTGGGAATTGTGATTGCGCTGCGGGCGGTGGCGGCGGAGGTAATAGCCTTGGTACAACAATTACTAATGGTTCAGGTAGAGTTCCCGGAAATTCTACTGACTCTGATTTATGCTTCGGTTGTGGTTATGGTGGTCTTGGGGGAAATCACTATCATGGTAGTGGTACCAACGGAGGTCATGGTAGAGTAGTTATCATTTATTGATATTTAATTACAAGATTTTATTTTTAGGGAACAAACTCTAATCAGTTTGTTCCCTTTTTAGTTTTAGTGAAGCAGAGATAGGAAATAAATATTAAATTTTTCTATTCAAACACGTTTGTTACGTTACTTGATATATTTCTTGAGAATAAGTAGACTTATGTTTTACTTTTTGCTATTACTTTTGATGAGTATATTCATATCCAATGAAAAACCCGTACAAAGTTGGTTGGTGTGTTTATAGTTTTGAGGCGTCATCGGATAGGCATATGAAATTGATACAATTGCATAAGCCTACTATGATAAGGTGGTTTGTTGAATGGGATAGGCATGATGTAATGAAAAATGGACAATCATTACGAATTTATAATAAAAACAGTAAGCTATTCATCTTTTAATAAACCATCTAATTAATCCTTTGACCCAGCCTTTTTGTTCATTGGTTTCGTTGTTATTTAACGATAAATCTTTCATTCCATAGGTATTTAAGCGTACGTCTTCGATATTTTTTATAGAAAAAGTATCGTTTTTAGGATAATGATGCATAATCCCAATACCCGGTATCAATAAATCTCTTGATTCGTAATCAAAATAGCGGAACATATAAATACTGATATCCTCTAAAAGTTTTTTGGCTTCTTTTAATGAAATTTCCAGTCTTTCAGATAAGAATTTAGCGGTTTCAGAAAGGTATTCTTCTTTATAATCGTAGATAAATTCTTCTCTTGGGGCAATCAATTTATCTTCTGAACGTATAACAGGATGAACAATTTTTATAAATGTTCCAATTTCTGGAATGGAAAAAACGTCTAATTCTCGGAATAGCATCACTAAATGAGAAAAATAAGGCTCTTCCATAAATAATTTTCAGTTAAAATAAAAATCTTACTCCCGCATAACCATTTAATGGTAATTCTTGATAATCTCTTAAAAGGTAATACCTTTGATTCAATATGTTCATACCACCTATAAATATTTTAAGATTAGGCTTTATGAAATAACTGACTTGTAAATCTAACAAAAATATCCTTTTTTGTTTAATGACAGAATTATCAGAAAGGTAACCAATCGGAATAGAACTAAAGTAAGATACTTGTGTTAAAAATTCTATTTTTTTGTTTACACTGTGTTTTGCTTCTATTTTTAATTTAAGATTAGGCTGATGAAAATTAAATTCATAATTTTCTAATTTCCAATTCTTATAATCCATTTCTATTAAAACCGATGTATTCTTTTGATTGTTCCATAAGGAAGAAAGTTTTACACCATAAATTCTAGAACCTTTATCATAAATTCCTGTCAAGTAACCTTGTTTTACCCATCTTTCTTGAAGGATACTATCTTGGAAGTTTCCGTAGATTATCATCAAATTATTAACTTTTTTGTAAAAAGCCATTGTTTGTAAAGTAAAGTGATGTATAGATAGTTTCCCTCCTGCAAAAATTTTCCAAGGTGTGGTGGTTGATTGTTGATAAAAATTTTTTTCTAGGAAAGGATATAATCTTTTAGTTTCATAAAGAGTATTTAAACTACCATCGCCTTTTACTCCAAAAAATATTTGTAAAATATTTGGGAAAATTTGATAATTTAATTCTAATTCAGGAAGAAAAAAACTCATTGTGTCTACTTGGGACCAATAAATTCCCATTTTTAATTGTAAACGTTCAAGATATACTTTTCCATAGGGATTTACAACGAGCAATGTACGCGTATTTTGTTTTAGTTCATTCTTTGAGTTTACATTTTGAATAGTACCTTGCAAGCCTATGCTATATTTTTGAAAATTATAGCGTACCTCTGGAAAGGTTTGAACATGAAATTCTTTATTCTTCCATTTATCATTATACAGAATGAGATGGAGAGGGATACTCGTATACCAACCTTTATTGGGATTACCATAGGTAAGTTGATTACTCCAATTGAAATAACCGAAGTTACTTTTGATTGAATCAGCAGTTGGTATAATATTCATATAAGTGCTATCTCCGAAGTAATTAAACATAAAACGGTGATATAGTAAATAAGTTTTTAAACTATAATTTTCTTTATTCCAGCTTGCATGAGTAGCTAAATGTAAGGTATTTCGTTGAGCGTTAGGTACATAGTTCTTAAATAAACCTTGATAGTCTGCGAGGAAGCCCCAGTCTAAATTGGAGGTTCTACCTTGATTTATGTTGAGGGTAAAATGCGGTTGCAATAGGGATGAGAAGCTTGATTTAATATATCCCTGATAGAGTTTTTCCATAGTAGGTTTTTGTAAAGCTTCTACTTTCAAAGTAGGTAAAATCATTTTAGGTTGATGTGGGAAGCTATCGGCGGTGTAATGATACGGTAATTTAGGTGGTAATTTTAAGTTAATTTTAGGAAATTCTGGTTTAAATTTATGACTTTCAGGTAGCCATTCATTTCTTTCTAATTCAAGAACCAAAGAGTCTTGCCCTTTAAGTGGGTCGTTTTGAGTTTTACTAAAACTGCAAAAGAATAATAAGGATATCAGATTAAGAACGAATTTTTTCATAAGCTAAATTTAAAACTTGCTGGATTTGTTCTTCAATAGTTAAGTTAGAAGTATCGATAACAATAGCATCATTAGCTTTTTTTAGAGGACCTTCTTCTCGGTGAGTATCTTGGTAATCTCTTTCAATTAAATTCAAGCGAATTTCTTCTTCGGTCATATCAATATTCAATTTTAGGAGTTCGGAGTGCCTTCTTTTAACACGTGCTTCTAGTGAAGCTTGCATAAAGATTTTGAGTTCAGCGTTAGGGAAAACGACCGTTCCGATGTCACGTCCATCCATTACAATTCCTTTTTCCTGCCCCATGAGTTGTTGCTGGGCTACTAAGTGTCTTCTAACCGCTTTCAATGCGCTTACTTGACTAACGTATTCATTCACCATTTTTGTTCTAATCCACTGGTAAACAGGCATTTCATTTAGAAATATTTGTGGTTGCCCTTCTACTTTTTGAAATCGAAGTTGTATTTGGTTTAAAATTTCTTCGGACGGCTCTTTAATCGGAATTTGATGGGTTATAAAATAATAAGTTACCGCACGATACATAGCACCAGTATCAATAAAAATATAACCTAATGCTTTGGCAACTCCTTTGGCTGTGGTACTTTTTCCACAACCCGCATAACCATCAATGGCAATAATGATTTTTTTCAATTGCTTATTTTTCGCAAAAATAGAAATCTAAACGTTTAATACTGTGTAAAACTTTTCCTTTGGTTTGGTTCTCCTTATAGCTTTATTTGTGAATAAATGAAATCATACGGATAATCCTTTTTGAATACAATCGGGGACACCGATTCCCCCCCAAAAATTACTTAAAATTTTTATATTAGAAAATCTTTTGTAAAATTTTAGTAAGGACTTTTCTAAATTGTGATGAAGCATAGTATATTCAGGAATAGCCATCTCCCATTTTTGTGAATGAAGTAAATCTGGTTTTTTTTGCAGATTTAATATAATTTTAATTTCTTTTTGAATTTTATATACTAACTTTTCAATCTTTTCGTTTACTAAATCTGGTTGCGTAGCACCACCAATCATAACGGTAATGAGTTCGTAACCCTTGGGCGCCACATGATCAAAAATTCTGCTGTTAAATATACAGCCCAAAATGCTAGTATTTTCTTTTTCTGAACGTAAAAAACCAAAACCATTGAGAGGTCTTTTCCATATTGCAGTAGGAAAAGTGAAGTGTAAAACTATTAAAGGAACATATTGAATACCAATAAGTTGTTGTGATAATTCATCTTCTATACCTTTCAAAAATAGGGCAGTTGTAGGGGCAGGAACACTTAATATCAACTGATAAGTCTCTAAAATTTGATTTTCTGTAAATACCTTCCAATATCCTTCGTAAGGTTCTATCTGTTTAACAGATTGATTTTTTTGTATTAAACCTTTCAAATTAATTTCTAGATGTTGAATGATTGTTTCAAGACCATCATCAAAGGAAAACATTTTGTTCCAATAGGGTTTGGCTTCATCAGGAATATGATTTCGAGGACTTTTCTGAAAACCTTTAATAATACTTCCATATTCTTTAACATATTGAAAAATTTTAGGAAAATTATATTCTAGACTCATTATATCAGGATTTCCTGCGTAAATTCCGGATACCATCGGAAAAATTAAATTCTCATAGAAAAAAAAATCAAATCTATTAGTAAAGAAGTTTTTAATAGTTACATCCGCTTGAATAGGTTGAGAGAAATAATCCTTAAAAGACCATTTTATTAGTCTGCTTAATGGAGTGATAGGATGAAAAAAAGTGGAGAAAGGACCTGTAGGTAAAGGTATAAGTTTTTGATTGTTAAGGATATATCGTTTTTTAGCGGATGAATTAGGTAATTTTAATTTTTCTAAAATACCTATATCTTTAAAAATAAGAAAAGTTTCTTGATTGCGGATAAGTACAGTATTAGCCCCTTTTTCAATTTGAAAACCATCTATTTTTTCGGACTGTATAACACCGCCTAATCGGTTAGATTTTTCTAATAAAATGAAATTTTTTTGTTTTTTCTTTAAATTATAAGCTACACTTAAGCCACTAATACCACCGCCTACAATAATATAGTCATAACGTGTCATTTTTGGGGTTTATTAGAATATCATTTTTGAGAATATTTTTTAAGATTTTAGCTGTATCTTCTACTTTTTGAGTATTGGTTGCGGCACCAGCTCCCATTTCAGAGGAAGCATACCACTTAATTTTATCTTTTTCACGTAAAGGAGGATAAAATTCTATATGAAAACTATAATATTTTGAAGCATCTGCATAAAATTCATCATTTACAGGTGTTTGATGTACACATAACATGTATGGAAAAGGTCTATCAAAAATTCTGTCAAACACCATAGTAATATGTTTAAGAGTTAAAGCTAAATTTAGTAATTGATTATCAGTCATATCTCCAATATTTGGGGTTAGGTTTTTATCTACAATCTGCACGCCATAAGGATAGTCCGTAAAAAAAGGAATTAAAGCAATAAAATCTTCATTTTCGTAGATTATTCTCGTATTTTCTTCTTTTTCTTTTTCAATCCATGTGAGTATCAGGGGTTTTTGAGAAAGCTTATAAAACTTGATACAATTATCTAATTCTGTGCGAATTTTAGCGGGAATCCAAGAATAAGCGTATAATTGCCCATGCGGGTGCTGAATTGTTACACCAACTTCTTCTCCATTGTTCTCAAAAGGGAAGATATATTTAATTTTAGGGTCTTCTTTGTAAAATAAAAAACGCTCTTTCCATAATCTACATATTTTAAGAATTTGATTTACAGAAAGTTGTGAAAAACGTTTTTCATGTTCAGGGGAATATAAAATAACTTCGCAAGCTCCATAGGCTTCTTTTTTTATAAAAAAGGAATTTTCAGAGAATACTACTTCGGGATTGGTAGATAAAGCAGGAAAATCATTAGGATAAGCCATAACGTCATAATAAGGAACTTGACCATACTGGGGGCAAAATGGACAATAGTCTTTGGGAAGATGAGGTCTTTTTTGGCGATTTGAGGCTACGATGGTATAAGTATCTAAAAAAGGGTTATATCGTAATTCACTCATTTACAAAATATTATTAACTTGCTCTTTAATTTTTTCTAGCGCATCCTTCATTTCTACGACAATTTTTTGAATATTAAATTCATTAGCTTTGGAGCCGATTGTATTGATTTCACGCCCCATTTCCTGCGCAATAAATTGTAATTTTTTACCTACAATTTCCTCTTTTTCAATAGTTTCCTTAAAGTATTGAATATGCGAACTAAGCCGAATTTTTTCTTCATTAATATCAAGTTTTTCTAAATAAAAGAAAAGCTCTTGTTCAAAACGCTCAGGTGGAATATTCCATTCTACACTCATCTCTTTGAAAGCATTCTTCAATTTAATTTTAATGTTTTCAATACGTATTGTTTCATAATTTTGAATTTGGGGAAGTAAATTTTCTATAATTTTTAGTTGATTTAAAATATCTTCTTGTAATACTTTTCCTTCATTTAAACGAGAGATTTTCAAGTTTTCAATGGCTAAAAGTAGTACTCTTTCAGTAATTTCCCACTCTTCTTCACTTACTTTTTGTTCATGTTCTAAAAAGGCATTCGGTAGATTAAGCAAAGAAGCCAAAGATAACTCCGATTTTAAGTTCAATTCTTCCTGTAAAGTATTAAGTTCTTTAAAGGTTGCTTTAATAAAATCTTTGTTAATAATAGAAGATAGCTCACAGGAAGGTTGTTTATTGATAACTTTTAGAGTAGCAGAAATTTTACCTTTAATTAGGTGGGTGGTTAAAAGGTTACGAATTTTGAGTTCTTCTTCGGAGTAATATTTCGGTAATTTTAGAAATATATCTTGGTTTTTATTGTTCAATGATTTAATTTCTACAAAAACGGAAAAATTATCATTTTCAAGCAAGGCGCTTCCATAACCTGTCATGGAATATACCATAGAAATTCAGTTAGCTATTATAAAAGAACTCTTCACATCCTTGTTTTTGTAGAATAGAGCATAAGTATATTTGCCTGCTTGTAGTTTTTTAGTGCTTACTTTAATAGTTAAAGGTTTACCTTTCTCTATTTTGTCTACAATATATTGGTCTCGGTAAACGATTTTGTTGGTCTGATTAAAAATTCTTAATTCTACCATTCCAGAAAAATTGATACTATAATGAATAGACAGGTTGCCAGGAGTTACTTCATGTTTCAATACTTCTATTTGTGGTTTGATTTTGGGTAGAATGTAACCTTCTTTGTTTTGATTTTGCGAAAATAAGTTGCTATTGTAAATCACTAAAAAAAATAAAACAAATAGTGGTCTCATAAATTTTTCACAAATATAGAGATAAATACCTAAACTACCAAATTTCATTTAAAAATAATAGAGTTTATGAACAACTATAAAACGAAATGATTTACAGATAATTTAAAATTGTGGAGTTGATCAATAAAAAAATTACAAAATGTTTAAAACCGAATTTATAATTACGAAT
This sequence comes from uncultured Bacteroidia bacterium, assembly GCA_938005475.1. Taxonomy (GTDB): domain Bacteria; phylum Bacteroidota; class Bacteroidia; order J057; family CALLMJ01; genus CALLMJ01. The sequence goes on along the minus strand of CALLNY010000014.1, from coordinate 324 downwards.
TCTATCTTTAATGATTCTAATAATTTTTAAATCGGCAAAAACATGTTCAATTTTTACTTGTAAGGCATTATACTTTTGATTTTCACGCTTTTGTTCTTCTGTTAATGATTTTCCTTTTGGCTTTTTTTGAGGCGTTTGTACCGTAATAAAAGGGTGTTGATAACCATAAAAACCTAAATCCCCCCGCAATTTTATGCGTTTATTACTGTGTATTTCCTCTAATAATCTTTTATCATGTATCCTTCCCTCAACTGTACTAGATAGGTAAATTACTTGTCTATGCTTATCTACTATCATAAGATTTTTTACTGTATGTGCTTTTTT
>CALLNY010000013.1 GCA_938005475.1 uncultured Bacteroidia bacterium | reverse complement strand
CGTACGTTGGAGAACATAAAAAGCCCTTTTGATAGTCTAAATTTGAAAAAATAATGTATAAGTTTGTAGTAGTTTTTTTACGGCTAAATTGTCAAAACAATACGGAAAGTACTACAAAACTTTCGCATATTTAAGAGTTATATGAAATGTCGCCATCAATTTTAAAAGGAGATTAACTATAATGGAAATAAAAAGATTAAAAACCAAAGGTGAAACAATGATAGAAAGGGCAGAAAACCAATTTTGGGCATATGAAACAGGTAATAATTCTGACTCAAAAGATCTGGTTCTATTAGATAATGTTCAATTTATTTATGAATTGTCTTTAGCAGAATTAGAACTAAAGGCTTTGAATGTAGAATTTGAGGTAACAAATGGATTAAGAGAATTTAAAATATTAAATAAATCAAATGAACAGAAAGAGTTAATAAAGAGAAAAGGGGCATTTTACAAAACTGTTGGTGGACAATTTACAGACTATTTCCAAATCATTCAGAGAAACCAAACTCGTTCTGTAAATCAATATTTGACTCACTGGATTTACCCATATAAGGGGAAATTTCATCCTCAGATGATTAGAGCTCTATTAAATATAATTGGGTTAAAAGAAGGAGAAACAGTTTTTGAACCATTTTCTGGGAGCGGTACTACAGCACTTGAAGCTCAATTATTAGGAATAAATTTTATTGGGATAGATATTTCCCCACTTTGTGTTATTCAAGGAAAGGTTAAAACAGAATCAATATATGTTATAGATGAGATAAAAAAACTAAAAAGTGAAATTTTAGCAAATATCACACCCAATCTATTTCAAACAAATGAAAATTACTATAATCTCCTAAATATATTATCAAAAGATGAAAGAGTAAAAAATTTTTATATGTTAGCGAGATTATTAGCTGTAAGTGATAATTCTAGAAGGAATCGAGATTTTGTCAATTCATTTATTAAAAATGTTGATTTAATGATTTTATCTATAGAGGATTATGTAGAGATAAAAGAAAAATTAAATTTAAAATTAGGGGATGTCAAAATTGAAATTGGTGATTCACGAAATGTAAAATTACCAGATAATTCAGTAGATGGAATAATTACATCCCCACCTTATTCGATAGCTCTTGATTATGTACAAAATGATATACATTCACTTAAAGATTTAAGTTATGATGTGTTGAAAATGAGAGATGATTTTATTGGAGTTAGGGGAAATGGAAAAAATAAAATAGAACTTTATAACGACGATATGAAAAAATCATACAAAGAAATATATAGAGTACTCAAAACAAATAAATATGCTGTTATTGTTATAGGAAATGCAACTTATCAAGGGCAGGAAGTAAAAACAGTGGAGCTTACTATTAAATTTATGGAAGGTCTTGGTTTTAAGCTAGAAAAAAATATAAATAAAATAATCTTTGGATTATATAATGTGATGAAGAAAGAAAATATTTTAATTTTTAAAAAGGTGAAATAAATATGGATAATAATGAATACATAAAAAAACTTGAGAATTTAATAAAACAAATGTTAAAACCATTAAAAGATATTCCTTTTAACCTTGTTATAGAAGCGATGACAGGCAAAAAAGTAATCTCTTTTAATTTAAAAAACTCAGACCATCAAAAAGTATTAGAATTATTAAAGCAATCAGCATTAAGTGCAGGAAAGGAAATAAATAAAACAGGTATTTTAAGACCAAGACCTAATGAAGTGGGAAATGATATAGAACCTTATGTTAGAAATGCATTAAATTCGTTAGGATTAAATGCGGATATTCCAGTAGGTACAAAAGGTAATAAAAAAGCAATGGGCTACCCAGATGTATTGTTTTGGTTTAATAACAACCCATATTATTTAGAATGTAAAACTTACAATATAGAGAATATAGGAACCACACAAAGAAGTTTTTATTTTTCGCCATCAGATGAATTTAAAGTAATATATGATGCACCTCATTTTATATTATCTTTTGAAATTTATGTTTCCGGAGAAAAAGAAAATAACCATATTTATAAATGTAAACATTACAAAATATTATCCATAGAATCACTGTCTCTGGATGTAAAGTATGAATTTAACTCTGATAATAAAAGAATGTATTCTGGCAAAGATGGAACAATTGTATTATGTGAAGGAGAGATTGAATAAAAAAATGGCGACACTTCATATAACAGCGGCTATGCGATTCGGGCGGAGTACCGCCCTCTCCCAAATTGCCCTTCGCTATGCTTCGGACAACTTCGCATAGCCGCAAACCGTTAGCACCTACCCTTAGGACGACCGACACGACCACCAACAGATGACCAAAACTCGGGAGACAATTTCGCTATAACTTGACACAAACCGACTTGATTTTGCCAACACTCAAGCCGACTTACAGGATTTAAAAATTTTCCCACCGCACATTTTAAAAAATAATTTTAGCCTACCCCATATTGGCACATTTGGTTTTGCCCACAACGCAAACCACCCCTTCGCAAAACCAAAAGAGCCAATTTTGCCAACGCACATAATGATCATTAAGATTGAAAATGTAACTTTGCATAGATGAAAATATTAATAATAGAAGACGACCAAAGAGTATCCGAACTCATACAAAGAGGTTTGGAAGA
>CALLNY010000012.1 GCA_938005475.1 uncultured Bacteroidia bacterium | reverse complement strand
CTGACCGCCAACGAAATTTGGACTTTGGCGACAGAAAAAGGTTATGACAAGCAACTTAACAGCGAAGGCAAAACTCCTTGGGCGACACTTGGCGCACAGATTTATGTTAACGCAAAGGATAATCCAAATTCCCCATTTGCTCAGACAGATACCAGACCGAAAAAATTTTACTTAAAATCACAAGCAAGCCAACTTGATCTTTCTGACTCTGCAATTTCAAAAGAGCCGACAGTAGTTAAGAAAAAACGGTTTGACTTTTTAGAGAAAGACCTTCACCCATATTTGACATATTACGCTTATTACCATTTGCGTTGCTACACCAAGACAATTAACCATTCACAGTCTTCAAAAAAAGAATTTGGTGAATGGGTGCATCCTGACATCGTTGGTTGCTACTTTCCGTTTGAAGATTGGAAGCAAGAAGTTTATGAATTAAGTTCTTCTATTGGAAACATTTCAATTCGACTATTATCATTTGAACTAAAGCGAGAATTAAGTTTTGGGAATTTAAGAGAGAGTTTTTTTCAGACAGTTTCAAACTCATCTTGGGCAAACGAAAGTTATTTGGTTGCTGCCGAAGTTTCCGAAGAAGAAGAATTTAGAAGCGAACTATCTCGACTTTCAACATCATTTGGTATTGGAGTAATCAAACTTAATCTTGACGACCCACATTCATCAGAAATTATTTTTCCTGCAAAATATCGTGAAGCACTTGACTGGGAGACAATCAATAAACTGACAATGAATTCCGATTTTAAGGAGTTTATTTCGACAGTTAAAATTGATATCACAAGCAAAAAAATTCACAAAAAGGAATACAACCAAGTTCTTGACATTGAAACTCTAAAACGTAAGACAAGTGTTTAAATCGACAGGATAAAATAACGAACAGAGAAGAATGGCTGCCTTTAACACGGGTTTTGCGTCAGGCAAGGTGACGTGCAAACTTGGAGCTTTGTGCTTCTATTTAAGTTCGGTACTGGTTGACAGTTTTGTGCTCCGAAACCCACCCGAACGCAAAGCCCGAAAACGTTAGCGGTAATGTTAGGAAATAAAAACTATCAACCTATATTTGATTGACAGTGGAATTTTGTAATTTTGTTAATGAAAGAATGAAAACGTATCACAAAATAATATTGGGTGATAGCAGACAAATGATTGAATTACCCGATAGTTCAGTTCATTTGATAATTACCTCCCCCCCTTACTGGCAACTCAAAGATTATGGCTCATACAAGCAAATTGGTTTTCACGACAATTATGAAACGTATATCAACAATTTGAATTTAGTATGGAAAGAATGTTATAGGGTTCTTCACAAAGGTTGCAGATTATGTGTAAATATTGGCGACCAATTTGCTCGCTCTGTTTATTACGGGCGGTATAAAGTCATTCCTATTCGAGAAGAAATCATCAAATTTTGTGAGACACTGGGTTTTGATTATATGGGTGCCATTATCTGGCAAAAAGTTACCACTTCTAATACTACTGGCGGAGGTGTTCAGATGGGTTCTTATCCATACCCAAGAAATGGAATTATTAAATTAGATTATGAATTCATACTTATTTTCAAAAAATTAGGTGATAGCCCCAAACCTACGAAAGAACAAAAGGAACTATCTAAAATGTTAGCAGAAGAATGGAATACATTTTTCACAGGGCATTGGAAAATGTGCTCCTAAAAATATTGAAGAATGGAGAGAATATTATTTCAAAAATGTGAAGCCAAAAGAACATATTATTGAACTTGGCAAAAGACTTTACATCAAAATCACAGAAGTAATTCAAGCCGAAGTAGCTGAAATAACGGAGCAAGATTGTATTGACTATATGATGCAATTAGTTATTGACCGCACTTACGAAGGTTATGTAACAGAAATTCAAACCATTTATGGTCAATTACAAAAAATACTAGGGGTAAAAATAGAACCTGCCCCTGATGATTGGGACAGATTGTTTAATGTTGATTTTTATATAAAAATCAATAATAAATACATTGGTCTTCAGATATTACCGACCCTATTGGCTTGATATCCTGCATGTTTTAGATAACAAAGTATAATGAATTAATCAGGATACGTATATTTAGAATTTTCAATGAATAATTTTTCTATTTAGAAAATGAGCTGGTACTTGAGGCGGGTGCTTTTATCCATTTTTATTTTAGAGAATGCTTACATATTTCTTCGGTATTGTCCTCCAACTTCATAAAGGGCTTTAGAAATTTGTCCTAACGAACAAACTTTTGTGGTTTCCATCAATGCTTCAAAGATATTGCCATTTCTCAAAGCTACTTCTTGTAATTTTTGAAGTGCAACTTTGGATTCAACTTTCATGACCTTATGAAGCCTTTGAATATTTTGGATTTGTTGTAATTTTTCTTGTTCAGTGGAACGAATTACTTCTGCGGGAATGATGGTGGGAGAGCCATTTTTACTTAAGAAGGTATTCACACCGATAATAGGATATTCTCCTGTATGTTTTAAAGTTTCGTAGTAGAGGGATTCTTCTTGGATTTTGTTACGTTGGTACATAGTTTCCATAGCGCCGAGAACGCCACCACGTTCGGAGATACGTTTAAATTCCATGAGTACGGCTTCTTCCACTAAATCGGTAAGTTCTTCGATGATAAAAGAACCTTGTAAAGGGTTTTCGTTTTTAGCGAGCCCAAGTTCACGGTTGATAATCAATTGGATAGCCATAGCCCTGCGGACGGATTCTTCGGTGGGGGTAGTAATTGCTTCATCGTAGGCGTTGGTATGCAAGGAGTTACAATTATCGTAGATAGCGTAAAGAGCTTGCAGGGTAGTACGAATATCATTAAAATCAATTTCTTGGGCGTGTAAAGAACGACCAGAAGTTTGAATATGATATTTTAACATTTGAGAACGTTCGTTGCCGCCGTATTTATTTTTCATAGCTTTAGCCCAAATTCTTCTTGCTACACGACCAATCACAGAGTACTCGGGGTCCATACCGTTAGAAAAGAAAAAGGACAAGTTAGGAGCGAAGTCATCTATATGCATGCCACGAGCAAGATAGTATTCTACAAAAGTAAAACCATTAGAAAGGGTTAGGGCTAATTGCGTAATGGGATTGGCACCTGCTTCTGCAATATGGTACCCTGAAATAGAAACGGAATAAAAATTTCTTACTTTATTGTGAATGAAATATTCTTGGATATCTCCCATCATTTTGAGAGCAAATTCGGTAGAGAAGATACAAGTATTTTGGGCTTGGTCTTCTTTGAGGATATCCGCTTGAACGGTACCCCGAACCACACTAATGGCTTCTGCTTTAATTTTTTGGTAAACTTCCAGCGGAAGTACTTGGTCACCGGTTACGCCTAACAAAAGTAAACCTAGCCCATTATTTCCTTCGGGGAGTTCTCCGTGATAGTGGGGCAGTAAATCATAAATAAATTGAGGAATTTGTAAGTTTCTCCATTCAACATAATTTACTTGTAAGGGATTATCTTCTACTTTCAATTTCATTTGATTATGTTCCCAGGTAGCCTGGTATAGTTTCTTTTCATCTTCGAGATTAGACCATTTTTCAAGGTAGATTTCTGCAATTTTTTTATTGACTTGTTCTTCTAGGCCATTTTGTTTGATATGTTTTTCACATAGTTGGTCGATGGCTGTGTTCATGAAGTAAGCAAGTAACATGGGGGCGGGACCATTGATGGTCATGGAGACGGAGGTGACGGGGTCGCATAAATCAAAACCGGAGTATAGTTTTTTAGCATCGTCAAGGCAAGCAATAGAGACGCCTGAGTTACCGATTTTTCCGTAGATATCGGGTCTAAAGTCGGGGTTTTCGCCGTATAAAGTTACAGAATCAAAAGCGGTACTTAGACGTTTGGCAGGCATTCCCAAAGAGACATAATGGAAACGCTTGTTAGTTCTTTCAGGTCCTCCCTCACCTGCGAACATACGCGTAGGGTCTTCGTTAGTACGTTTGTAAGGATAAACACCTGCCGCATAAGGAAATTCACCTGGGAAATTTTCTTGGTAGTTCCATCGTAAGATATCGCCCCAATCCTTAAATTTAGGTACGGCTATTTTAGGAATTTGAAGATGGGATAAAGACTCGGTAAAGTTCTTTACTTTAATTTCTTTGCCGCGTACAAAATAAGAATATTCAGGTTTTGTGAAACGTGCTTTTCTTTCTTCCCATGTTTCTAGTAATTTACGGGATTCTTGGGTTAGTTTACCGTAAACTTCATCATATTCTTTTTGTATTTTTTCGATGAGGCTGGGGTCAATGGAATTTTGTTTAAGGTACTGGATAGTGCCGTAGAGTTGGTAGGCTTGGGTAGCAAGTTCAGATTGTTGTTTTACAAAGGCATTGTAACGTTCGGATTCTTCTGCAATTTCGGCGAGGTAACGTGTTCTATGGGGAGGAATAATATAAACTTTTTCGGATAGGGTATTTTCTATTTCTTGGGTTAAAGGAAAATGGACGTTGAGTTTTGCGTTGATAGTTTTTATGAGGTTGGCGAATAGAACGTTGACGCCGGGGTCGTTAAATTGGGAGGCAATAGTACCAAAGACGGGCATTTGTTCTACGGGAGTTGAGAAGAGTTGATGGTTTCTTTGATATTGTTTTTTTACGTCACGAAGAGCGTCTAGGGCACCTTTTTTATCAAATTTATTGATAGCCACGATATCGGCAAAATCGAGCATATCAATTTTTTCGAGTTGGGTAGCGGCACCGAACTCGGGGGTCATTACGTACATAGATACGTCAGCGAATTCGGTAATTTGGGAGTCGGATTGCCCAATACCAGCGGATTCAACGATAATCATATCAAAATCAGCGGCTTTCAATACTTTAATTGCATCATGAATATGGCGGTTAACGGATAAATTGGCTTCACGAGTAGCAAAGGAACGCATGTAAACGTTGGGGTGGTGAATAGCGTTCATACGGATTCTATCGCCGAGTAAAGCGCCGCCGGTCTTTTTTTTGGTGGGGTCAATAGATATAATAGCAAGAGTTTTATCGGGGTAGTATCTCAAATAACGTCTGACGAGTTCGTCGGTTAGAGAGGATTTACCGGCACCTCCTGTGCCTGTAATACCTAGTACAGGGATTGTTTTATTATGTGTTTTAATTTGTTTTTCAAGGGTTTGAAGAAGGTTATGAGTATTTTCATTAGGATTTTCAATGAGGGTTAGTAGCCTTGCAATAGCTAAATGGTTATGAACATTTAACTTTTGTAGTTCTCCATTTAGGGAAGTAACCGTTTTAAAATCAGATTTTTGGAGTAGGTCGTTAATCATGCCTTGTAATCCCATAGCTCTACCATCATCTGGATGGTAAATTCGGGTAATTCCGTAGGCTTGAAGTTCTTGGATTTCGGAGGGAAGGATAGTACCGCCACCGCCAGCAAAAATTTTGATATGCCCTGCACCTTTTTCTTGGAGTAAGTCATACATGTATTTTAAATACTCCATATGTCCCCCTTGGTAGGAAGTAACTGCAATGGCTTGTGCGTCCTCTTGGATAGCACAGTCTACAATTTCAGCAACCGAACGATTATGCCCTAAATGAATAACTTCCGCTCCTGAACTTTGTAGGATTCTTCGCATGATATTGATACTTGCATCATGACCATCAAATAAAGATGCTGCTGTCACTACGCGTATCTTATTTATAGATTGATAAGGCTTTACTGGTGCTGTATTGACTATCATCTCTTAACTTTTATGGCAAAATTACAAAAAAATTCGTTATTTCGTTCAATTGGTAGGAATTTCTATTAAGCTATTTTTTCTATTAGACATGGAATGATGTCTTTGGTGGATATCATTAGTAGAAGTAAATCTTTGTGATTATTTTTGCGAACTTATTAGATAAAACGGTTTTATGAAAGTTTCTCAAATGGCTGAAACCTTAATTGGGTCTGAGATTATCAAATTGGCGGGTATTATTAAAGAAAAAATTAGGCAAGGTGAAAAAATTCATAATCTGACTATTGGAGATTTTGATTCTAACCTATTTCCTATTCCTTCAGAGTTAGAAAATGCTATTATTCAGGCTTATCAGGCTCATGAAACTAATTATCCTGAAGCTGATGGTTTATTGATTTTAAGAGAGGCTATACAAAAATTTTTAAAGGGAACGTTGGGTTTAGAGTATGAAGTTGATGAAATTTTAGTGGCTGGCGGAGCAAGACCGCTTATTTTTACTATATTTATGGCTCTGATTGACGAGGGGGATAAAGTGATTTTTCCTGTTCCATCGTGGAATAATAATCATTATACTCATATTTTGAGGGGTAAGCCTGTGATGTTAAGAACGATGGCTGAAGACTATTTTATGCCGAATGCTTCTTTGATAGCGCCGTATGTTCAGGAAGCTACTTTACTTGCTTTATGTTCTCCATTAAATCCGACTGGTACTGTTTTTAGTGAAAAGCAATTAAAAGGAATTTGTGAATTGGTATTAGAAGAAAATAGTAAAAGAAGCTCTGAACAAAAGCCTTTGTATGTTATGTACGACCAAATTTATTGGACTTTAACATACGGGAATTATAGACATTTTGATCCTGTGACCTTGTATCCTGAGATGCGACCTTATACGATTTACGTAGATGGGATTTCCAAATCGCTTGCGGCGACGGGAGTGCGTGTAGGCTGGAGTATAGGACCTAGAAAGGTTATTCAGAAAATGAAATCGTTGCTTTCGCATATAGGAGCTTGGGCTCCCAAACCTGAGCAATTTGCTACGGCACAATATTTTCAGGATATACAAAGACCTTTAAACTTTATAAGTAACCTAAAAAAAGAATTGTTAATTCGGTTGGAGGGGATTTATCAAGGAATACAATCAATAAAAGCGAAAGGTTATGATGTGGAAGCGATAGAGCCGCAGGCGGGGCTTTATTTAACGGTAAAATTTGGTTTGCAAGGAGCAAAAACACCTGACGGCAAAATTTTGCGGGCTGCGGCAGACGTTCATGATTATCTCCTTCAAGAAGCGAAAGTAGCCATAGTTCCATTTTATGCTTTTGGAGACGACCCTCAATCGGATTGGTATAGAATTAGTGTAGGAACCATAGAAAGAAATACAGTTCAAGTTATTGTGGAACAGTTAGAGAAGGCTATCATGCAGTTACAATTTTAGTTATTTGAAAAGTAAAAATTTTTTTATTTTTGCAATAAACTTAGGAATAATGAAGTACGCGCGTATTACAGGCACTGGATTTTATGTTCCACCGAAGGTTGTAACTAATTTGGATTTAGAAAAGATATATGACACTTCCGATGAATGGATAACGGAGCGCTCGGGTATCAAAGAAAGGCATTTTATAGATTGGGAGACGAAAGAAGAAGGACCTTCGGATTTAGCGGTTCCTGCTGTTCAGATGGCACTCCAAAATGCGGGATACACTTTTGATGAGATGGACTTATGTATTTTCGCAACGTTGAGCCCTGATGCTTATTTTCCTGGTTCAGGATGTTTTTTACAAGCTAAAATAAGCCCCGAAAGTACTGTGCCCATGTTGGACGTCAGAATGCAATGTTCGGGTTTTTTGTATGCGATGTCTATTGCGGAGATGTACATTAAATTTGGGCGTTACCAAAAGATATTATTAGTGGGAGCTGAGGTTCAATCCACTACAATTGATTTCAGTAATGAAGGAAGGACGGTAGGCGTGTTATTTGGGGATGGAGCGGGAGCCGCAGTGGTAGAGGCTACAGAAGAACCAGTAGGGATTTTATCTACTCATCTCTATACGCAAGGTAAGTACGCTGAAAGTTTATGGGTACCTGAACCTACTACCAAACGAAGACCCAAAGTTAGTTCGGATATGAAAGGTTTATATCCTTATATGAACGGTAGGGAAGTGTTTAAGCACGCTGTAACGCGCATGACAGAAGCTATCTGGGAGGCTTGTAAGCATCAGAACTGGTCCCCTGAGGAGGTAAACGTATTTTTGATACATCAAGCCAATGCACGGATTATAGAGGCAATAGCTAAGCAATTAAATCAGCCTATGAGTAAGTTTTTTATAAATATTCATAAATATGGTAATACGACAGCGGCAACAGTACCCATTTGTATGCATGAAGCATTAAGTGAGGGCTTTATGAAGCAAGGGGATAAGGTTATTGTAGCTACATTTGGTTCAGGGTTTACGTGGGGTTCAGCCGCTTTAATTTGGTAGTATATGAAGGTAATCATAGAAGATCAAGAATTTTACATTCAAGATTTGCAAGCTATAAAGAAGGATTTATCTATCGAGCAAATAGAAGAGAATCACTGGCATTTGTTGTATCATAATCAATCAATTTCTTTGAAATTGATAGCAAAAAACTTAGAAGAGAAAACAGCGGAGTGGCGTATCAATGGAAAGACGGTTTTTGCTAAATATCAATCCGAGTTAGACGTACTGCTACAATCCATGGGATTGAGTAATCAGAGTCAGAGGAAAATCAAAGATTTAAAATCGCCGATGCCAGGGCTTATAAAAAAAATTATGGTAAAAGAAGGAGAAATCCTTTCAAAGGGAGATTCATTACTTACTTTGGAGGCTATGAAAATGGAAAATATTCTGAAAGCTCCCACTGACGTGAAAATAGCTCAAATCAAAGTTGAGGAGGGTAGTGCAGTGGAAAAAAATCAGGTTTTAATTGTTTTTGAGTGATGTTAAAGGTAAGTAGGATGATTGGGTTTTGGGCTTTGTGTAGTTTTTACCTTTTTGCACAGCCGAGTTTTGAATCACCACAAAATTATCGTATAAGGTACGATTTTGTAAATCCTATTTCCGTTATTCCCATTCGTAACGATAATATAAATCAACAGCCTAGGCATATTATTTATAGTAAAGTACCCGTAGAAATCACAAATTCACCTAAAATAGAGGAGTTAAAGAGGTTACATCAAAATTGGATAGTAAAACAAAAGGAGCAGGATGGTTTTAGAATACAGATTGTATCAACGACTAACCAAGATGTTATAAGGAAAGCTCGTATAGAATTTTCAGAGTTAGATACGGATTTAAAAATTTATCAGGTATATGATAGACCTTACTATAAGTTGAGAGTAGGGGATTTTCTTACGAAGTTTGAAGCGGAACAGAAGGTGTATGTTTTAATGAAGAAGTTTCCAGCCGCTTTTGTAGTTAGTGATAAAATAAAAATAAATTAGTGTTATGGTTGAATTTCAGGTATTTAGAGTAGTATTACCTTGTCATCCCATTCAAGAAGCGCTTGCTTTTTATGAACCTATTTTTGGAATTACCGCAAAAAAAGTAAGTGATGGGAGATACTATTTTATGTTGGGGTCTGTGGTTTTAGTTTGTTATGATAGTATTGCGGATGGAGATGGGTATCGGGTTTCCTCTAATCCTGAACACATTTATATTACGACATCAGATATATACGAAACTTATGAGAGAGTGAAAAATCAAAGTCCTTTGGTGATAAGCCCTCAAATTCAAAAAATGCCATGGGGCGAAAGAAGTTTTTATTTAATAGATCCTTTTGGTAACAAAATATGCTTCGTAGAACAAGGTACGGAGTTCTATGGAAAATAAGTTTTACAATTTATTATATCCGTTTATGGAAAATGAGTTCTCCGTCTTCCATTTCACCGAGTAATTTAAAGCCGTAGTTTTTAAACAGTTTTTGAGCGTTTAGATTTTGGGGGTGGATGGCAGTTCTAATTTCATGAGCAAGCCTATCGTTAGAAATGATTTCTAGAAGAAGTTTTAAGAAAGTGCTACCATAGCCTAGGTTTTGATATTTATGGTCAATCATGATACGGGAAATCCAATGTACTTTTGAGAAGACGCCAATAGCACCCATTCCGATGGGGAAATTATCCAAATAAAGGGCATACAAATCTAAATTTTCGTATTTAGATTGGGCAATAGTATAAAGATTAGAAGGTATAAATTGAAGTTGTTCATTTGAGGGTTTTAAAGCGGCACAAGCTTCCCAATTAAAACGGTTAACGGGCTCTATTCGTACACTCATTGTTTCTTTGAATATTGAGACATCAATTTTTGTATTTCAAGAGGGCTTAAATAATAGAATCTTTTTTTAGCTTTCATGACATCCGATAGATTAGCATCAAATCCTGTATATTGCCATGCTTCTTTTAAGTATACTCCTAAGCCATGTTGTATAGCGATAATGTCTGCATTTCTTTCAAATTCTTTTTTGAAGGGACAATTGATAGGGTAACGAATGAAGTCTAAAATCAATCGAATATTAGAATTTTGTTGATAGTAAACAATATGGGCATATTCATGGGCAAAAATCCCTTTAATTACGTTTTTGGGGAAACTCTCTAATGGTGCATCAATACTGGGTAGAATATTGATAAAAATTTTGTATTTTCTATTTTCTTTCTTTTTAAAGATTAAAGACCACCAAGTAGGTTGTACTTGCATAATAGCATCGGGTAGCCTTTTATATTGAAAGCGTATGTAAGTTGCTTTTAATTCAGGATAATATTTCAGAACTTCAATAGCTTCTTCTTCAAAGCTAAAGGGCAAAATTTTATTGTAAGTCCATTTTTCGTCTTCTAGGGTTTGAGCCAAACCGCAATAAAAATTGAATAATAGAGCAAAGAAAATGGTTTTTAATAGATTAGCGTTATGCATTTTGTAGTTCCAAAATTTCATTGATTATTTGAATAGTTTTATGAATATCATCGAGCGTATTTTGGACACCGAACGAAAAGCGAATCGAATTCGCAATATGATTAGGTTTTACACCAATTGCTTGCAATACATGAGAGCCTTTATTGGAGCCTGAGGTACAAGCAGAGCCACCGGAGGCAGAAACTCCATGCATATCCAGATTTAATAGAATCATTTTATCTTGTTCAAAGGGAAAGGTTACATTGAGAATAGTGGGTAGGGAGTAAGATTCAGAGGTTTCTCCATTAAAAATTACATGGGGTACTACTTTTTGGAGCTCTTGTTTGAAGGTATTTTTTAGGTTCCACAGATGTTGGTGGTAGTTATTATATTCTCTATAACACAGTTCTAATGCTTTAGCTAAACCGATAATTCCTGCGACGTTTTCGGTGCCTGCTCGTTGATTACGTTCTTGGGAGCCACCACAAATCAGAGGGGAAAGGGTTTTATCTGCTTTTCGGTATAGGAAACCTATTCCTTTCGGACCATAAAATTTATGAGCGGAGCCTACCATAAAATCAATATTCAAATTTTGGGTATTGAAACGGAAGTGCCCCATGGTTTGCACTGTATCAGAGTGATATATACCACCGTAAGTTTTTACTAAATTACTGATGGTTTCAATAGGATGTAAGGTACCAATTTCATTGTTTCCATGCATCAACGAAACTAATGAACGGGGTTCCTTTTTTAAGTAGTTTTCTAATTCGTCAAGATTAATGTTCCCTTTGTTATCTACGGATAACCATATCAGTGGGATGTGCTTTTCGTGGGCTATTTGTTCAAGGGTATGGATGACGGCGTGGTGTTCGGTGGGTGAGGAAATGAGTTGTTTGATTTGATAATCTTTTGCGGCACATTTTAATGCGTAATTATCGGCTTCGGTTCCTCCAGAAGTAAATACGATTTCAGAAGGAGAGCAGTTTAGTAGATCGGCTACCGTTTTACGGGCTTTCTCTACTGCGGCACGTAGGACTCTTCCATGATGATGAATAGAAGAAGGATTTCCTTGAAATTCTGTTAGGTAAGGAAGCATCGCTTCTAATACTCTTCCATCTAACATTCCTGATGCGGCATTGTCTAAATAAATGAAGGTTTGTTTGGTCATAAGGTTGCCATGACTAATGATTTTATTTGATTTACTAATTCAAAAGCTTCAGATTCAGTTTTAGCTTCGGAGTAAATTCGGAGGATAGGCTCGGTATTTGATTTTCGTAAATGTACCCAGCCTTGTTCAAAATCAATTTTTACTCCATCAATGGTTGTTACTTTTTCATGTTTGTAGTGTTCTGCGATAGATTTTAAGATAAGTTCTAGAGGAAGGTCAGCGGTTAGTTCTATTTTATCTTTGACCATTTCATAGTGGGTATATTTTTTACGAAGTTCAGAGCATTTTAAGTTTGATTGGGCAAGGTAAGATAAAAATAAAGCGATACCTACGAGTGCATCTCTACCATAATGTAAGTCAGGCAGGATAATACCTCCGTTTCCTTCACCACCTATTACTGCGTTTACCGTTTTCATTTTTTCCACAACATGTACTTCCCCGACTGCCGCAGTATAGTAGTTTTGTTGGTAACTTTCAGTTAAATCTTTTAATGCACGTGAAGAAGATAAATTAGATACAGTAGCACCAGGTTTCTGGGATAAAATGTAATCCGCAACCGCTACCAAAGTATATTCTTCTCCGAATAGCTCTCCCTTTTCATCTACAAAAACTAATCTATCCACGTCAGGGTCAACAGCAATACCTAAATCACATTGATGTTTTTCTACTAAATTACAAAGGTCTTGTAAGTTTTGTTTGAGGGGTTCAGGATTATGAGTGAACCAACCGTCCATTTTTTCTTGAACGTTAAAAATATTATGTTCGGGGATACCGAGTGCTTTTAGTAGAGTAGGGATAGCAATTTCTCCTGAGGAGTTTACGCCATCAAAAGCTATTTTATAGGATTTTGTAGCTATGAAATCTTTTTTTACGTAGGGTAGTTCTAAGATTTTGTCAATGTGTACTGCAAGGAAATTGGGTTCTTCACAAATCATGCCAAGTTGATTGATTTGAGAAAATTGCGCTAAATTTTGGTGATAAAAATGAAGGATTTTTTCACCTTCCTGAGCAGAGACGAACTCGCCTTTAGCATTAAGTAATTTTAGGGCGTTCCATTCTACGGGATTATGCGAAGCAGTTAAGATGATGCCGCCCAAAGCATTATAATAGGGTACTGCCATTTCTACGGTGGGGGTCGTAGTAATCCCTAAATTTAAGACGTTAAAGCCCATACCAATTAGGGTGTTAGCAACTAACTCAAAGACTATCTTCCCAGAAGGTCTTGCATCTCTACCTATAATTATTGTTTGAGAGGAACCATTCCTAGATAGGTCTTTTATCCACATACCATAAGCCGCCGCAAATTTAACTATGTCAATCGGTGTTAAGTTTTCTGATACCTTTCCTCCTATAGTACCTCTTATCCCAGAAATTGAACTAATTAAGGGCATTTTAAACGTTTAGCTTGCAAATTTACTAAAAAATAAATTACAATCAATCGCTCTTTTTAAATAAACTTTTTATACACTTTTTTTGTGTCATCTAAAAAAATTTTAGGTTTATTTGAAGTATGAAATGTTTGAAATATTTAGGTATTTTGATTAGTTTTTGGTATACAAACTTGATGTCTCAGCCTTATACGAATGATATTCCCGTTTACCATGGTAATTTAGAACTTCATTTTCCTTGGATAGGAGGGTTAGATAATCCCCGTTTTCAAAATATTGATTTAAACCAGGATGGTTTCCAAGATCTTGTTGTTTTTGATGCTGTTGATCATAAGTTATTAACCTTTTTGTATACCACAAATGTCCTTTCAACTGAATTTATTTTTGCTCCTGAGTACATTGCTTATTTTCCTGACAATCTATTTCGCTGGATTTTACTGGTAGATTACAATCAAGATAATGAACCTGATTTGTTTACTTGTAATCAGAATTCAGATAATATATTGGTCTACAAAAATATACGAAAACAAACAGGGCAACTTGGTTTTGAGTTAATTTATAATCCGTTACAAGCAGAGATTTCTCCAGGCACATTTGCACCGCTTTCTGTCATGGATATACCTTCCATCACTGATGTAGATAATGATGGAGATATAGATATATTGGCAGTGAGCCCCTCAGGATTTACAGTAGAACTCTACAGAAATGTTTCCAATGAACCAGAAATTTTAGATTTAAGAATACGTTCATTTTGTTGGGGAAGGTTTACTGATAATGCAGATAGCATTTTGAAAGTCAATCTTCATCAACCTTGTAATTTTGACCAAAAGACCCAACATGTGGGCGGTACTATTTTGGCTTTATCCCTCAACGGGGATAGTTTAATAGATGCCTTACTCTCCGACCAAGGTCCTAATAACGTGGTAGCACTTTATAATGGAGGAACAAATGCTTTAGCTTATATGGTTTATCAAGATACTTTTTTCCCAAGTTATGACGTTACGGTAGATTTACAATATTATCCTGCTATGTTTCATGTAGATGTAAATGGAGACAATCAAAAAGACCTGATTTTTTCCCCAAATGGTTACAACATGCCTAGTAATGAATTGTATTTTTTGAACCACTCCGATGCAGGTTGGTTGTATCTTAATCATAGTACCACCCAAAGTCCTCATTTTAAACTTTTACAAAAAAATTTTTTTTATGAACAAGCCCTTGACGGAGGTAGTTATTCCTCCCCTGTTTTATTTGACGAAGATTTAGATGGCGATTTGGATTTACTTTTATTCGTAAATCAACACACTATTTTACAAGATAACCGATATCAATCTAAAAAACAGTGGAATTTATATGAAAATATTGGTACAACACTTCAACCCGTGTTTTCTTTAAAAACGAATAACTACCAAGGTTGGAACGATTTACCGCTTTTGGATACATTAAAAAATGTTCATCCTGCGGTAGCAGATATTGATAAAGATGGGGATACAGATTTTTTTATTGGTCATCGCGATGGGAGAATAATCTTTTTAGAGAATCAATTTAATGGCTCGGCTCAATATGTATTCCAATCGTCTAACTATGCTAATATCCAAGTTCAAGCGAATAGTGCTCCTCATTTTGCGGATATTGATGGAGATAATGATTTAGATTTGTTGATTGGAGTATCGAATGGAACGATAACGTATTGCGAGAACATAGGAGGACCACATTTTGCACAATGGAGTAGTGCTTTATCCAATTGGAGCAACATAAATGTGACGGATGAGCAGAATCCAATTGTAGGCAATGCAAAGCCTTTTTGGTTTGATTACGATAAAAATGGAACCTCTAACTTATTGATTGGGAACAGTAGTGGTTTTATTAAGGTATATGAATACCAAAAAAATCAAACTTTTGTATATTTGGGGGAATTATTTGGAGTTAGACTAACAACACAAGCCGTACCTTTTGTTGCACAACTTACTCAAGATAGCCTTTACTTTTTTGTGGGTAACGCAAAAGGTGGAGTTTATCTTTTTAAAGAACAAAAAGGATATGTTGAGCGCCAAAAAATAAATACCCAGTTCGGTAGGGTTTATCCAAATCCGTTTACAGATTATTTTGAAGTACAGATGAGTCCAAAAAGTGATATATATTATTGGAACTTATGGAATGTGTACGGTGAGAAAGTAGATGAGGGTTTTTTCTATGACCATCTCAAATACGAGAAACCTCTTTCAGAGGGTATGTATATTTTAGTTGTTCATAATAAAAAGGACTTTTGGACATTAAAAATTTGGAAAACGCATTAGGTAAGATTATTTAATAAATGCTTATTTCATCACATTTGATAATTACCTGTGATTGGGTGAACTCGGTCGTTTCGGTACATTTGCTTCACTTATTATTCAATGACCTGGTTTTTATACAATCCTTCCAAAATGAATCTAATTGCAATTTTTTGTAAACTACAAACAAAAATTTGGTAAGATGACCATTTTAAAGTTCAGGGAAATGGATTAACTTTGCGGAATATATTGATAAATGGATTTAGAAACTGAAAAAAATGTTACTCCAACGTGGAAGGAGTATTTTAAATCTCGGGAGTTTTGGGTTTTGTTGGTGACGCTTATTGGAGTTACATTGCTTTTGATGCTTTTTTTCTTTTATGTTTTTTTACCATTTTTTACGAAGCACGGAGAATCAACTACGGTACCTGAGGTAGTCAATAAAAATTTATTAGAGGCAAAAAAAATGCTTTATGAAGCTAATTTAGGTTATGAGGTACAGGATTCACAGTATCAAGCAAATCTTGCACCGTTGACTGTGCTAGCTCAGGAGCCGTTACCATTTGAAAAAGTAAAACCGGGGAGGAAAGTGTATTTAATTGTAAATCAATCTACGCCGCCGATGGTAAAAATTCCTGAAATTATGGACGTGAATATACAGCAGGCTAAGTACATGTTAGAAAATTGGAAATTAAAAATAGGTAGATTGATATATCAACATGGTGAAGCAAAGGATGCGGTGATTGGTATTCAGTATAAGGGCAGAGCGGTAAAACCAGGGGACAAAGTATTAGAGGGGACGGCATTAGATATTGTAGTTAGTAAGGGATTAGGGGAAGAGAAGGTACCTATTCCTGATTTAGTAGGTCTAAATATCAATGATGCAACGAACTTGTTGTACAGCAAAGGGTTAAGTGTTGGAGGTACAAAATATGAAAAAAAGCATAAAAAATATAAGGAGGGTGAAATTTTCAAACAAAACCCTAAATATGTTGAAAATGATTCTGTTCCTAAGGGGACTACTTTTGATTTATGGATAGTTGGAGAAGAAAAATCTTCCCATGAGTAAAAAAGCATGAATAACGTATTTATTTGGATAGCTTCGTGGAAAGATAATCATTTTTCAGAAAAAGAACACTTGATACAAAGCCTACCTTCACACTTACAGAAAGAAGTACGTAGGTACAAATATTGTGAGGAGCAACATCAATCATTAGTATCGAAAGTGTTGGTTCAAAGGATGTTAAAGGCTTGGGGTTATGATTATGGGGATTTGAAATATATTCAAAATCAAAAGCCTTATATTCATTATCCTAACACTCCCCCTTTTTTTAGTTACAGTAAATCGATTGGAAAAGTAGTTTTAGGATGGAGTTGGGAAATTGATGTGGGAGTTGATATTGAATACCTAGATAGAAAAACGGACTGGAGAATTTTTGAGTCTCGGCTATCTTCATCTGTTTGGAGTAAAATTATTCATGAGGAAGATGCATTAAATTGCTTTCTTTGGTCTTGGACTCACATTGAAGCTATCCTCAAACTCAAAGGGATTGGTTTAGCTAATCACATCAAACTTGTTCATTATAAAGAAAAACAATGGTTCTTTGAAGAACAAAAAATCTACACGAAATATTTTTTTCATGAAAAACATTTGATTACGATAGCGGCTTATGAGCCTTTTCATTTTGAAGTAAACAATTTAATTTTTGAATAAACTTGAAAAAATTAGATTGGTATTTGGTTAGGAAATTTATTGGGACTTTTATTTTTATGGTTGTGATATTGATTATCATAACCGTTGTGATTGATGCAACTGAGAAGATGGAGGATTTTCGTAAGCATAAACTTACGCTTCATGCCATTGTTTTTGATTATTTCATATATTTTATTCCGTTCATTGTCAATTTATTGACTCCAATATGCGTTTTTTTAGCCGTTATTTATTTTACTTCTAAATTAGCTAATGATACGGAGTTTGTAGCTATGTTAAGTGCGGGAATTAGTTTGTATAGGTTGTACTTACCTTATTTTTTTACGAGTATTGTAATAAGTATATTGACTTTTTATTTGAATGCGTATGTAGTACCGAAAGCAACTGCAAAACGTATGGATTTTGAATATAAATACTTAAAACTTCAAATGACCTATGGTGAAAGAGATATTCATAAGAAAATTGCTCAAAATCAATATTTTTATTGTAGTAGTTATAATCAGTATGAACAGACTGCGTATCAGTTTTCGTTAGAGAAAATTGTGAATGGACGTTTAGAATCGAAATTATTGGCTACGCGTGGGGTTTATATTGATAGTCTACGTAAGTGGCGTTTGGATAATGTAACTATAAGAGACTATTTAGTAAATTCACCAAGAACTTCGGACGCACCTCAATTCATTCCTGAAAAAATTACGCAATACGTTCAAATTGATACCGCCTTATTATTGACTCCTGATGATATTTATCGTAAAGAGTATTTTGCTTATATGATGACATTAGATGAACTAGATGAATATATTGCATTAGAGACGATGCGTAATTCTGATTTTCTTCCTGAATTGTTAGTTAATAGAATGGAGCGGTTTGCTTTTCCGTTTGCGGCTTTTATTCTTACGCTTATCGGTTTTTCTTTGGCTACTGCAAAAAAGCGTGGTGGAATCGCTATGCAGTTAGGAGTAGGGATTGTACTGGCTTTTGTATTTGTTGTTCTTGTTCAGTTGAGTAAATCTATTCATATAGAAGGTATTCCTACCGAGATTAGCCTTTGGATACCTAATGTTCTATTCTGGGTTATTGGTATTTATTTGTTGTGGAGAGCACCTAAATAAGCTTAATCATTAGCTAAATTGAACGCAGAAGATATACTAGTATTTTAATGAGACGACCTATGGTTTCGTACTGAAAAGACTTCTATGTATCACAGGGCTCTCTGTGGTAAAAAAACTTGCCACAAAGAATACAGAGAAAAAAGAGTCATAAAGAAAAATTATTTTAGAAATTCGTCGTAGATTATTTGGAAATAAACTAAGGCTCCGATAGTTCCACCACCTAACATTTCTACTCTTCTTTGGTTTAGTAAATTGGTGGAGCCGAGGCGAAGTGTAGTTTTCAAGGAAGGAATTTTATAGGAAATTTGAACATCTACATTATGAAAGGAGGGAACGATTCCTTGAGCGTAGCTTTCTTCTAATTCAAAAGCATCTTGCCAACGGTATTGTATAGAAAATCTCCAGTTTTTAAATAAATCTCTACCGATTATTCCCGCATTGATTTTGTGAGGTGGAGTATTGAATTTAGCGATAAGTTGGTCTTCTTCATTTTTATCAAAAAGGGCGTCTGTGTAGGTATAAGCGGCATTAAATGACCACTTATTATTAACATTGTAGTTGACACCCAGAGAAGCTCCCCATGCACTTACTTGTTTGGTAGCATTGTAATATCTACGATAGTAGGCTTTGGGGGCTTTATTATCTGCGATAACTTTGGGATTAAATTCTGAAAATTCCCAAGAGCGAGTATTATCGTTCCATGTTCTTGCGGGTGCTACTAAATCTATAGCCCCTTCAAAATGGTCATATAAACTATAATAAGCGTAGGCATCCAAAAAGAGTTTCTGGTTAATTAAACCTTTGTAACCTAATTCAAAAGTTTTGATGACTTCGGGGCGTACGTTTTTCATTTCTAAAGTTTGTAGTAAAGGTGTTGCTTGGGCGATAGCATTAGCCGTATCCACTCCCTGGCTTAAAAGGTTTTGGTAAGCCTTTAAAAATTCATTGACCGATACTTGAGAATAATTATTCTGTACACCATAAGGCTCAAAAGCTTCTTTTACACCACCAATATACTTAGAAAAGCCTAAATTGAGGTCAATATATTGAGATTGGAGGGAGGGATTACGGAAACCTGTTTGAGCACTGACACGAATATTATGATTTTTATTTTCTCCGAGGGCGTAAACGGTAGCTACTCTTGGGCTGAATACTACTTGGAAATTTTTAGATTTGTCGGCACGGGCTGATGCAATAATTTTAAGGCGGTCATTTAGTAAGTTTTTAGTTGCTTGTAAGAAGGCACCTACTTCCCAGACTTGAATGGGATTTCCCGTAGTATCGGAGAATAAAGTACCTTGAGAGTTCAAATCAAAAATACGAATATTTCCACCTGCAATCAAGTGGACGAAGCTTATTAGATTTTTGAAGTCATACTGACCGTCAGTGAAATACATTTTGGTTTTATCAACAAATAAGGAGCCTCCATTTAAGAAATCGGGTTTAGAAGTGATTGTTTGCAAAGCATTTTTAAATTCAGGGGTACCAGGTTGAAGGCGGGCTCTACCACCGAAGACATATTCTACAAAAGATTCATTAGCGAGGTAGAAGGGGTCTTGAGTTTCTTGAAGGATACGAATTACGTTTGTGTTATCTCCATCGGCGAAGGCACGAGCGACGGCATCACTTCCCGCAGGGAGGGGGTCTAATCCTGCAAAACCTCTTATTGCGTTAATAAGAAAATTATTATTGCCATAAACTAACAAATATTGGGTGAACCATTGTTCATCTGGCTTAGCCATCCTATTGAGGTTAATGGCTGTGAAGCGTGAGTCGTAGGTTTTACCTGCATCTTCTAATCCTGCGTAACTTCTTACGTAGAAATTATCTCCTTTAAGTTCTAAACGATACAACTGATAGAGAAAGTCTTTTATGGAGATTTTGTTTACAGCTTGATAGACGGTAGTTCCGGTATTCCATCGTCCTTGCCCGATGAGTTCTAAATTAGGTTTAATTTTATAATGTATATTTGCATCTGCTTTCATGTTGTAGGTGTTGTAATCTACTAAATCAATTTCTTTGTATCCTGTTCTGGCGATACGAATAGGCTGAGAGACTGAATTTCCTGTGGAGGCGGCATCAAAGATAGCGGATACTTCATCTCCATAAAGGTTTAAGCCGTCATAACCGGGTTTATCATTTAAGGTCGGGTTGATAGTGCCAGCATAATTAGCTACGTCACGGTAATCGGTCGCATGCCAGTCATTAGCTTTGATATAACCGAAATTGACTTTTAATGCGATTTTTTCGTTCAATAGTTTTGCATAACGTACGCTAAAATCTAAAAAAGGACTTGTGGTGGGGTCGTGTTTATCAAGATGGTTAGCCCCAAGTTTAAGGGAGGCAGAGGCGCCAGGATATTGCCAAGGGCTTTTGGTATAGACGTTAATCAAACCATTGAAAGCGTTAGGTCCATATAAAGCAGAAGCTACTCCTGGAATAAGTTCGGCACTCTCAATATCTAAATCAGATGCACCATTTAAAACACCTAATGGAAAATTTAGTCCAGGTGCTTGCATGTCCATACCATCTAATCGTTGAACGAAACGAGGGTTTGTTGAAGAGTTAAATCCTCTTGTATTCAAAGTCTTAAATAACATAGAGCCTCCTAATTGGTCTATTCCTTTAAACATGACCATTCCTTCGTAAACATTGGTGGCAGGCGTTTCTCTTATGTAGGTTAAATCCATTTTTTCAATACTAACAGGAGACTCTATAATACGTTCTGGTATCCTTGAAGCACTAATCACTACTTCATTAGCTTGTAAAAATTCTTCTTTCATAGATACCGAAATCTCCTGATTGATTTCAGGATTTACATCAATAAATAGTGTTGCATACCCAATATAGGAAAATTTAATTTTGATTGGTTTATTGTCGGTTAAGGTTAATGTAAAAATTCCCTCGTTATTTGTAATGGTACCGTTAGTAGTTCCGTCTATAATGACATAAACCCCTGACATGGGTTCTTTATTTTCATCTAATACTTTACCTGATATTTGAAAAAATTTTTTTTCAGGTTGTGAAGGAGTTTCTATGTTCGTATTTTTTTTGTCTTCTTTGGTGCCTTTTTTACGAATATCGGGCTGTGCCATCAAAAATTGATGCAAACTGAAAATCATTATCCCAACGATGAGTGCAAATGATTTAAAGTGAAACATACTGTTTAATTTGCATACAAAAATATTTTTTTTTTGAATAATAACAACTTCAAGAGTTAGAATAAATTTTACAGTAGATAATTCGGTATAAATTTTGTTATTTAGAATTTAATGTGAAGAATTTTTTAAAATTCATGGTGTAAGTTTAAAAAAAATATTTTATCTTTGTTATTTAATCTATAATATTCAAATGTATAGAGTTTTATATAGTTTTTTAGTATTTTACCTGCTATTGTATCAATTGAATGGTCAAATCTTACGATTTGGTGCTAAGTTAGATGGTACGGGCAATTTGGTGATGGTGGATACTATTTTTCGTTTAGAAAATATCCCTCATACCTTATATGCGAAGATTTTTAGTAAAACCCCATTACAGGAGGATACCTTTTTTATAGTAATAAAAAATTTACATGGATCCCACAAGTTTGTGATGAAGCGCTCCGTCAGTAAAATGGATGCTTTGGCGACTTTAAGAATTAAAGAAGATGGTATTTATAAAGTATTCGTAATTAGTCCTAAAACTAAACAAACATTAGCTTCCAAAAAACTTTATATCACTTCTGCTGTTAATCCGAACGTGCAAGCTTTAAAAGCAGATTATCAAAAGCAACTAACTGCTCAAAATCAAAGTAAATCCAATCCGAATGTTCAGAAAAATCAAAATACAGTGAATGTTAAACCTAATATTATAACCAATACAAACACAACAAAATCTAATCCAACGGGTCAAGATTCTAATGGGAAACCTAGTACAGCTAAAGATGATTTTGATGATATAGAGGACGATGATATTGATACAGAAGATATAGAAACGGGTGCAGATATAGATGCAGAATTGGATAAGAGTGATGATTTATTGGATTTTGATGATGCCGATTAAGTTATAAATCAAATAAACTTTGTTTTCGGTAACGAATTTTCTTCCATGTTCTTAAAGTAGCAGATTCTAATACCAATTTAAAATTAGGGTCTTTGATGAATTGAAGGAAAGTTGGATAGTCAATTTCGTGTGTATAAATAATTTGCTTATCATTTTTGTAGATGATATTATACTTACCGAATTCTTTAAATTCATTGATAATCACAATAGATGCATCAATAGGTGGTATTTCCTTCATTTAGAAAGTCATTAGGTATTTCTGTAAATTCTACATCTTCAATAACTTTTTCTTTGCGTCTGCTTTTTTGACAAGGTTCGGGGACAATTACAGAGTATTCATTATTTAATGGATAAGACTGTCTTGCATTTTCATCATAAAGATTATGGAAATGTTTCATATCTTTTAAAGTTTGTTGTTCAAGTTTTTGAACTATCTTTTTGATGAGGTATAGTAAAATTCTTTTTCCAAACAATTTGAAAAACAACCATAAACAAAATAATCCTATTAAAATTTTTACAATCATTTTTTGAAATATAATATTGTAGAAGGAATAATTCCGACCTTAAAGGTATTTAAAAGTTCTCCAGAGGGAGAGTAACGTAATACGTGACCTTTTTGTACATAATCTTTAGCATCTGCTATCCAAATTTCATTATTATTTGGGTGAAGGTAGAAATTATAAAAATTTCTATTTCCTTTTTCAATCATAGGTACGACGGATAGTTCATTTTTATTGACAGGCATTTTGTAAATACCGTCATTAATCCAGAATAAGTTTTGTTTGTCATTAGAAATTTCTAGATGGGAAGGGTTGGAGCCATTAGGGAAAACAAAAGTTTTTTCTACGTTTTTATTTTTTATTTTTACGAGAGTGGGAGGAATTCCTAGGCTGTGATTACCCCAGCATAAAGCCCACAAATTATTAAACGCGTCAACTTCTAAGGCTGTGGCACCGAAACTACTAGGTAAAGCAAGACTATCTTCCAAAGTTTGCGTTTCAGGATTAAGAATATATAAGGAGGCAGAATAAGGGTTAGTAACCCAAACTTTGTTTTGGTAAAATATCAATTCTTCGGTCCAACCGGGGATAGAGATGAATTTTACTTTCGTAAAGGTTTTAAAATTTACGACATAAACGCCGTTTTCATATAAATCTGTTACGAAGGCAAGGCTATCATTAAAGGGGAGAAAATATCGGGGAGAGTTTAATCCTGATATAATTCCTTTTACCTTAAAATCAGTATCTAATTGATAAATTTTATTAGAATTGTTAGCAACTAGGTATAAAAATCCTTGATGATAACATAAAGACTGCCCAACATCCCCTAATCCGTATCCGTTTTTTTCTCGGAAAACATCTTCTTGAACGGTTTGTAAGTTTAAGATTAGGGAGAGTGTAGAATTTCCGGACATAAAATTACCTTCGTTGAGTACGAGCATAGCTTCCTCAACGTTGCCTGTTGGGTTTTGTGGTAGTTTTTCTTTTTTACAACCCCAAGAGATGAATATAATTCCAATAATTAGAATTATTTTAATCCAATCGTAAGCCATTTTTAACTTTACAAAATAAGTGATAAAAAGGGAATTATCCAAGGGGAAGTTATTTTAATTTTTGTGTATTAAGGCGACGGCGAGAGCGGCTATACCTTCTTTTCTACCGACAAATCCCATTTTTTCGTTGGTAGTAGCTTTAATAGAGATTTGTTCTGGTTCACATTGTAAAACTTTGGAGATTTCTATTAGCATAGCAGGGATATGGGGGTTAATTTTGGGTTCTTCAGCGATGATAGTAGCATCTATATTTCCTAATTGATAACCTTTTTGTTGTATTAAGTCCCATGTTTTTTGGAGTAAGATTAAGGAGGAGATATTTTTCCATTGTAAATCTTGGTTAGAGAAGTGGAATCCAATATCGCGTAAAGCGGCGGCACCGAGTAAAGCATCACAAATAGCATGTAGTAGGACATCGGCATCAGAATGCCCTTTTAATCCTTTCTTGTAAGGAATTTGTACTCCCCCTAAAAATAAAGGTTTATTGGTAGTAAAGCTATGTACATCGTAGCCCATTCCAATTCGTATCATGATAAAATCTTTACTAATTTTGTGGCAATTTATGGAATGTTTTTTAAAATTGTAATTTTATTGTTTTTTTTTCTATGGTTTAATTTTTGTTTAATTGGGAAGCAAATTCAGTTTACTCCTGATTTAATTTTTAAACCCACATGGAAAACGAGAAATTTAAAAGCATTCCAAAATTTAAATGGTGTATGGAGAACTTCTTCTGATGAGGTGTATAGAGTACCATTTGTGGAGGATGAGGCAAATATATTAACTTTAAGGAAAGAATTTTTTCTTAAAGAAAGGATAAAAGATACGTTATATTTATACTTTGGAGGAATTAGTTGGGAAGCTGAAATCTATTTGAACGGTAAACTATTATTGATTTATGAGAGACCTTTCGAGGAGATAGTAATTCCTATACCAGCAGAACTGTTTAATATTCAATGGAACTGGATAGAAGTAAGTTTAAAAAAATACGAGAATCGTACAGATGAATGGTGGACACCACCTTTTATTGGAATTCATAAATCCGTTTTTTTACTTCAGAGGGATAAACCCCAAAATATTATACAAAATGCTTATATCAAATCCGATTCTGTTTTAATTTATTTTCCTTTTTCGAGAGAATTTAAGTATAATATTTCGGAGAGCATGTTAATTAAAGATCTAGAATTTATGAGAAATTATGGTGTTAGGGCGATTTATATTCCTTATTATATATCTCCACGAATTAGAGAACTTTTGAATCAATATAATATTCATTTAGTAGATCATTATGAGCATGCAAAGCAAGTAGCGATTTATAGAAGCCATTCAGAAACGAATATATTTCCTTTTTGGTTTAAAGAGGATAATGAAAGAAGTGATTTTTGGGGTAAGTATATATATATTGGAAATAATCAATTATTTAAAGTAGCATCAGAGTTATATAAACCTTTGATTGTCATATTGGGGATATCGGTTTTGATATTATTGTTAATATATCGGTTAGCGAACGTAACTAATTATCAAAATTTATGGACTGTTCTACCGTCTACAAGGGAGATACAACTTTTAATTCATGATTTTCAATTGCTAAATTCTATTTCATTAAAATATTTTTATTGGGTTAGGATTTTTATAAAATCTCTGATATTTAGTTTGTTTATCAATCAATTATACTCAACGGATAATTTGAAAGTTTTAAATTTTTGGCACAAGAATAATTCTATTTACAGCTTTGCAAGGGAGTATGGGGATTCTATAGTATGGAGTTTAGGCGGTGTGATGGTATTTTTGGTGGGGTTCAATGTTATCAAAGTTATGATTTGGCAGTTTGCGGAATGGATATACGATTTAAAGGACTATCGGAATAAGAATTTAATTCTTGAAATTTATGGGGAGATGCCATTTCTTTTTTTGGCTTATGTAGGTTTATTAGCAACTGTACTAATAGGGGAGCCTTTATGGTTTTGGTTATTTATAGGTTGCTACTTACTGATGATTTTAAAAAAACAATATTATCTGATAATTGTTTATAATATGAATTTTAAAATTCCATTTTCTGTAATTTTTTTTTATATTTGCGGCTTTGAAATACTACCATGGTTGTTACTCATCTAATTCTAATTGCATGAAAATAAGGATAGGGACAAGGGGGTCTAAATTAGCTTTATGGCAAGCCAATAACGTCAAAAATTTATTAGAGTTGAAAGGTTATGATACTGAGTTAGAAATTATTCAAACTTATGGAGATCAACAAACGCAGTTTCCATTACATCAGTTAGGGGGACAAGGAATTTTCACCAAGGCACTAGATGAGGCTTTATTAGAAAATAAAATAGATGTTGCGGTTCATAGTTGTAAGGATATTCCAGGAGAGTTAAATCCCAACTTAATGATTGCTGCGGTGTTAAAGAGAGAGTCTCCACATGATGTTTTATTATCTTTAGAGGAAACGGTTCATTTAGAGAATCAGTCTAAGTGTTTTATAATTGGGACGTCATCGGTTCGTAGGGTTGCCTTTTTAAAACGTTATTTTCCACAACATACGATAAAAGATATTCGTGGTAATTTAGATACTCGAATAGCAAAGTTAGAGAGTGGCGATTATGATGCTTTAATATTAGCCTATGCAGGGATTAAGAGAATGGGTTTAGAAAAATATATTAGGCAAAGACTATGTACAGAGGTTTTTGTTCCGGCGGTGGGTCAGGGTGCAGTGGCTGTAATGATAAGGAAGGAAGATAAAGAAACAGATAAAGTAGTAAAGCAAATTAATCATGAACAAACTTTCTTGGAGATATCATGTGAAAGGTCTTATTTAAAGACTATTCAGGGGGGGTGTCAATTACCTGTTTTTGGTTATGCAAGAATTTTTATGAATGA
The DNA here is from genome assembly GCA_938005475.1 of uncultured Bacteroidia bacterium. Lineage (GTDB taxonomy): Bacteria > Bacteroidota > Bacteroidia > J057 > CALLMJ01 > CALLMJ01. Next base: position 17,325 of record CALLNY010000012.1, on the reverse strand, counting down.
AATGAGTTTGTTAGCAGGGATAGCATCAATAGATGGTCAGCGTATTATTCAGTATGAATTAAAAAGTGAAGTTCAAGATTCGAATAATTTAGGAATAAATTTAGCGAAAAAAGTATTAAATGAAGGAGGGAAAGAACTTATCTATGTATCCAAAAGTTAAACATATATTGATTACACAGTCAGCGCCTCAAGATGAAAATTCACCTTATAAAAACATTGAAAAGAAATTTAAGGTAAAAATTGAGTATAAAAATTTTATTGATATTGAGGGATTGAGTGTTTCGGAGTTTAGGAAGCAAAATATACATCCGTTAGATTTTACAGCTGTTATTCTGACGAGTAAGCATGCTGTGGATAATTATTTTCGTTTATGCAAAGAGTTGAGAGTGGAGCTACCACCGGATATGAAATATTTTTGTATATCCAATACTACGGCGCAATATTTACAAAAATACATAGTGATAAGGAAAAGAAAATTGTTTGTAGGAACTAAAACTGCAGAAGATTTAATTGAGTTAGTGAAGAAACATACAAAAGATAAATATATATTTCCATGTAGTGATATGGCAAGGACGGAGCTTACTAAATTTATGCATGAAAACGGTTATCATATAAAAGAGGCAATAGTTTATAAAACGGTTTATTCTGATTTATCCGATATTAAAGGTAAGCATTATGATTTGATTACTTTTTTTTCACCTTCTGCAATCGAATCTTTATTCAAAAATTTTCCTGATTTTCAACAAGCAGATACAAGAATAGCTGTTTTTGGACCGACTACTTGCCAGGCGGCAAAAGAAAAAGGTTTAAGAGTGGATATAGAGGCTCCACAGCCGAATTTACCGTCTATGGCAATGGCAATAGAGAGCTATCTACAGCAGTGTGAGAAATAAAATAATTTTTTTTAAAAAAAACTTGCGTTTGAATAAAAAAAGTTCCTAATTTAGCTGTCATTTTATAAATCACCATAAAGAGTAATGAAAAAAATCGTAATACGAGTAATTATGCTCTTGTCTATTGTGCCTAAACTGTCATATTCACAACAGGATCCACAGTTTAGCATGTATATGTTTAATAGACAGGTTTTAAATCCAGCGTATGCGGGTTCTAATCCATTTAGTATAACAGCCGCTGGGAGGTCGCAATGGGTCGGTATAGATGGGCATCCTAACACATTTACAATCAGCGCCAGTTCTCCGATACAACTATTAAGAGGAGGTATTGGTGGTTATGTTATGGCAGATAAAATAGGTCCATTATCAACTGTTGCGGCAAAATTTGCTTATGCTTTTAAGTTGCCAGTGGGTTCTAATGGAGCGTCTCTTCATTTAGGGCTAGAAGGTGGAATTCTCCAGAAATCTCTTGATGGTACAAACTGGAGGCCTGAAATGGCAGGAGATTTGACTTTATTGAATCAAAATATTTCTTTAACAAAAGGGGATTTATCTACGGGAATCTATTTTACGCTTCCAGATGATAAATTTTATATTGGTGTGGCAGGAGCTCACTTGTTAGAACCTAAATTAGATGCTTTTACTCAGACTAAAAATTCTAAAGTGAGTAGAGGAATCGGTTTGATGACAGGCTATCGGTTTGATTTTAATGATAGAGTAAGTTTAACTCCAAGTTTCTACGGAAAGATGACTAAAAACCAAATGCAGTTAGATTTTAATGCTAATGTAGACATTAAGCCCATGGTATTGGGTCTTTCTTATAGATTAAGAGATTCGTTCATTGGAATAGTAGGTTTTCATGTTACAGAGAATTTGTTTACTGCATATTCTTATGACTACACGATTTCGGGCTTGGGGGCAGGGACAAGTGGTTCTCATGAATTAGTTCTAACCTATACGTTCCCTACGATTGTGAAGTATTATCCACCAGATTTAGGTACTCGTGATAAACGTAGATTCCGTTAATTCAGGGACTTACAAAAAAAAATAAAAATAATTGTAGTTTGTATTAAATTGCTTTCTATATTTGTAAAAATTTTTAACAATCATAATAAGTAAATTCTTTCAGAAGATATGAAGAGAATATTAGTAGCTTTTGCGTTGATTTCCTATGTTTTATCCGGTTGTGGTATGTTTGGTGACAAAACTGGAAAAGGAGGAGAGTTAACAGGTGTAACGAATCGCCCAAAGTGGGACCAACCCAATCCTTATGGAATGGTATTGATTCCACCAGGAAGTTTTCACATGGGTCAAAATGACCAAGATGTGAATAGTTCACAAATTGCCCATAATAGACAAATAACCATAAGTGCTTTCTATATGGACGATACTGAGATTTCAAATAACGAATATAGACAATTCGTTGATTATATGTTGACGGGTAAGGCGGCATCTGAAAATGTAAACGATCCTGCTGGTAATGGTTTGACGGTTGAAGATTCTATGATTAAGTTTTTAAAACAGTATTATGACTATACTGTTTCTGCTCAAGATCTTCAAAAATTGATTTATCCTGATACTTTAGTATGGATTAGAGATTTTACGTATTCTTACAATGAACCTTTAACCGAAAATTATTATTGGCATCCTGCTTTTGATAATTATCCTGTTGTGGGTGTGAATTGGTATGGCGCTCAAGCGTTCTGTATTTGGAGAACTATTCGTTATAATAATTATAGAGATTCTCAAAAACGTCCCAAATTACCAAGATTTAGATTGCCTACTGAGGCTGAATGGGAATACGCTGCAAGAGGAGGATTTGAACACAAAATATATCCATGGGAAGGTCCTTATATCAGAAATTCTAAAGGTTGTTTTTTAGCAAACTTTAAGCCAGGTAGAGGTGATTATATAGCTGATAATTTTGAGTATACATGTCCAATTAAATCATACTGGCCTAATGATTACGGATTATATTGTATGCCTGGTAATGTTGCAGAATGGTGCGAAGATGACTTTGAAGAAACAGGTTATTCGTATGCACACGACTTGAACCCTATTTACAGAGACCCTAAACATTTAGAGAGGAGAAGAGTAATTCGTGGAGGTTCATGGAAAGATGTAGCATATTTCCTGTCTGTGGGTACAAGAACTTACGAGTACGCTGATACTACCAAATCTTTCATAGGATTTAGATGTGTTGTAACCTTGTTAGGTAGATCTGGTGCAGCGAAGTTATAAAAATCGAAAAATAGTTGTTAGATTATTTCATTATTAGCTAAATTAAAAATAAAAAGTAACTTAATATGTCAGTATTAGTAGAAAAAAAGAAAGCATCATCATTTTTCTATTCCGATGGATTTAGAAAGGGTACAGCAATGCTGTACGGTTTAGGGGCATCTATTGTAATTTTAGGTGCATTATTTAAAATTTTGCACTGGCCTTTTGCAAACGAAATGTTAATTGTTGGCATGGGTACAGAAGCGCTTATATTCTTTGTTTCAGCTTTTGAACCTATACCAGATTTGGACGTACATTATGAGTGGGAAAAGGTTTATCCAGCTTTAGCGAGTGAGGAAGCAAGTAATGAGGAATTAAATTTAGACAATCAAGTAGTGAAAGTTACTTCAATTAATACTCAACCTGTTGAGAGTCTAAATAAGAGTATGGAAGCTATAAATAAGTCCTTTACTCCTGACCTTTTCGAGTCTTTATCACTTTCTATAAAAGGACTAAGCTCGAATGTATCCAATTTAAGTGAGATAGCAGATGTAGCCAAAGCATCAAAAGATTATTCAGATAGACTAAAATCAGCTTCTGAAAAAATCGATGAAATGAATAAAAGTTATTCTATTGCTTTTGATGCCGCTACTAAGCTAACCAATTCGGTAAATAGTGTAATTGGAGGATCTGTTGAAAGTATGAAAGCCTATCAAGAGCAGGTTAATACTCTTACTCAAAATCTATCTAGTTTAAATGCAATTTATGAAGCTGAATTTAAAGATGCATCAGCTCATTCAAAGAGTATCAAGGAATATTATGGTAATTTAACTGCGGTTATGAATAACATTGTAGAAACATCAAAAGAGGCTGAAGCATTGAAGCAGGAAGTTTCATCATTAACACAGAATATGTCAAGATTAAATAGGATTTATGGCAGTATGCTTACTGCGATGGCTTCTGCATCTAAAGATATTTAGTTTAAAATTTATAATTATCAGAAAGAAAAATGGCAAGTGGTAAGTTAACCCCAAGGCAGAAAATGATTAACATGATGTATCTTGTTCTTACTGCCTTGTTAGCTCTTCAAGTAAGTTCTGAGATATTGCATAGTTTTGAGACTATTGGAGACTCATTAAAAACTTCTGCCGCAAAAATCGCAGCAAAAAATTTAGATCACGCGGATGATATTAAGAAGCTTATTGAAGATGAAATAAAGCAAGGTAATAGAAAGAACGAGAAGTACATTGCAGAGGCGGAAATTATTGCTCAAAAAACTAAAGAACAACTAGATTTTCTTGAATCTCTAATAGACAGTCTGTATGTTATTGGAGAGAAGGACCCAGAAACGGGAAAGATAAAAAATTTAAATGAAACTGAGAAAAACTATCGTTTCTGGATGATAGGGAAAAATGGTGGTGAAACTGCTAATGCTGGTCGTGGAGGGGGAAGAGCAAAAGAGATGAGAGATAACCTTAATAATTTTATTGATTGGGCAAATGATTGGTTATCCAAGCATAAATCAAAAATGAAATTACAATACATAGCATTGGATCCCAAAGATGATCCCACTATTGACAAAAAAAATCCTAAGAATAGAGAGCTGTTGGGAAAAACTTGGGAATATACTATTTTTCATGGTGCACCGATAATAGCGAATGTTGCTATTCTTCAAATGCTTAAAAATAATGTACTGAATGTACAAACAGATTTGTTAGCCCATTTAGAAACGTTAGTAGGTCAGGTTCCATTCAAAATTGACTCATTAGTTTTGAAAGATGCTCCTATTGCTAATGCAGTTTTAGCGGGTACAAATTTTGAGTCTGAAGTTTATGTAACAGTTATGTCTAAAGATATCAAACCTCAATTTAGTGGGCCTGGTTTGAAAAATAACCCAGGAGGTACTGCAACCATTAAGGTTATTGCCAATGCATCAGTAATTCCACCTGGTAAATCGGAAGGTTTTCAATCATATACTGTAAGTGCAAAAGTGCCTAAAGCAGATGGATCTTTTTCTAATATGACACTTACGAAGAAATTCAAAGTATTGAAACCTTCGTTTTCAATAAAATCAGACCAAGGTTTAAGTTTATACCGTGACTGTTGTACAGATATTGAGGTAGACCCTGGTTGTGGTGCTAACTTTGATGTAATATTAGGATTAAATCCTGGCAAAGCTAACCAAAAACCAGGTTCAAAGTATAAGTTTACATTAATTCCTTCTGGTGACAAAGCTGTTGTATCTGTTTCTGCTAATTTAAGTGGTCAAACTATAAAATTAGGTGATCAGTCTTTTGTGGTAAAATCTCCACCTGATCCTAATATTGTAATTGTATCAGGTAATAAAAGATGGGATGGTGTAACGCCAATCTCTTTTAGAACTCCATTTGAGGTAGCTGTAGATCCTGATAAGGAGTTTGAAAAGTCACATCCTAAAGATTGTAGATATAAATTAGTAAATGTTAAGATATCAAGACAGACTTTGGCTGGAGGTGTGGAAGAAATTACGACTATACCTGCATCCGATAAAGTGGACTCCAAGGCTAAAGTAAATGTAAACCTTGGGAATTACATGAAGGCTCCCCCACAGTCTGGTATTATTTTTATAGATATAGAGGCTATAAAAAGGGTTACTTGTATTAATACTGAGGTAGGTGTTTTAGAAGGACAAAAGTATAGACAAGAAAGAATAAAACGTGTAACAGTTAAATAGTTTTGAATTAATTTTATGAATATGAGAAAAGTATTTTTTTTAGTTGTTGTTTATTTGGGTATAAATCAATTATATGCACAATTTCCTCCTAGGGTTGAAGATCATTTTTGGAGGAAAAAAGTATTTGAGAGAATTGATTTAGAAGAAAAGTTAAATTCACCACTTATTGCATCTGAGTCAAAAATTTACACAAAAGGCAAGTATGGTGAAACAGATGGAATAGTTAGAGCATTAATAAATGGATATAAAGATGGTAAGTATATTGGTTATAAATATGGTAGTTTGCAAACACCTGTAACCTATAATGATTTTCAAAAAATCATGCAGGGGCAGGGTGGGTCAAGCGCTGTCGGTGGAGATATATCAGGTGGAGGAGATGAAGAGGAAGAATTTGAGGATGAAGGCGAAGACATGGAGGAAGGTGGTGGCGGAGAACAAGCTACAACCGATGGAGAAGGTAAAGATGATACCATGGGTGGAAAAGGTAAATCTTCTCAGAATTCAGATTTATTACGTTATGAGAAATTTATAGGTATTATTGAAGATCGTATCTTTGATAAAAATAAATCTGATATGTATTATGATATTCAGTATATCTGTCTGATTGATTATGATGAGCAGTTAGGGAGATACGAGACTCAAGTTTGTTTTTCCTATAAGGATGTCATGGATACTTTAGATGATACTCAATGGAAAAATAGAAATAACGATGCTGAATATCGTTCTATGCGAGAGATTTTAGAATTACGTTTGTTTAAATCAGTTTTAACCGAACTTTCTGGAGAGGAATTAGACCTAAAGTTATCTGAAAAGCGTAACAATCAAATGGTAGAATTCGAGCATTATCTCTGGGAGTTTTAGAAAAGATTTGTTAATTTTGCCCCGCACTTTGCGGGGTTTTTTTATGTCAAAGATATTTCTTTTAGAGGATTTTGTTAGTTCTGTGTTATATAAGTTGCGTTTTTTCTGTAAAAAGATAGTCTTTACTAATGGCTGTTTTGATATTGTTCATGTAGGTCATTTAGATTATTTAAGAAAAGCCAGTTTTTGGGGAGATGTTTTAATAGTAGGATTAAATACAGATTCATCTGTTGCTAGGCTTAAAGGGAAAGATAGACCTGTAAATAAATTAGAAAGCCGTGCTTTATTTTTATCATATTTTAGTTTTGTAGATTATATTATACCATTTGAAGAAGATACACCCATAAACTTAATAAAAGCTGTTACACCAGATGTTTTGGTTAAAGGTTCAGATTATAAGTATGAGAATATTGTGGGAGCGGATTGGGTTACAGCCAATGGAGGTCAAGTTGTTACAATTGATTTAGTGGAAGGATATTCTACTAGCAATATTATAAATAAAATTAAAACTTGAAATCGATATACCATCATATAAAAAAAGATTCATGGAACATTGCATGGCCTGTTATATTAGCATCTTTTTCAAATAATTTAATAGGTCTAACAGACACAGCATTTCTAGCACGAATTAGTAAAGAAGCTCTTGGAGGAGGTGGATTGGCAGTTTTGTGGTTGTATGTGGTGATTTCTTTGGCTATGGGGTGGGGCACTGCTATTCAAATTTTGATAGCAAGAGCTATTGGTAAATATGATTTTCAGTATGCGTACTCTCGTTTTTTATTATTTCTCGTACCTTCATTTGCATTAGTTTTATTACAATTTTCATTATTGTTTTTTAGTGCTTCGTTTCTAAAAAATACTTTTGATAACGATGTAGTTTTTTTAGAGTTTGAACAATATCTCAAAATAAGAAGTTTTGACGCTTTTGCTATGACCTATTATTTCGTTTTTAGAGGTTTTTATAATGGTATAGCTAAAAATAAAATTATTGGGTATACTGCTTTGTTGTTGTTTTTTGTCAATTTTATTTTGAATTATGTGTTAGCATTTGGATTTTACGGAATTCCTGCGTTGGGCTCCAAAGGAATTGCAATTGCTTCGGTCATTAGTCAATTTATAGTTTTTATTATTTTTGTTTTCAACTTTGTTTTTATTCTGAAATTAAGGATACGATTTCCTTTTTCGTTTTCTAATGGTTTGATTTATTGGCAAGCCGTAAAGTTATCATTACCTATAAGTTTTCAAAATTTCATGAGTATTGGTTCTTTTTTTGTTTTTATAAAAATAACGGAGTTCTTGGGAACGCATTATCTATCCATATCAGAAATCACCAAAAATATCTATATTTTTTTAATGATACCTACTTGGGGATTTGGTACTGCCGCAAGTACTATTATCAGTCGAACGATAGGTGAGGGCAATAAACGTTTGGTGTTGCCGATTATAAAAATTATAAGTTGGCAAAATTTTTTGTTTAGTTTGTTCCCTATTTTGTTGTTGTTGTTGTTTCCTAAGCTATATTATTGGCTTTTAACGAACGATATACTTATCATCAATGATTCTATTTTAGTTGCAAGAACGGTTGCTGTTGCATTACTTATTTATAGTTTTGCATGGATTTGGGTTAGTGCGGTAATTGGAACAGGTGCTACCTATGTTGCCTTTCTCATTGAACTATTCGCTTTGGTCGTTTATTTACTTTATATTATTGGTGCATACTATTACACTCAAAATATCTATTATATTTGGTTTTGTGAAATTATTTATATGGTGGTTATGGTTTCATTGAGCTATTTTTATATTAATAGTAACCGCTGGAAGAACATAAAAATCAATTTAAACGAGCGTAATATCCATGACTAATCAAGAAATAGCCGATATTTTATTGTTAACTGCTAAATTATTAGAATTACATGGGGAAAATCCCTTTAAAATTAAAGCCTATGAAAATGCAGTATTTGAATTAGAAAAATTCCCGCAGGAAGTGAGTGTCTTGTTAGCAGAAGGTAAATTTTATGAGTTACCTTTTACAAAAAGTACCATAGAAAAGTTTAAGGAAATTATTCAGACAGGCACTTTGTCTATTTTAAAAGATTTACTACTTAAAACTCCGCAAGGGGTGATTGAAATGTTCAATATCCAAGGGCTGGGTCCTAAGAAAATACAAACAATTTGGTTAAGGCTTGGTATAGATAATTTAGGAGATTTACTGCATGCTTGTTATGAAAATCGTTTGAAAGAGGTAAAAGGGTTTGGACAGAAAACACAGGATTCTATTCGTAAAGCAATTGAATTTTATTACCTATCCAAAGGTAAACTACATCTGCATACAGCTTTTGAGTGGCTTGAATGGTTTAAATCCCATTTCCCTTTTCCTATTCACGAAACAGGTACATTACTTACTTGGGATAATTTTGTAGATATTCTGGAGTTCGTTACAACCGCTACTGTTGCGCAAGTTAAATCTATTTTATCAAAATATCGTTTTCTTATTATTGATGAAGATGCTGATGTTTTAACTGCAAGAAATTTAGAAAATGTTACCGTACAATTTTATTTTTGTAGTGAAACAGATATAGAGAATACTATCTTCTTGCATGCAACGACATCTTCGCATAATGTCTTTATTAAATATAACCCTAATCGTTCGTCACAGACTTTGAGAAGCTTATATGCTAATTTTCCATTTGTTATATTACCACCCCATCGTTATGATGATAATTGTTTTGAGTATTATCAGAGGGCAAAAGGTAATTTTATCAAAGATGAGGATATTAAAGGGCTAGTACATTGTCATTCACAATATTCTGATGGAAAACATTCATTACAAGAGATGGCAAATGCTTGTATTAAAATGGGGTATGAATACATGGTGATAAGTGACCATTCTCAGTCCGCATTTTATGCTAACGGGTTAAGTCCAGCTCGGTTGGAAACGCAATGGAACGAGATTGATAAGCTTAATGCTCAATTTACTGATTTTTTTATTTTTAAGGGAATTGAAGCAGATATATTGGCTGATGGTTCATTAGATTATGATGAAGATATTTTAAAACGATTGGATTGTGTGATTGCGAGTATTCATTCTCATTTTAAAATGGATATACAACAAGCAACGCAACGTATTATCAAGGCGATAGAAAATCCCTATACGCGTATTTTGGGACATCCAACGGGTAGATTACTTTTAATTAGAGAAGGTTATCCTATTGATTATGAGAAAATTATTGATGCATGTGTTCAAAATCAAGTAGCAATTGAGATCAATGCAAATCCCTACCGATTAGATTTAGATTGGAAATGGCTGCGTAAAGCAGTTGATAAAGGAGTAAGTATTTTTATCAATCCTGATGCACATTCAGTGGAGGGTATTCAAGATATACAATGGGGCATAAAAATGGCTTATAAAGCTTTTTTGACTCCAAATGAGATAGTAAATACTCGAAATCTTCAAGAATTTAAGCAATGGTTACGAAATAAATAGTTTGTAATCGGAGATGATTGGGGTCAATAGAAACATTTTGTATTTCAAAAAGTATTAGATTTGCATCATTTAATAGATATGTCAGTAATAAGAACAGATTGGAGAAAACAAGAGATAGAACAAATTTACTATAAGCCGATATTAGATTTAATTTTTGAGGGTGCTACTGTACATAGGCAGTACCATAATCCTAATGAAATACAAGTATGTACGTTGTTATCGGTAAAGACAGGCGGTTGCCCTGAGGATTGTGCTTATTGTCCACAGTCTGTAAAATATCAGACGGGTTTAGATGTTCATAAATTGATGAATCCGCAAGAAGTTATAGAAACAGCTAAACAAGCTAAAGCGAATGGTTCTACTCGTTTTTGTATGGGTGCCGCATGGCGTGAAGTACGTGATAATAAAGATTTTGATAAAATACTTGAAATGATTCAAGGAGTCAATGAGTTAGGTTTAGAGGTATGTTGTACCCTGGGAATGATAACTGAGGAACAAGCTCTCAAAATGAAAAAAGCTGGTCTACATGCTTATAATCACAATCTAGATACTTCTCGTGAATATTATGACGATATTATTTCTACCCGAACCTATGAAGATAGATTAAAAACCTTACAAAACGTTGCTAAAGCTAATATTTCTATTTGTTGCGGTGGAATTATTGGAATGGGGGAGACTCACGAGGACAGAATCAGTTTGTTACATACCCTTGCAACTTTGCCTAAACATCCGGAATCTGTTCCAATCAACGCATTAGTCCCTATTGAAGGTACTCCATTAGAAAACCAAAAAAGAGTAGAAATATGGGATATGTTACGAATGATTGCTACGGCAAGGATTTTGATGCCATTAGCAAAAGTCCGTTTATCGGCAGGAAGAGTGAATATGAGCATGGAAGAACAAGCTTTATGCTTTTTAGCAGGTGCTAATTCTATTTTTGCAGGTGATAAATTACTTACTACCCCAAATAATACCACCGATTTTGACCAATTCATGTTCAAAACATTAGGTTTATTTGCTCAAAAACCAATGGTAAAAACAGAAATTTAAACCCTAAAATTATCTTGCTCAATAGATTATACACAAAAATTATAGCGGACTAAAATCCGTAGTATTTAATACTATAATTGAACCAAGTAATTCCAATCATTATACTCCTTATCAAATAGCGGTTCTTTTATTTTCTGTCTTTGTTACTGCTTTTTGTGGAATACTTTATGAGTTGCTTATCGGTACGTTATCTACTTATTTTTTAGGTTCTGGAGTTTTACATTTTTCAGTTATTATCGGATTTTTTATGACGTTTATGGGAGTAGGTTCTTGGATAAGTAAATATCTTGATGAACCTATATTAGAAAAATTTATCTGTGTTTTTATATTGTTTTCCTTTTCATGCTTACGTAACAAGCTGGAGATTGGGGATTTAATGTTGCTATTCCCTACAAGATTTCTAATACAAAATATTCGTGAACAAATGAAAAGTTTTACCATAAACTTTAAATTTCTTAAAGCCAATGAAATACAGGCTTTATTCTTTTTAGGAAAAGATTGTGAAAAAGTAGATGTCCCTATTCAAGCTATTGAAAAACAAGTATTAGTTGAACTTTATCAAAAGGAATGGAAAGAATGGCACAACTAAAAATTACAAAGAACCTTACAAGATTTTTTGTTGTTTTAATGATATCGCCTACATGGCACGATTTTTATTATCTAGTGAAAGTCTATGGATACTGGACAAGTTTTTCATGTTGATGGTGGCATAAGTACGCTTAAAATTTAATTCATGCATAAGCCTTGGAATATCCCAAATCTTCCGGTGTATAGTTTAGCTACTTACTCCAATGAAAGAAAAGTAAATATGAATATTTGCACTTATGTCTCTGCAATAAGTATGCAACCTAAATTTTATGCAATCGCAATTTATGAAAATACTCAAACCTTAGAAAATATTTTGGTTAATCCTATTGCAGTACTTCAATTATTGCACCCTACACATATAAGTTTGGTAAAAAAGTTAGGGAAAATCAGTGGTTTAGATTTTGATAAGCACAAATTTTTACAAGAAAAAGGTTATTTAACTTGTTGGGAAGGTTTGTGCGTTTTAAAGAATACGAGTGCAAGAGTTCTTATAAAAAAAGAAACCTCATTGCAAACAGGTGACCATTATTTACATGTTTTTCGAACTTTAAAATATCAATCTTATACTGCAGAATACCTTGATACCCAAACGTTAAGGGATAAGCGAATTATTCGTGCATAGTTTTGCGAAATCAAAAATACGAATAAACCTAGTTTGGTTTAAAGAGCTATTCGTTCAAGACCATTTACCTTAAAAATGATTGAAGAAACAAAAATTACCTTATCTGATTATTTTTATTTTTGAGCCTTCGGTATCCAGATACAATCCTTCGTCATTTACAATTTCAATATCATTTTGTTTTATGTTGAAGCATTGGAGGTATTTACTTATTTGCTCCAACTTACAATAGAAACTATATTTAGTTATCAGGAAAGTGGTATTCAAATTACTTATGAGGGATGGATAGAATTTCTTTTTTAGATGTATTTTAGATTGAATTAAATCACCCAGACCGTTTCATCCAACACAATTCATGCATTTACACTAAAAATAGTGATTGTTTTTCTAAATTTTTTGTATGTTTGTAAATTCAATTACATGAAAAAAGTCCTTTTTTTTTCTATATGGCTTGCTTTTTATGGTTTAAAATCCCAAATCAATGTTAATGTAGGTATTGCTTCCAATTTTTATCAAAAGCAATTATGGGATATTTACGCTTTTCCGGAGCGATATAAGAATTTACCTTTTATGCGTTTACAGCCATTGGTTACTAGCCAAGAGCATGCTTTAAGTAATTGGTTCACAATTACTTTTCAAGATTCTATTACTTTCAATACTTGGTTACAACAAAATCAGAATTTTATTATATCGGCAGAGCAGGTTCGTAATTTTCAATTGGATACCTATAATGACCCTGACATTCCTAGGCAGTATCATCATAACTTAATACAGACTTTTCCTTCGCACCAGCTTACTCGGGGGCAGGGAGTTATTGTCGGGATTATTGATACAGGAATTGATTTTTTTCATGAAGAATTGAAAGACCCGTTGTGGATTAATACCTTGGAAGATATTAATGGAAACGGAAAATTTGATTTTTGGGATAAAGATAGTATAAGAAACGGTGTTTATGGGGATTTAGACGGCATAGACCAGGACGGAAATGGTTATGTGGATGATGTTATTGGTTACGATTTTACAGACCAACCTCGTTTGTTAGGTGGGGGGGACTACCTTTATGAAGACCCTATTCCTTATGATGATAATCAGCATGGAACGCTTGTAGCAGGAATTATTGGGGCTAAACCTAATAATCATTTGGGGGGCTGTGGTATTGCGCCAGATAGTAAGTTAATGATTTTAAGGGCTTTTGCCGCTTCAGGAAATGGTGAAGATGACGATATCGCAAGGGCTATTGTGTATGCAGTGGATAACGGTGTACACGTATTAAATTTTAGTTTTGGCGATATTTACCCTTCGCAAATCATGTATGCGGCTATCCAGTATGCTTACGAAAAGGGCGTAACGATGGTAGCTTCAGCAGGAAATGCAACAGGTGATAACCCACATTACCCCTCAGGTTTTGAGCAGGTTATCAGCGTATCTGCCTCCATGTACCAAAATGACCGTGAATTTTTATGGCCTTTAAGTTCTTACGGTGGTACGGTAGACTTGTGCGCCCCCGGGGCCGGTATCTACACCACCACACTATCCGACTCCTCTAATAGAAACGCCTATAATGAATTTTCAGGTACTTCTACTTCTGCTCCTATGGTTACTGCGGCAGTGGCTTTGCTCAAATCGTTGTATCCCAACCTCTCTCCCGTTCAAATCAAAGGCATTTTAACTTCCTCTGCTCATGATATCCAAAACCCTGGCTGGGATTACTTCACAGGTGCCGGCAGGCTCAATATCCTAAAAGCCCTACAATTTCCAACTTCCGTAAACGTTCAAATCCACAATCCTATCAATCTACAAGGTTTCTTTCAAGATACTATCCCCATTATTACAACTGTTATTCACCCCTTACTGCGTTACTTTCGTATTTTTTATTTTAATGGAGACTCCATCGGTAATAATACCACTACTTTGTTTACAGGAGATTTCCAGCACCTTTATAACCAATTATTTAAATGGAATATACAAAACCTTACCGATGGAATTTATACCTTAGGCTTAGAAGTAATTTTACGAAATGGACATACCTTACAAATCCGAAGTAAAATTTTCATCGATAGGACGCCTCCTGTATTAAAACTCAAATTAAGTGACTACGCCTATGAAAACCAAGAACGTAAATGGTTTATTGTGTATCGTGCGGATGAACCCGTTTTTGTAAAAATTAAAATCCAAAATACAACTACTCAACAAATTCAGGAAATTCCTTACGATAAAATCACTCAGAACGGTATGTTCTTACTCGGTAATCAAAACCTCTCTGCGGGAAGTTACCAATACAAAATCATTGCACGCAATTTTGCAGGATTAATCGATTCCTCTATTACAGGTACTTTTACTTTCGTTCCTTATTCCATTCCTTTAACTACTTTGCAACCTAAATCATATAAAATTCCCGCAGGTTATTATTTACCTACTGCCTGGGACCTGGACAACGATAATCTCCCTGAAATCCTTTACAATGAATTTGATAGTACAGGAAGTTATTCTAATAAAATTTTTTTATCGGAACTCAATGCTAATCAATTTGTTAAGCTGGATAGTATAACAACTCCTGGGCCGCGTATCCCCAAAGATTTTTTGAATAATGAACTGCTATGTAACTTACGTGATACTATCTTTTTGTTTCAAAATCCCAATCCTTTCTTACCTAAATTGGTCAATAGTTTCTCTGATAAGTATTTCCCTGCTCAATTTGCTGATACGGATTTGGATGGGCAAATAGAAATCATTGCAAAAGACTACAGGAATTACGTGATTTTAGAAAGACAAAGTGATGGAGATTGGAAGGTAATCGCTACCCTTGCAGATACTTCATTAGATTATATAGGCTCTACTGCACCACGTGTAGTAGTAAAAGATTTGGATAATGACGGTAATTTGGAAGTCGTTTTTGGTGATTATGATGGGGATATTTTTATTTATGAGAATGTGGCTAATAATCAGTATGAACTTAAAGCCTATTTCCCGGATAGTTTAGAAAAGGCTTCGGATGTGCTTATTGCTGGGGACTTAAACGCTAATGGTTTCCCTGAACTTATTACTGCAGTGAGAACTTCGAGTTTACGAAATTCCGATTTTGAATATGATGTCCCTTATTGGAAAATTAAAATTTGGGAAGCAACAGCCAATGATACCTATCAACAGATTAGTGAAGTCTATCTTTATAATCATCATTCTGATACATGGAACGCTAGTTCTATGATTGATGTGGATAATGACGGTACACCTGAATGGTTATTTTCTCCCTTTCCAGTCAGTTATTTGATGGATTATGTAAACGGAGAATATGTATTTCGTTGGTTCCATTATGGTAGTAAACAAAATACTCACCCGGTTTTAGACGCGAATTATAATGGCTTTCCTGAAATTGGTTTGACTACTGCGGATAGCACAGAATTTTTTGAATGGAATTTAGCCGCAGTAAATTTACCCGATGTAGCCCATTTACAGCTCCAAACATGTAATGACAGCGTATACGTGAGCTGGAGTAGTTTGCCGAATATTCATCAATATCTTATATGGAAAGCGGAACCTTCTAATTTTATGTTTAGTAGTTATCAGGTGATAAATCAAAATTTTTGGTCAGACACTTTGCAAAGCCCTAAATGGATTAGTGTAAGTAGTTACAATACAACGTATAGTCCACCATTCAGTAATTTAAGTTATGCGGTATATGCTTATCCGCATAGTCCTTTTGTGATTGATAGTGTGCAGGCTGTAAATGAAAAAATGCTGAAAATATTTAGCAGTCAGCCTTTACATGAACAGACGCTACCCCACCAAATCTTAGTGAATGGAAATCCTTTTCAAAACATTTTGGTGCATCCTTACTTTGCGGTCATTCACTTATACGAACCTCTACGAGTAGGTTTAAACCAAATATATTTTTCAAGCGATTTACAAGATAAATATGGGGGTTGTTTGAGCGAGTTTCAAGATAGCTTCCATTTTTTATATGTTCCAGAACAGAGGTTGGTTTTATTTTTGGAGCAATGGCAAGCTATCAATCCTAAAAAAGCGATTTTGCGTTTTAATGAGCCTGTGGCAGATAATAGTTTAACATTAGTGAAATTTCAAAGTTCTGTTGGAAAGATTGTTCATTATGAAAAATTAAGCCCAAATGAAATTTTATTGATCTTTGACCAAGCAATTTTAGGTAATATGGGCTACGAAGTTCGTGTAAAAATTAGGGATTTATGGAACGATGATGGTTATAAAACCTACGAGAACATAGGCGATATAGCGGTATTTGCAAGTAGCCCTGCGGAGTTAAAAGAGTCTGTGGTTTATCCTAATCCTGTGGTTTTATCTAAGCATGATAAAATTACCTTTGCCCAAATACCTCCCACAACCGAAGTCCATATTTACAGTTTAACAGGTCGTTATATTCAAACTGTGAGAGAACAAAATGGGCTGGGCGGCGTGGACTGGGATTTAAAAGATATTGAGGGTAGAAGAGTACATACTGGAACTTATATTTTTAAAGCCCAATTTAATGGATCTGAATTTATAGGTCAGTTTTCGGTGATAGAGTGAGTTTTTTTAAGTAATTCATAAATAATTCTTTATAATTCAGATAGAGCCATATTTAAGTGGCTTATAAATTTAATTTTTTATAACCTATTTTTTAAAACTTTATAATTTGTTTTAGTTTTAATTCATTGTTTTTTGATAATTTTAAAATTTTATGGTTTCAAAACAATATAACCTTAAAAAAAATATAATTTTATTGCGTTTTTCTGCAAATCATGTTTATATTTGCAAGCTAAAAGCAAAGAGTTTAAATGAAATCGTATTATAAATACCGAAAACTTGCGATAACATGGTGGTGGTTATTATTTCCTATGTTAGATTACGCTTCGCACTTGATGGGTGGAGATATAACTTATCAATG
>CALLNY010000011.1 GCA_938005475.1 uncultured Bacteroidia bacterium | reverse complement strand
AAGAAAGAGCAAGCTCATGAGTTAGAGAAGGTACAACAGGAAGCGAAAACACAGCTTTTGGGATATTACGAAAGTGATAAAGCGTTACAAGCACGTCCTAATATGCATTTACTGACGGTAGTAGCGGTGAAGGAACAGTTGTATGTGGAGGAAATGAAAAATTAGTCTTTATAGAAATCCAGTAATTTTAATTCCTCTGCATAACCACCACTCAAAATAGGGAAACGGCACCAAGTTCGGGGGTCTAGATTTTCGTCATCTAAATGGAAACTTGGAGCATAGCGTTCTCTTTTCCATTGATTTCTTGACCATAATTGGTAAAATTTTCGGATATAGGATTTTAGGGTATCATCAGGAGCAATCCCTCTTAAAGTTCTGAATACTTCAATTGGAGATTGGTAATCACGGATAAAACATTTTTCGATTTTGTCTAATATGGGATAAGGCATTAAATCTTTTTCGTCGGTTTGTGCTTCAGTTTGGGGGCGAAGTTCTGCGGTGGGTTGTAAGCCATTAACGAATTGTAAACTTGGTATATTTAACTCTTTTTGAGCCCAAATTAACCACTGTATGAGTGTGGCTTTATCAATACCACCGATTGGGGCAAGCCCTCCTGCTGTATCTCCATCCATAGTACAATAACCTACTGCCGCTTCGCTACGATTGGAAGTAGTAATAAGTAACGCATTTTTAATATTAGCTAACATCCATATTCCTGGTGCGCGTACTCTAGCTTGTATATTCTGTAAAGCAATATCATCGAATTCCCAAGAAAGTTTTCGGACAATAGTATTTTCTATCATCTTATGATATCCTTCCAAATTTTCTTGGATATTCCAAACATGAAACTCTGCCCCTAAACTTAAAGCAAGTTCCCTCGCACTTTGTAACGTTTTTTCACTAGAATACTCTGTAGCCTGGTAAACGCAAGTTAGTAATTGACTAACTAAGGGCTTTGACCAATCTATTTTTAGGTAACTTAATTTTTTTTGTAGTCCCTCTATTCCAAGTTCCTTTTGTGCTAATTCAAAACATTTGGCAATCAGTACAGCACAAGCACTAGAATCTGCACCTCCCGAAAGGGATAACATAAATCCATTGGAATAGCTTTTTCTCATGTAATCCCATAAACCTAAAGTTACAGCTCTCAAAAATTCCTCTTCCTTACTTTCATACTCCCAATGATTTAATGGTTTATCTAAGTGTGCTTTTTCCTGAAAATGAAAATCACTTTTTACCAAATTATCCGGCAATTCGAATTGAAAATTAAAAGACTTTTTACGACCTATACGAGGAGCATGTAAATCAAGTGTAGCGGTTAAAATTTGGTAGTCCTGGAAACTGAAACGTTTATTTTTGTTGTATAAAGTACCATTTTGAGCAATAATAATTTCGCCGTCATAAATTACTCGTCCAGCTTCATTTCCTAATAAATTGGAATAGACGTAAGTACAAGCAAAAGAACGAGAAGCCTCTCTTACGATTAAATCACGAGTTTGGGTCTTTCCGAAGGCAAAATGCGAGGCAGAAGGGTTTAATAGTAAATCTACATTTTTAAGGAAGTGTCTTTGAGCGGGGCGATTTCCATTCCATGCATCTTCACAAATTTCAAAACCTATTCGAACACCATCTACCTCAAAAATAATATCTCCGAATGGATATTCTTGATTTTCAAAGCTATAGCTGACCACTAAATGCTCTTTCCATGCTTTAAACCACCTTGGTTCATAATGAATACCATCTCCTGCAAGCTCCTCTTTCGCCACAAAACCTAAAATACGTTTATCGCACAACACTGCTACTACGTTATACAAGCAATTTTCGTAAGCCATTGGTAAGCCAACAGTTACAAAAATATTCTCCGTCTCAGGTAGTATATCCTTCAACCCTTCTAATGACTGACTTAAAACATTATTACTGTAAAACGTATCTTCACAACCATAACCACTAATGCAAAGCTCAGGTAAACATAAAATATCAACCTGTTCTGCTTTTGCTAAACGGATACATTCAACAATATTTTGAACATTCTTCGACCATGCTAATGGGGTCTGATTTAGACAAGAACCAGCAACTTTTATAATCTTCATGGAATCATGGAATAAAACGGCAATATACAAATTTATTCTAATAAATTTTGCTTATTAGTAAAGAGCCCCCAAAATAGAGTTGTAATTAAATCCCTAATAATGAAATAAACAAAAAAGAACAGAGAATTACTTATTAAATGACAAAGATAAGTGAGCAATCCCTGTTCTTTGGGTTAGTTTAATTATTTTAATCTTTCTATAACGACGGAGGAAGCACCACCACCACCATTGCATATTCCAATGATACCATATCTACCATTGACTACTTCTAATGCAGAGATTAGGGTAGCCATAATTCGGGCACCTGAGCTTCCGAGCGGATGACCTAATGAAATGGAACCTCCTAAAATATTGATTTTTTCATTGGGGATATTTAATAATTTTTGATTAACAAGGACAACAGTAGCAAAGGCTTCGTTAATTTCTACGGCGTCCATATCATTCATGGTTAGGCCTGCCATTTGAAGGGCTTTGGGCATTGCTTTGGAAGGAGCTATGGAAAACCATTTGGATTCAAGAGCCGCATCCGCAAATCCAATGATTCTAGCCAATGGTTTCAATCCATGTTGTTGAACTGCCTCCCCAGAAGCTAATAAAATTGCAGTTGCACCGTCCGCTAATTTTGAGGAATTAGCCGCTGTAATTGTACCCTCTTTTTGGAATGCAGGCTTCAAAGTTGGTATTTTATCAAACTTAACATTTTTAATTTCCTCGTCTTTATCTAAAAAGAAATCCCCAGATTTACCACTTATGGTTATAGGAGCTATTTCATTCTTAAAATATCCTTTTTCCGTGGCTTCAATAGCTCTTTTATAGGATTGAATAGCATAATTATCGTTATCTTCACGCGTTATTTTGTATTCTGCCGCACATAACTCTCCACATAATCCCATGATACTGCCATCAAAGGGGTCTTGTAAACCATCTCTGTTTAAACCATCTAAAAGATTGATATTGCCATATTTCATGCCTGTTCTACCATTAGGTAAGTAGTGAGGTACTAAACTCATATTTTCCATTCCACCAGCCATTACAATATCATTATGCCCAACCATAATAGATTGAGCGCCGAGCATAATAGATTTCATGCCCGAAGCACAAACCTTATTGATATGAGTACATGGTACAGTAACAGGTAAACCTCCATAATAAGCTACTTGGGAAGCAGGTGCTTGACCTAAATTAGCTGAAACGACGTTTCCAAATAATAACTCTTGAACATGTTCAGGGGCAAGATGAGCTTGTTCTAATGCCGCTTTTACTACATGTCCTCCTAAAACAGGTGCGGGTATTTGAGATAAAGAACCTAAAAAATTGCCAATCGGTGTGCGTTTGGCTGCAACAATAAAAACTTCTTTCATTTTTTTAGAAATATTCGCAAAATTACGAATGTTTTTTTAATATCCTAATTTCATAAAAAAATTTCATGATTTTAAAATAAACCAGTAATAAAACCATTATCGTCAATATCAATATTTTCTGCGGCGGGCTGGTTAGGTAGGCCGGGCATACGCATTATTTCTCCTGTAATAGGAATAATAAATTGAGCACCAGAAGCAATAGCAATTTCTCGGACGGTTATCTCAAAGTCAGTGGGTCTTCCTAATTTTTGGGGGTCATCAGAAAAAGAATATTGCGTTTTTGCCATACATATCGGAAAATGCTCATATCCTAAACGTTGAATAAGTTTCATATCTTTTTCTGCTTGAGAAGTAAAATTCACTTTTTTTGCGCCATAGATTTGAGAACAAATTTTTAAGATTTTATTTTCAACAGTATCTTTCCAATCATAAAGCGGCCTAAAATTTGAATCGTTCTGGTTTATAGCTTGTAATACTTCTTGCGCTAAATCTATTCCTCCTTTTCCCCCTTCTGCGTACACTCTTGAAATCACTGCTTTTATTCCCATTGCATCACATACCTGTTGAATAACAGCGTATTCTTCAGGTATATCAGTAGGAAAAGCATTGATAGCGACCACCGTAGGAACACCGTATTGATGAGCATTTTCTAAGTGTTTTTGTAGGTTTACGCTACCTTTAAGTACTGCCTCAGGATTAGGTTTTTTGAGTTCATTTAGGCTAACACCACCATGGTATTTCAAAGCCCTGACGGTTGCAACGATAACGATGACTCTAGGAGAAATTCCTGCAAGAGGACATTTGATATTCAAAAATTTTTCCGCTCCTAAATCAAAGCCAAAACCTGCTTCGGTGACTACGTAATCCGATAAAGACATAGCCATTTGGGTCGCGAGGATGCTATTGGTACCTTGGGCTATGTTCGCAAAAGGTCCTCCATGAATAATTGCGGGATTTCCTTCTAATGTTTGTACTAAGTTCGGGCGGAGAGCATCTTTCATGAGTACAGCCATGGCTCCCTGTGCTTTTAAATCTCTTGCATAAACAGGCTTATTATCTTTAGTAAATGCTATCAATATATTCGCAAAACGCTCTTTTAGTTCTGTTATACTTTGGGATAAGCATAAAATAGCCATTACTTCGGACGCTACCGCAATATCAAAACCTGATTCTCGTGGTATACCATGGGCAGTACCTCCCAGCCCTAGAATAATTTTACGTAAAGCTCTGTCGTTCATGTCCATCACTCGTTTCCAGAGAATAGTTCGGGGGTCAAGAATTAAAGAAGAAGATTTGTTTTGTAGGTTATTATCTATTAAAGCGGCAAGAAGATTATGGGCTTTTTCTACTGCGGCAATATCTCCCGTGAAATGAAGGTTAATATCTTCCATGGGTACAACTTGAGCGTATCCTCCCCCCGTAGCACCACCTTTCACGCCAAAAACAGGACCTAACGAGGGCTCTCGTAAAGCCACAATGCACTTTTTATTAAGGTAATTCAAAGCTTCCGATAAACCAATGGATGTGGTCGTTTTTCCTTCACCTGCGGGTGTAGGGGATATAGCCGAAACTAATATCAATTGGGCACGCTTGACTTTATTCTCGTCAATAAGATTTAAAGGTAATTTGGCTTTGTATTTCCCGTAATGTTCTAATGTATCTGCTGAAATACCTATTTTTTCAGCAATTTTTTCAATTCTTTGGAGGGTAGCTTTTTGAGCGATTTCTATGTCCGTTTGCATAAGAAAGAGGTATATTGGTAAATAATTACTTCATTTGAATACCTGTATGGTAGAAAACAAAAGCCCAGATATCGGTCCATTCATCAATACGTTTAGAGGTGGGCTTACCAGCGCCATGACCAGCCATGACATCAATACGAATAAGGACGGGCAGTTCTCCTTGTTGCATTTCTTGGAGGCGTGCCGCAAATTTAAAGGAGTGAGCAGGGACAACGCGGTCATCATGGTCAGCGGTGGTGATGAGGGTAGCAGGATATTTATTTTTCTTGAGGTTATGATAGGGAGAGTACTTATAAAGGTATTTAAAACCTTCCAAAGTTTCGGAAGAGCCATAGTCGTAAACCCAAGCCCAGCCGATAGTAAATTTATGGAATTTTAACATATCTAAAACTCCAACGCCCGGCAAGGCTACTTTGAATAAATCCGGACGTTGAGTCATACAAGCACCTACTAATAAACCTCCGTTGGAGCGCCCATGAATAGCTAAATGCTCCGAGCTAGTGTACTGTTCTTTAATCAAGTATTCTGCGGCTGCAATAAAGTCATCAAAAACGTTTTGTTTTTTTTCTTGCGTACCCGCTTTGTGCCATTCCTCACCATATTCCCCTCCCCCTCGAATACAGGCTTGTGCATAAATACCCCCATTCTCTAAAAAAACTATCCTATCAGGTGAATAACTGGGCGTTAAACTAATGTTAAATCCTCCATAACCGTATAAGAAAGTTGGGTTTTTACCATTCTTTTGTAATCCTTTCTTATAAACCAAAAACATTGGTATTTTTGTACCATCTTTAGAGGTATAAAAAATTTGCTCAGCAACAAAATCATTAGGATTAAATTTGAGTTTGGGAGCGGCAAAGACATCTTGTATGTGATTAAGCACATCATATTGCAAAATCGTTGAGGGAGATAAAAAAGAATTAAAGCTATAAAAAAAAGTCTGTTCTTCTTTAGAGGATGCAATGTAACCAATATTACCTGGCGTAGGTGGAATAATCTCTTTTTCTAAGGTCGCATCATAATTATAAATTCTCAACAAGGAAACAGCATCTTTTAAGTATTTAAGTACTAATTTCCCTCCTGCTAGATTGACAGATTGTAGTACCATTTTCTCTTCGCGAATGAAAGGCTTCCAGTTTTCTTTTTGAGGTTGTAAAAGATTTACCCAAACTAATTGATAATTAGGAGCTTTGTAATTGGTATTGATTAATAAATTGCCGTTTTGATGGTCATAAACATCGTAATCATAATCAAAACCATCTATCAATTTTTGTATATCTAACGGGAAGTTTTTATTTAACTTGGCGTAGTATAAACCATTTCCAGAGGTAGATTGGGCTTCTGATATTATTAAAATTTGATTATCGGGCGTTACCGTTACTCCGAAGGTGCGTTTAGGGAATTCGGGATTTTGAAATACTAAAATATCTTGGGACGGGTCCGTACCTAACTTATGATAGTAAACTTTTTGATTTTCATTTACTTTGGATAACAAACCTTCATTGGGTTTTTCGTAGCGGGAGTAAAAAAAACCATCTTTCCACCAAGCAATTGAAGAAAATTTAACCCAAGAAATTACTTCTTTAAGTTTTTGTCCATTTGGTAATTGCAAAATATGAATTTCGTTCCAATCAGAGCCTGCTATTGAAGTGGTATAAGCCATATACTTATGGTCTTTTGAGAAACTAATCGTACCAATGGAGGTGGTTCCGTCTTTGGATAGGGCGTTAGGGTCTAAAAGGATTTTTTCTTCACTGCCCATTTCACGGATATACAAAACATCTTGGTTCTGCATTCCTGTGTTTTTAAAGTAAACAAAATAAGGACCTTCTTTGGAGGGAGGGCTTAAACGTTCATAATTCCATAAATCAGTGAGCCTTTGACGTATCTTATCACGAAAGGGAATTTTATTTAAGTAATCAAAAGTAACTTGATTTTGTGCTATGACCCATTGTTTGGTTTCTTCTGAATTATCATCTTCTAACCAGTAATAAGGGTCCTCTACTTTAATACCGAAATAGTCATCTATTCTTTCTTTTTTAGTAGTTTTAGGATATGAAATTTTTTGAGCATGTAAAATGACAAAACAACCTAAAAAAACTATAACACAAACTTTATTCATGATAACGCAAATGTAAATATTTTTGAAAAAAATCACAAGTTAAAAATTACTTTCTTTTAATCAGAGTGGCACCTGCGTTTGTCAAAAATAATTCTCCTGAGAAACCTTGATTTACTTCAGCGGCGTTTGCTTCATCGGTATCAATATGCATTTCTAATTTGAATTTATCAGAAACTCTAATCAATACGTTATTGAAAATCAAAGACTTTTCGCCGGAATGAATTTCTACGGAAACGAGGTCTCTGTCCTCTACTCCAAATTCAATTGCATCTTGCGGGTTCATATGGATGTGTCTCCATGCACAGATTACGCCTTCGTGAAGTGTAAGTGTACCAGCAGGTCCTTGTAAAGTTAAGCCGGGGGAATTGGCTATATTGCCGGATTCTCGGACAGGGGCATCAATTCCTAAAAAAAATTCATCGGTTCGGGAGATTTCTATTTGATTCAAGTTACGACAAGGTCCTAATATACGAACGTTTTCAATTTTATTTCGGGGACCGATGAGGGTAACGGTTTCTTTTGCCGCAAATTGTCCAGGTTGAGACAGGGGGCGTAGTTCAGTTAATTGATAACCTTTCCCAAATAAAATGTCTACCGATTCTTGCGTTAGATGGACATGCCTAGCGGATACTGCAATAGGGATAGATTTGTGTTTATTTAGTTGGGAATTTTTTTGAATGAGTTCATAGGCTTGTATAGCGATAGCAAGTTGTTCATCTGTCAAGATAGCTAAAAGTTTGACACGAGAATGTGGTTCAGAAAACATGATAACAGGATTGTGGGATTTAGGGTTTTGTTCACGGTTTATATCTTCGTTGATAACAGCACCTAAGAAATCTAATCGTTGGCAGACACGGTGCCTAATCTCAGGGCTATTTTCACCAATACCGCCTGTAAAAACAATGGCATCAACACCACCCATTATAGCGGCATAAGCTCCTATATACTTCCTTAAACGATGAGAAAAAACTTGAATAGCCATACGAGAGGCTTCGTGCCCTTCTTGAGCGGCTTTGAGAAGGTCACGCATATCATTACTTAATCCACTCAAACCTTTAAGCCCGCTTTCGTTATTGAGCAATTTTTCCATATCAGAAAAAGAAAGACCTTCTTTTTGAGCTATGTAAGCAACAGCACCAAAATCTATATCCCCAGAACGAGTTCCCATGACCAGCCCTTCCAATGGAGTCATACCCGTACTCGTTTCTACTGACGAACCATACTCAACAGCTGTAACCGAACATCCATTACCTAAATGACAGGTTATCAATCGCAAATTTTTTAAAGGAGTATCTAAATAATCAGCGGCTTTTTGTGCTACATATTGATGTGAAATTCCATGAAAGCCATACCTTCGAATGTGATATTTTTCAGATAAGGCATGGGGGATAGCATAAAGCCTTGCCCTTCGGGGAATAGTAGCATGAAATCCAGTATCAAAAACAGCAATTTGTGGTAACCCAACGAAAAATTTTTCTGTAATTTTTATTCCTTTTAAGTTGACAGGATTATGAAGTGGTGCCAACACGCAGGTCTCTTGTATAATAGATATAATCTGTTCATCAATAAAAGTGGGTTCAAATAATTTTTCTCCTCCATGAACGACACGATGTGCAATAGCGTCTATTTTTTCGTTACATTGAGCTTGCCATAAGTTTAATGCCTCAGGAAAAGCATTTTCTATCCCTACACCTTTTAGCGTTATTTCTTTTTCTTCAAGTTTCAAGATGGGGCGTTCGTAATTGAGCCGATCCACATGAAACTTACTGATTTTCTTTTTTTGTTTAACATTGATAAGTTCACACTTAATAGAAGACGAACCCGCATTAACAACTAATATATTCATGACTTATTTAAGTTTTATATTAATTTTGATTACAAAAAATTTGAAAAGCAGAATTGCTCAATAATTTATCCATGAAAGGATATTCTTTTTCAGCATAAATAAAAAATTGATAGTCTTCATTCAAAATGCTGTTTATCCACAGCTGAGCCTCTTCTTTTTGGTTCAATTCATAATAATTGTAAGCAATAAATGCCATTAAAACTAAATTATAGGGGTCATTATTAATCAAATCTAACAAAATTTTATTAGAAGCTTCATATTCATTTAAAAAAGTAAGACATTGAGCTTTTGCAAAAAGGACATCGAAATTTTCAGGGTCAAGCTCTAAGGCAATATCAAAAGCCTGAATCGCCTTTAAGTATTGGTGTAGTAACATGTAAATAAGCCCTTTCTGGGTATAAAAATAAGGATTACTGTGGTCAATTTCAATGGCTTTTTGAATGAAATTCATAGCCTCAACGTGTTGCCCAAGTAAATTCAATAGATTGGCTTTTTCTGCGTAAACCAAAGCGTTATTTGGTTCAAGAGATTGAGCTTCCTCTATAACTTGCAAAGCTTGGTCATACTTTTCAATATCAACTAAATAATTAGCATAATGTATATGGTATTGAACATTATGTGGGTCTAAATCAATAGCTTCTTTTATGAGCTTAACTGCTTGTTCAAACATTCCATCTAAATTATAAAGCTGTGCAAGGTCAGACAAAAATACCGGATTACGAGGTTCTTTTTGAATGAGTTCTTCTAATATTTTTATGGCTTTTCCTATATCTCCAATATCCGCATAAAAACCAGCACAAAAATAAAGCATTGTATTATTGATATCAGGGTGATTCATTAGCTGTTGTATGTAAGGCTCTGCATGATCATAATCCTCCATTTTATAATAAGTATACGCTAAACTGAAAAGAAAATCTAATTCTTGGGGTGCTAATTCTAATAAATGTTGAAAAATAGCAATAGCCTCCTGGTAATCTCCCATTAAATCTTTAAGAATACCTTTCTTAAATTGAGCTTCAATAGAATCAGGGTAATTATTTAAAATTTCTTCAACAGTCTCCAAAGCAAATTCCCATTCAGCTTTATGGTAGAAAATATCGGCTTTTTTTAAAAGTAGTTCTAAATTATTAGGATTACTTTCTAATTGTTGCTCAATATCTTGTAATTCTTTTTCTAAATCATCTTCTAAATGCGAAAACTCTTGCTCAGGATTATCTAACATTGTCTTTTAATTAGGTGGTAAAATTAAAGTAAAAAATAATGCAAACATTATAAAGACATGTTTTATTAGCAAACATTTATAATTGAAAAAAAATTGTACGTATTTGTTGGTATTTTAAGAAATAAATTTGTTTTTAGGTTTTTTGGGGTATTAATTTTGTATAAAAAAAGAAAGATGGTATTTCTAGAAAAAGTATTTGGTATTACAGCTAACAAAGAGCTAATAGCTTCATTGCGAATTGAGTTAGAGGGGCAACTTCGGGCATTGCACGAGGGAGCTATTGTTTCTGAAACTGATATACGAGGTAATATTACATTTGCTAACGATACTTTTGTTCAAATTTCAGGATACACACTGGAAGAACTTATTGGTCAAAATCACAGGATATTAAAATCTGGTAAGCAAGATGATGCTATTTTTGTAGATATGTGGAAGACCATCTCTTCGGGAGGGGTATGGAGAGGAATCATTTGCAATAAACGAAAAGATGGTACTTATTATTGGGTAAAGTCCACGATTGTACCCGTTTTAGATGAGAGAGGTATTCCGCAAAAATACGTTGCGGTACGTTTTGATATTACAGAACAAATTGAGTTAGAGCAACAACTACAATCTAAAATTGAGGAAATCAGAGCGCAGGAAGAAGAATTGTTTCAGTTAAATGAAGAATTAAAAATCACCAATGAACAACTTCTTGAAGTACAGAAAGAACTAGAAAATCAATTTTTGGCATTAAATAATGCGGCAATTGTATCTGCTACGGATATTAGAGGTAATATTATTTATGTAAATGATACTTTTTGTAAAATTTCTAAATACTCTCGCGAAGAGTTGATGGGAAAAAATCATCGAATTATTCGCCATCCAGATATGCCTGCTGCCGCCTTTGAAGAGATGTGGAAAACAATCACCGCAGGAAAAGTATGGAAGGGTGTTGTAAAAAATCGAGCTAAAGACGGTAGCGCTTACTGGGTTCATGCTACTATTACGCCTATTATGGACGAAAAAGGCATACCTATCAAATATATATCTGTTCGTTTTGATATTACCGCAGAAAAAGAACTATCAGATTTACTTAATAATACCGAAAAAAAAGTAGAAGAACTGAATACACAATTAGTGCTAGCACAAAAAGCATTAGAAAAAAAATTAGAAGATACAGAGTTAGAAATTCAAACCTCCTTAACCTATGCTCAACGCATACAAAAAGCCGTTATGCCTTCTATCCAAGAAATTGATGCAATCTTCCCACCTAATTTTGAATGTGAAATTTTATTTCAACCCAAAGAAGCGGTAAGTGGCGATTTTTATTGGGGGGCAAGAATTCATAATCGTACAATTTTTTTTGTAGGTGATGCTACAGGGCATGGAGTTAGTGGTTCGTTTATGTCTCTACTCGCTATCAATTCTTTAGAATACCTTGTAAAGGATAAAATGGTCATGCTACCTGATATTTTACTCTCAGAACTAGATAAAAAAATTAAAGATTTATTACACCAAAATGCAGACGATGATAGAACTGTTTTAGATTCACTAGAAGGGTATGCTGTGCTTATAGAGAATAATAAAATATCCATTGCCTCTGCAATGCGTCCCATTTATATTGTCAACCGAGAAGAAGGCTTAAAAGAGATTCCGTGTTCTAAAAAATCTATCGGTGGAAAGAATTACTACGGACAAGATAATTTTGATTCGCATACTTTTGAGCTACAACCAAATGATATTATCTATTTATGTTCCGATGGATTTGAATCCCAATTAGGAGGGCATGATGGACACCAAAAATTCGGTAAAACTGCTTTCAAAGAAATGATTACCCACATAAGTCTTAATCCCTCTCTTAAAAAGCAGGGTCAAATGTTTTTTAAACGTCTGCAAGACTGGAAAGGCTTCTTCAATGAACAAAATGATGATATCATCATTGCTATGATAAAAGCAAAGGCTTAATAAGCCTTTTTAAAGCTTGTTATCCTTACACTAAAATACATTCTTGGATAAAGTCATTTGGGGTACACTCGCTAACGTCCATTATAGAATGCACTAAAATGGGTCTTTGAGCACTTCGGATAGCTTTGCCATAACAAAAAGTTGCTATTCAGAAAGATCCTAATACAGTATTTACACTTAGCAATATAACTGTCACGAACTGTATATATTCACACTATCAATGTATGATGTTAGCGATTCACTACTCTTCTAATCATACAACATACTATACTATCATAACTAAAACAATTTTAATCCTTTACCTTCAACGTCTTATTACAATTTGAAGACACCGATAATAACTTCGATTTTCAGAGTTCATATTGCTTTACTACTATTAAAATAGAAAGCCGGGGGACTCAAGCCCTTAGGCGAATCAACCCCGACCCTTGCTCTTTCATTACAAAATTAGAAAACTTTGGTGATTTTAAGCATTTTTTATTAACTCTTTTTTGCTCAACAGTACTTTTTTATCAATGAAACGTAAAATTTCTTATCTGAATGGCATTTACTCTACCCTAAATTTATGTGATAGAATTTTATCACGAGTTTTTATTACCAAAAGATAAATCCCTTTATCCCAATCCCTGACAGATATTTTTTCTATTTTTTGTTCTGTCTTATAAACCACTTTTCCTTCTAAATTATAAATTTCAATAGACTGGTAATCCTCAGGGATTGTTAAATTAACATAGTCCAAAGCTGGGTTAGGATAAATTTTTGATTCTGTAAAAGCCATTTTTTCTGTTGAAGTCTGTACTTCTTGGAAAAAAACTAAACGTCTTGGAGCAATATATGTATTTACAAGCGTATCAACAGAAGTACTCTGAATTTTTATACTTCCTGAAGAAATGTAATCCGTTATAGAATAGAAAAATGTTTGAGTGGGAATATGATAATTCAAAGCATAGGCATTTGCCATATTTACATAATGGGTATCTACAACATCGGTACTTATATTCCATCTTGCAATACTTGAAACCATAAAGTTATCATTATTACTAAATAAAATTTCATTATTGGATTTTGCAGTTAGACCGCCAAAACTAGTAATATTGATGGTTCTACTTAAGGTAATACTATCTAATGATAAATCCAATTTTTGGATGGTAATTGATCCTGTAATATAGTCTAAACAGTTAAAAAACAATGAATTATCTACTTTAATGAAATCGTTAGGATTTATAGCAGTATTAAGCGTTTTTATTTTAGACTTAGTCAATAAATTCCAAACGACAAGTTGACTATCGCTACCATAAGCATTTACCAAGATATACGCTTTGTCATTTTCAACCCATAATCCTTCTGATTCTGCTCTTACATCGTTCGTATCTGCTACGTAAAAAATGGAGTCTCCCACTAAATCATATACTTTGAAAAATGGAGCTACGCTACAAGTCATAAGTAATTGATTTTGATATAACTTAATTTGCCTTGCATCAACATTCAAAATACTTTTCAGCAACTGGAATGGATTGCGTTGATAAATCAAAACATTACCCGAGCCTTCTACAACATAAATTTTGTCATTTTGAACGAGTAAATCATTACCAAAACTCTCAATGCTATCCAGGTGAGCGTATTGAAAATTATTTAAGTTCAATACGCCAATAGTACCTTTATTGTTTAAAGTCCCTTCATGAAGGATGTACAACAAAGGGTTGTTTGTTTGTGCTTTTAACACGAAACCACTCAAAATAAGTACGATAAAAAAAACGCTGTATCTATGCATAATTTTAAAAATTAAGTTTCCGCATAAACACAGACTCGCAATAGAATACTTTATGGAATAAACCACTTAAAAAGGCATTCCACAGAAGCTTTGTAACGCGAAAGCCTGTGATAATGAAATAGGCAGGTCTCCTGGCTTATTCTCACTTATGTTACCTTCCCAGCAAGCGCCAGTGGCTTTTAACATAAGTATAGAGAAATTACAGTTGCGCGTCAGCTCTTGATTTTCACAAGATTCCCTTTTCAGTGCTTTTTTGCACCACCTATTCCGCCCGCAAAAATAATTATTTTTTTGAAACACCAAATATAAAACCTAATTTTACAAAAAAATTTTTCCATGGTTACAGCTACTTGTCCCTCTTGCGAAGGTACATTAAATATCACTGCTCAAAATAGTAAAATGGTTACCTGCAATTACTGCAGTATGATTTCTTATATCAATGCAGGGAATCTAACCATGATTGGGCAAAAATCTTTCTTTGTAGATTATGGTTCTATGCTCAAATTGGGCAAAAAAGGAAAAATTTACCACATCGACATTGAAGTCATAGGCAGATTACGAATAGATTATGAAGACGGCTTTTTTGATGAATGGTACCTAAATACTCCTCAAAGTACTAAATGGCTCTCTGAAGATGAAGGGAAATTTCTCTTTTTTACTGATAGTAAAACGCTTAATGACCCTACCGTATTGAATTTACCACAAATAATTGTAGGCTCATTTTTTGAATTCCAAGGTTTAAAACTCTTCATTAAAGAACAATGCAATGCCAAAATCAATGGTGGTGAGGGCGAACTTCCGTTTAAAATTCAACCCAATCAACCCGTTAACTTTGTAGATTGCCTGTACTACCAAAAATTATATTCCTTTGAATTTCTTAATGAAATAGAACTTCATATTGGCGATTATATCGATATCAACCACATCAAAATACTATCCTAATAATGAACCTAAATTTATTATTTACGCAAGACATAAAAGATAAAAAAATTGTTTATGAAAAAATTTTACCCCCAATTTATTCTTTATGGAAACAAGAAAAAAATATTATTGCTAATTTAGCGAATACTACTGCTGTTCTAAAAGAAACTTTCGGGCATTGGTGGATAGGTTTTTACATCCTTTATGAAAAGAAAATGAACTCGTTCTTGGTCCTTTCCAAGGAACTTTAGCCTGTACCCGAATTCCCATAGGTAAAGGAGTTTGCGGTACAGCTTCTGAAAAAAAAACCATCATAGTACCTAATGTTCATGAATTCCCGGGACATATCGCTTGCTCCTCACTCTCCAATTCAGAAATTGTAGTGCCTATTATCAATATCGACTATCAAGTACTTGGTGTCCTTGATATAGACTCCATAAATTTTAACGTATTTGATAGTATCGACGAAGTTTATTTATCTGAACTCTGCCAATTTATTGCCACTCGCTGGTATGAAAAATAATTTTAGACTAAATTGTATCTTTGCAATAAATTAATAAGCATATCATGGATGATCATTCAAATGAAGAAAAACTTACCTTTGAAAAGATATGGTTAATGTTTAAAGAGACCGACAAAAGGTTTCAGGAGACCGACAAAAGGTTTCAGGAGACTGATAGGATTCTAAGGCAAACCGATAAAAAAATTAAAAAATTGGAAGAGCTTTTTGTAGGGCAATGGGGTAAATTGATTGAGTCTTTGGTGGAAGGCTCTCTTGTAAAACTTTTAAATCAGAGAAACATTATGGTACAACAAACATTTCAACGTTCAAAATCGACGAAAACAGGCAAGGAAGTAGAGATAGACATTATTGCTTGCAATGGGGAGGAGGT
>CALLNY010000010.1 GCA_938005475.1 uncultured Bacteroidia bacterium | reverse complement strand
TATCGTTTCAAAGCAA
Source organism: uncultured Bacteroidia bacterium (assembly GCA_938005475.1). Classification (GTDB taxonomy): domain Bacteria; phylum Bacteroidota; class Bacteroidia; order J057; family CALLMJ01; genus CALLMJ01. The sequence goes on along the minus strand of CALLNY010000010.1, from coordinate 40,915 downwards.
AAAGATTTAACGGTGAAACTTTCACACGATTTGGTAATGTAACCTTGTTAAGGTAATAAAACGATAAATTTGCGAATAACCACGGAGTATCCACCCTCCGTGGATTTTTAAAATATTTACACATTAAAAATAAACAGACAGGGAACCAAAACTTTGTAAGTCGTTTTCTAGATTTAAGAACAAGCCTATTTTCTAAATGGAACCAGACTTTCGCAAAGTGTAATTTATTGTTTAAAGTTAGAAAGCTTACCAAACTACTCGTTCGTGAAAGGAGGCTGAATTGTTCTATATATAAGATTTAATAAGTTAAGACGTTATGAACTATCTTGGTTGTTTCGGTACATATGACTTCGTTGAATTGCTTAACTTGTGAGCACATTATTCATTCTTGGGTTCTTCGGGTTTAGGTTCTTCTTTGGGATTCTCTGTGTTGGTATTTTTATCTTTTTTCTTATCCTTATCTTTTACTTTCGGTTCTTTTTCTTTCTTTTTCTTTTCTTCTTTTTCTTCAGATGGAGGAAGGTTGATATTAAAGTTAGGATTAGGTTTATTGAGATTATCTAGGTCCTCATTAGGATTTTTCTGGGGTTTATCTTCTTTTGTTTCTTCATTTTGGGGTTTATTTTGCTCTTGTGGTTGATTTTCTTGATTATTTTGTGGGATATCCTCTTTTTTCTCATCGGTTTGCGGAGTATCCTCTTTGGTTTCTTCTTCTTTTGGAGTATCTAATGGTGTAGTAGAACCTTCATTAGTTAAAAGATAACGAGAAAAGAGTTTTAAGAACAGGTCTTTATTGTCCTCATCACATGGTGCTAATTGAAATTCGTGCTTGGTGGGGTCTAGTTTCTTTTTATTTTGTTTATTGAGAGCTTCTTTGATGGCGTTGTTATAAGCTGTGGTAGAGGCAGTAGTTTTAAGGACATTACCAGCAAAGTGGTAGAAAATCCAAGTATCATCATCAATATTCAGATAGATACGCAAGGTATCGGGTTTTTGCATTTTACCGTCGGGGTTAGTAGTTCCTATGACATAATCCATTTTGCAATTGACCATTTTATTGATAGGTTGCCCGTTAATGGAAACAACTCCAATTGGACCATCATGGTAGAAAGCTTTGAATTGGTCTATCCATTTCCAGCGAACATTAGAAAAGAATAAGAGGTCTTCAATATTTTTCCCAATTTTAATTTGGTTACGAATATTCGTTATAAATTCGAGGGATTGCACGAGTTTTTTGGTGTTGGGTTCAGAGGTATCGGTAGAGTCGATAAATTCTGCTAAATTTTCTTGAAGTAAGCGTTTATCATATTCTATGTCGGGGTTATCTGCGGTATAGGAATAAAATTTGGTAGCAATAATGGAGGAAGCATTTTTAGGGATAATACTAAAATCTACGGTCATGCAGTGGTCGGTTCGGATAGTTTGTTTATTCATATCTTGTACAAATTCACCGGCAATTTTAATTTTAGCGGTATTAGGGTAGATTAAATAGTTAAGATTGATAAGCCCTCTTGTAGTAATAATATTCAAACTATCGTTATAAATGACTAGATTACCTCTGTATTGTTGTTGTTCTATTTTGTTTTTAGGGCCAATTTTGAATTCTCCAGAGTTTCTTTCTACGGAAAGTCCTCCTTTGGCTAAACAAATATCCTTATCTTTTTTCTGGTCTCTTCTTTCTTGCAAGAAGTTAGAATAGAATACTCTACGATAAGGGATAAAATGTAATCCTACGGTAAGTTCCTTTTTGGTTTTTTTACTGATTGTAATACTTTTATCAATAGGGATAAAAATGGTATCAGGGTTAACGATTTGATTGAAAGGTATCCAAGCATCTTTAAGAGCGGGGTTACGGGAATCAATTTTTACTTCGCCATTGAAACGCATAAATTTTTGATTGGCTGTAAAAATCACGGAGTCTCTAAAAAATACACGGTCAGTAATAAAGAAGTTTTGGTCTTCTGCGATCATAGCATATCCTTTGGAAACGGTATCTCGTTCAGAGGCTGATATATCAATAAATTGAATTTTCTGGTTGTAAATAGGATATTGATATTTGGTTCCAGAACTGTAATCTAAACGGCTTAAAATTTTGATATCGGCATCAAAAAGATTATGATATCTATCGGTTGTATTGGCTATAAATTTAGCATCAAAGAGTGTTTTGATACTACCTCCGTCTTGAATTTCTACTTTTCCGCTGTCGGGGAAGATTACAATATCTGCCACTAGTATAGAGTCTACACCGTCAATTTTTAAGGTTTTTTCATTATTATTATAGTGGACTTTTTTAGCAAAGAAATTCAATTGTTTCATTTTGGGGTCAGTAGCTTCAAAGAAATTATTAGCGGCGTAAGAAGATTTAGCTTCTATGTCAATATTTCCTGTTTTTTTATTGTAATGCCCTGAGCCGAGAGAGGTTTTAAATTTATTATTGGTAAATTCAATGTAAGGATATCCATTTCTATTGGCTTCAAAATAGACGGTATCATTTTTGAGGTCATAAACTACTTTAACGCTATCAGCTTTTAGGTGAATAATGCTTTTGTCTTTGGGGTCGTTAATTTGGAAGCTTCCTGCGGGAGTTTCAAAGGCATATTGTCCTAAATCTACATCCCGAGTTTCTAATGAGATTTCATCGATGGTTAAAATACCATCACCACGCACACCCTTGGGCGTAATTTTAATTTGCCCATTGAAAGAGGCTTTTCCATCATAAAAAGTGAAAGGTTCTTCAAGACTTTGCAAAACCAGTTCATCTTTTTTGGTATACCACTTATACAGCAATTTTTTTCCTTTAATATCGGGGTATTTAGTATTTTGATAAGTTCCTTGTTTGAGTTCAAAAGTTTTAGTGACTGCCATTACGGAGTCGAAGTGGAACATAAAAGTATCAGAGGTAGCGGAAGTTGCTAAAAAATCTAATTGTCCTTTTCCATGGAAACCGCTTTGGTCTAGTTCAATTTCGTTATAAAATCGTCCTTTGTTATCATATACTGGTACACCTTCTTCGGGAGTATAATGGACTATACCGTAAGAGTTATCATTAACGGGTTCAAGGGTATCTCTAAATTCTGGCATGATTTCACTGCAATTTACAGTACCAGCGAACTGTAACCCGGTCATATCAAAGGTTTCTAAGCTATCAATGATGAAAGGGTCAATGGTAAATTTGAATTTATCTCTTTTATATACACCACCTTGAATATGTTTATCGTCCCAGTAGACGTAGGAGTCAGAATAACAGTCAAATACAGGGTATTCAGGGCGAGGTCTTCGGGAATTTTTATTGGTAGGTCTATTGATATAGATAGCACCATTTACTCCTTGAATTTTGAGTTTTTCTAGGGCTTGAGTTAATTTGGGGTTGGTTTTAGGGTTAAAACGGGGGTCTCTTCGGGGGTAAAATTTTAAGGAATCAAGAGAGTCACAATAGATTTTATGATTTTCGTATTGATAATCAAAACGTTTACTTCCTGTTCCCCATAGATTGGTTTTTCCTGCTATAACTAATCCTCCAAATTGAATATTTCGGTTTTTATTTACATAAATATCTCCTTCATTGACAAAATCAGGATTTGCTAAATCAAAATCGGTAACAGCTTTTTTAAAGCCTTCTTTTTGAGGATAAACTTTAACATACTGGGAGTCACTTAAATAAAAGAAGTTAACACCATGCATGTTAATAGTCAAATTATTGACATTTAGGGTGCCATGATAACCATCTTTCACGCGAGAAACGACTTGAATAATATCGTAATCTTTGGTATTACGTAAAGATTTTGCCCATCTTGCTAATTTTGCTTTCAGAATAACATAACCTGTATCTTCATCGGGATAAAATACTTCTAAAAACCCAGCCCCTTGTAAATCTTGTAAGACCTGAATAAATAATTTTTTTTGTTTTGAGGCTTCAAACCAACCTTTAGGCTCTAAGACTTTTTTTTGGTTTTCATAGCTTATCACTTTATCATAATTATTACGTCTTAATTTTTCGTATTCTTTTCTATCAATGTGCTTACCGACAGTGTCTGCCCATATTAAAAAGTTGCTAATGTAAATTTTGGGGATAAATTTATTACCTTTTTTATCGAGTTGGTCTTTTAATTTTTTTTGTCTTTCAAGGGAATCGCGTTTAGCTTTTTCTTCTTCCTTTTTTTTGATTTCTTCATCGGTAAGGTCATCATCAGAGGCAAAAATTTCATCGGGATTGTCTCCTTCAATTGGATTAGGGGTATAGGAGTCAAAGAATTCATCTTCATCGTCACCGGTTGCGGAATAATTATCTGCCTGTATTTGAGGATTTATATCTTCTACTTTACCATAATTCAAAACTTCACGGTAGTATTTGTAGAGCATAGGGATAGGATTAAAATGGAGTAAATCTCTGAATTGTTCCATTTGTTGTTTAAGGAAGAAGTCATAAGATTCAATGGCGGCGGGTTTGTTTTGTTTATCAACGAAGGCAGTGAAATTCATGATATCATCTTTGGGGTTCCATTTAATAGCATCTACCCATAGCCCCATTCTATGATAAGAGCTACTCAAAGGTTGCCAGGAATATTTATTTTTTGCATCTTTTTTGATGGTCAAGTCACCAGTAGAAACGTCATAAAGCAAATCCATACAAGGATGGGTGATAGAGTCATTCCCGACATACAAAGTGATATGAGCGTTTTTTGTGGTAAGAAAAGTATCATTTAAAGCAGTTTCGTTAGATTGAAGCAATAAAACTTTTTTTCCATCACGGTTTTTGATAGTTAAGGTAGCCCATTCTTGGTCTGTTTTAGAGCCTATGCGTGTGATTCCTCTTAAAGAAAATCCACCACTGTAATCTACATTTTTGGTAATATCGGGAATATTAATTCCGCCCTCAATACTTCTGAAATAAGGGAATTTGGCACTATTAGGATTTTCATAATGAATGAAATGTTCATAGAGCGTTCCCAGTAGAGGTTTAGAAAATAAAGTAGTATAATAAAACGTTACGCTATCTGCTTTAAAATGTTGTAAATTTAGGCTTATTTGAAATTTCTTAAAGTCAACATATACTGCATTAGCAGGTAAAACAGATACTCCATTTTTTTTTAGTCTTGACCAGTCATAACGCCCCCCTTCGCCATAAAATTTTTTAGTTACTAAATCTAAAATTCCTTTGGTATTTTGTATAATTCCTGTATCGGTTTTAGAAGCGTATATCAAATCGGTTTTAATAAATTCTAGAACAGGAGTATCTTCATAATTTTCAATTTTTTCGTTGTAAATGGGTTTGATAGTTAATCTAGGTTCTAATTTAGTAAATCGCCATTGAAACTGCGAAGTTTGGTAAGCAATTCCTTCACGAACGTATTTTCCAATATAACTATAAAAATTTCTTAATTCGTTGATGTCTAATTTGTCAATACATTTATCAGAGACTTGTAAAAATTCCTGAATATTGATTTTAATTTTAGTATCAATTTCTCTACAACGCAAGAGTGTTCTTAAATAAACCATAACATCGGGATAGGTCAAAAAACCTTTTTTTACGAGGCGATTGATTTGGTCGATAGCCATTTGTTTATCGGTAGTAGTGAGCCCTCCTGCTGTCCATTTTTCAGAAAAAGTTTTTAAAAATTCTTCGCTATCTTCTTTTTTATATCGTTCTAGACGTTTTTTAACTTCATCTTCAAAATCAATGGGATTTGTAGGGAATGTTTGTGCGTTTAAATTGGCTAACGAAAAAATAGTTATTCCACAAAAACATATTATTAAAAATAGGTACTTCATGACTATCATCACCTCAAAATTACAAATTTATTGTGTTCACCAACTTTGAACTATTGATTTTTTATTTAAACATAGTATCTTTTAATATGTTTTATGTTAATATGGAAGAGTTGAATCAAAATGTAATTCAATTCAGGGGGTTACTTAAATTTAATAGAGCTTTGTAAAACTTCAGCAGAGCGAATAAAAGTATCGAAAGTAGATTCTTGAGCAGCATAAACGAGTTGGAATAAGTATTTATCTTTAAGCCAGGTCCATTCTTTCCATTTCATGCGTAGCCCCTCTTTTTCTCCTTTATAGACGATAATGTGAGTAGGAATACCTGCTTTTTTAACGATTCTACTTTCAAGGATTTCTGCTCTAAAGATTTGATTTTTAACTTCTTCCTCCTTAATTCTTTGGTAGCTATCTAGGTTATAGATGGGTTGGTCGGTGATGGGAATAGTGGTCATAATGAGGGATTCACGCATGGGTAAGCCCGGAGCGGCTGGGCGTAGATAAGCAATAAAATCCTCAAATGGTTTATCTAGTTCTACATCCCATTTATTCAAATATTGAAGCTCATAGAATTTATTTTTATAAGTTTTCCATTCCTTGATATTGTCAGGATTTTGAGCAAATAAAATGTTTACTAGCAAAAATACTACAACAATCAAGTGAACCTTCATTTTAATAAGCGTATCAAATCTCGTGCCATTTGTTCATTCCAATCTATAAATAACTGATTTTCTATGTTTTGTGCAATTTGCTTCCAGTCTTCACTAATTTTTCCAAATCGTTCTAACGCCTTATTCATTTCTTGTAAATGCCCCACTTCTTCTGTAATAATCGATTTAACGGAAATTTTCACTTGATTTTCATCAAGTACTTTCTGGTACAAAGGATAGAGGCTATCTGCTCTTTGTTCTATACCATAAGTGACTAGTAAATAAGCGGCAAATTTTTTTTCTGAATTTGTTAAATTAAATTTTTTTAACATTCTGTTGATGCCAATATCTAAACGTGATAGATATTGTTTTGAAGCGATAGGGGCTAATAAAAAAGAAGGGCTATAATCAGAGTTATGATTAGGTAAAATTTTATGAGAAAGTTTTTTCAAATAATAACCGTGTCTTGCTTCTTCTGCGGCGTGTTTTAATATCATTTCATCAATTGTTTCACCATGTTGTGTGCTGATAATTTTGTAGGAACCAATGTGTTCCATGTAGCTTAATGTATTCAAAAATTTAGCGTGAATGTTTACGTTCGCAACAATCTGATTTAAATTTTCTTGAAAAATTTGTAAAGCATCCATTTTTAACCTGCAATAATTACTTCAAACATTTTTTGGTGTTCTAAAAAGCCTTCTAATTTATCCCCTGGATTGACTTTACCTACACCTGCAGGAGTGCCTGTATAAATTAAATCTCCCGTTTTGATAACAAAAAATTGAGATACATGTTCAATCATCTTATCCACAGGAAAAATCATATTTTTAGTATGCCCGACCTGCCGCACTTCACCGTTCACTTTTAAAGAAAAATGAACATCATGAATATCTCGAAAGTTTTCAAAAGGAACAAAAATATCGGAGCATAAAGCAGAATTATTAAAAGCTTTAGCTTTTTCCCATGGCAAACCTTTCTTTTTAAGTTCATTTTGTATATCACGAGCCGTAAAATCAATCCCTAAACTTACACTATCAATATAAGTATAAGCAAATTTGGGTTGAATGAATTTACCTTGTCTTGCAATTTTCAAAACGAGCTCACATTCATAATGAATATCATTAGAAAAAGGAGGTATCCAAAATTTTTCTCCGTTTTTCATTAAAGCGGTATCTGGTTTTAAAAATACAACTGGCTCTTCAGGAACTGCATGCTGCAATTCATGTGCATGTTCAGCATAATTTCTGCCAATACAAATAATTTTCATTGTTTTAACTTAGAATCTAACAAGTAACTACATTCATTGTTAATGTCTTCAGATATTTTAAGGATTTTATCAATTTTATCATTATGTTCACGGTAGGCTATAATCATTTTTTTGAGTTTTTCATCTACCTTTTCTAGAACAAGAAGTTCTCCATATCTGGTAAAGACTGCCATCAGGTCGTAAGTAAAGGGTTGCCATTTGATATACAAATCTTTTAATTTAATAAGTTCTTTATCTACGTATTTACGAATGTTGTAAACAGAGTCTCTTGCTTCATAGCGGTATTGTTCTACCTTTTTGGGGCTACGTAATAATTCAGACCATTGTGCTAATATTTTTTGGTGATGCTCTACGGTCATCAAGATTTTTTCTAATGGCGTTTTTTGTTGCTCGATCAATTGCATGATAGCGTCTTGTTTTTCTTGAAAACTAGTAATATCCTTATCACGTTCTTGCTTAGGCTTTTTTACTTTGCTTGTATCTTGTTGTGCATAAGCTATTTGAATATAAACGAAGAGCAATATGCTCATCCAATACTTAAACCCAATCATTTTTTTAAAAGCAAAAATAATGTTTTTTTGTTTTCCAATTGCAAAGCCCTGTAATATCAAATCAATGCTTTGACTAATGGTATTTCGTTTTCTTGGAAAGCCTTTAATACTTGTTCATAAATTTCGCAACTCATAGTATAAGCATCTGCTGAGTTAGCGGCAGAAACATAGGTTTCTAAGGTAATTCCCTTATCATCAAATCTTTGTACTCGTACTAATACCGCAGGCAGATTATTCTTTTTATCTGCTTCCGTTCTTGTATCAATTCGTAGAGGATGTTTCATTGCTATTTCATAAATTAGAGCTTTTGCTTTTTCAATATCCGCATCAAAAGCTACTCTAAAAAGCATTCTTCGGAAGACCCTTTCGTCTTCAATGGTCATATTGATTACTACGGCATTTCCAATCACAGCATTAGGAATAATCACACGATTGTTTTCAAAATCTCTTATGACAGTATGACGCATAGTTATATCTTCTACTACTCCCAAAAATTCATTGTTAACACGAATTCTATCATTTACACGAAATGGTTCAAAAAAGACAATAAATAAACCATTGATAGTGTTAGCGATAGCTTGTTGAGAGGCAAAGGCTACTGCTGCCGCCGCAATCCCCGCTCCCGCTAACAAAGACAATATCGCGGAACGAATAGAGGGTATAGAATATCCTATCAATATTACAGCCGTAAAATAAATTATGAACACTAAAAAGTGCTGCATAAACTTAAACTTCGTGGGATTTAGCTTTAACCGCTGAGACCATAACTTAATAGACTTGGTTATAGCTATCTTGACTAATCGGTGCGTAATAAAAGCTACAACAATAACGATACCTATCCAAATCAAATGAGGTAAATCAGAAATCTCGTTATAAAACGTCTCAAACATACTGCAAAGTTAAATAGATTTATCGAGCATAAGGAACAGTACCTAAATCACCAAAATTTTGAGACAGCAATTTGTAATAACCTGTAATACCTATCATAGCCGCATTATCTGTGCAATATTCAAATTTAGGAATATAAGTAGGAATTTGCAATGTATTTCCCAATTCTTGGACTTTCTTTCTTAAAGTAGAATTAGCAGAAACACCACCTGCTATACCAACAGATTTTGGTTTTAAATCTTGAATAGCTTTAAAAAATTTATCTATCAAAATATTTACAATGGCATTCTGAATTGAACAACAAAGATTAGGAAGTTCTTGCTGTACTTGTTCAGCAGAAAAGTTGTTTACAAAATTTTTAATGTAAGTTTTAAATCCTGAAAAACTGAAATCATAATTGGGGATTTGCGGTTTCGGGAAATTATAGATAGGTTGTCCTTGTTGGGCATATTTATCAATAAAAGGACCACCAGGGTAAGGTAATCCCAACAATTTAGCAATTTTATCAAAAGCTTCGCCAGCCGCATCATCAAGCGTACGTCCTATTACTTGATGATTTAAAGGATTTTTCTGTACTAATGTAAGGCAGGTATGCCCTCCGGATACTGTTAAGCACAAGAAAGGAAGTTCGGGAGTGTAGTCAATCCAGTGTGCTAAGATATGAGCTTCCATGTGATTTACTGCGATGAGCGGCTTTTGTAAAGCTATACTCAATCCTTTGGCATAATTTATTCCTACCAATAAAGAACCTAATAAACCTGGTCCCTGGGTAAATGCTATCGCGTCTATATCTATTAGAGAAATTTGGGCTTGGTAAAGAGCTTGTTCAAGTACAATTTGTAAATTAACTAAATGCTTCCTAGAAGCTAACTCTGGAACAACCCCTCCGTATTGGCTATGGTCTAATTGACTACTTACTACATTCGCTAGAATTACTTTATCACAAAGAATCGCTACCGAAGTATCATCACAAGAAGTTTCTATCGCTAAAATTAAAAATGCCATAAACTTTTGAATCCTCCTAGTCTTAAACCTCCTAAAATAACCCATTCCCTAATAGAGTTGGTATTTTCAAGGTTTTGTATTCTATACCATGCGTCTAACTCCAAAAAAATATCCGTATAAAATAATTGATACGAAAAACGAGCATGCCCTACCTTTAAATCTAATAATCTACCTTGTAAAATTTGATTATTGTAGTCCTGAAAATGAACGTTCCCCGTCCTAAAAATATTACCTCCGTAATGGAGCCCGTTTTTATCCATACCCTTTTGAGCGTAAATGCCTTGTAGGACTACATAGAGCCTTGGGAGAGGTTGATAACATAATTTAGCGGTAATTTCTCTTGCGTTAGCTCCATAAGTAAACGCTAAAAATTGCCCGTAATGGCTGTAATTTGAAGCGGGGTTAGTATGTCCGTAAGTGTAAGGGGAAACCTGATTAAACTCAAGTTGCAAGTCTAATTGGTCAATAGTAGCTACGTTAAGATATTTGATCCCTGCTTGGATACCCGTTTTATTGCCCCACCAACCTTTCCCTATTTTACGATTTCCAAAATTATAATCATCAATAACTAATTGCCCGTAGACTTGTAACGACTTGAGAAAGTTCCATTTAAAAGAAATTCCAAGTAAAGAGTTATCCGCAGACCCAATAAGCTGTTCAACGGTACGATAAAAAATTAAAGGATTCAAATATTGTAATTCAAATTCTCTACTCTGATTAGGTGAAGCAGAGGCATAAATGACCGATTCCAAAACACTGAAAGACAAATTCTTTCGTGGATTCCAAAAAAGTTGATGGTGGACAGCGTACTTTGCAGGTTGTCTTCCATAAGCATCCGATTTATAGGGAATATAGTCCACCATTTGAGAGACCTGCCAGTAATAATGAATTTTTTTGAGGTCTAAACGAAAACTAGTAAACCAATAATCAACCGCAAAATTGCTTAAAAATAAGCTTTGTATACCATTTCCAAGAAAGTTGCGGTCTCTACCCATTTTTATACGTAATTGAGAAAGGGGAGAATAGGTTAAATAGGCTTTTGTTAAACCAAAATCTACTCCATTTTCTTTGAAAGGTTTCCAGTATCCTACTCCCGGGAATATACCGCCTCTCAAAACAGAAGTAGAATCGATAAAACGAACAAAAGAAGGAAAACGAATTTGATTTTCCATAAACTCGGAATAAAACCCTAATTTTTTCCCTAAACGAACCCTGAAATTAGCTCCGCGAGTATTTTGATATATACTAGGAATACTATTCGGGCGATTACTCCCCTCTCGCCCTAACCGTAATTCTAAAATAGGATTTATATACACCTTAAAATTCTCTGTACAATAACTAACTAAATCCCTACGATTTTGATACAATCCACTAAAATATTTTCTAAATCCAACATTAAATTCTGGTATACAACGTAAGGAATCATTAAAATCATCATCTACAACATAACGTGCTCTGAAATAGGTATGTAAATCTTTGTAGGACAGTTCGTTAGAGTCTATTTGAGTTATATAACAAGCAATATATTCTCTTGGTAAAGGTTTTAAAGAGGATTGAAATGTATTTTCAAACTTACCCATTATGTCCATTCTATCCATAAAATACTCAATGAAATGATTTTGAGGCAAATCAGCATCTTGTCCTACTAAACATCCAAAACTTATGTAATTTATAACCCAAAAGATAAGATTTCTTGCGTTCATAAGAAATTGGCAAATATAACGTTTTTGATATAAATAAAGGTAAATTTTGTGTTATTATTAAAAATAAGAAAGTTATGTGCTTTAAGTTTTAGTCGTTCATAATTTTTCTATTTCCGATTCAGATAAACCCGTTGTCTTTGCAATAATTTCTATCTCAATATTTAAAGACTTCAAATATTTCGCATTTTCAAGATGGATAACGTTCTTTTTGAGTAGTATACTTAAAAATTTCTTTGCTATTTCATTGTTATCCATCAAGTACTTAAAAGCCCAATCATAAAGTGGATTAAGGATACGCATAAATGTTTTTGCAAAGATAAATTGTTTTAGAGACTTAAAAATAAAAATAAAAAATGATTTTTATAAATCAATTTTTATGTTTAAAATTGCGCTTTAATTATATATGGCAGATACATCTGATATCAAAAACGGTTTAGCGATTCGTTTTAATAATGATGTTTATACAGTGGTTGAGTTTCAACATGTAAAGCCTGGGAAAGGAGCAGCTTTTGTGAGAACTAAGTTAAAAAGTTTAACATCAGGAAAAGTGATTGATAATACGTTTCCTTCAGGTACAAAAATTGAAATTGTAAATTTAACTCGAACGAAATATCAGTATTCCTATCCTGATGGTAATGATTTGGTATTTATCCATCCAGAAACTTTTGACCAAATATCCATACCAAGAGACAAAATTGATGGAGTAGAATTTTTGAAGGAAAATGAAATGGTAGATGTTGTCATAGATAGCGATACGGACAAGATTCTAACGGTGGATATTCCTATTTTCGTGGTTATGAAGGTGGTTTATACGGAGCCTGGTATAAAAGGAGATACTGCTACAAACGCTATGAAGCCTGCTAAACTTGAAACAGGTGCAGAAGTCAAGGTGCCATTATTCATAGATAATGATGAAATTATTAAGGTAGATACGAGGACAAAAACATACGTTGAACGTGTAAAATAATTTAATTAAAGATAATTGCTTAATCAATAATAATATGGATTTAAAGTCAATTTTAGAAATCATTAGAACGGTCAATAAATCAGACTTAACGGAATTGGAAATCGAAGAAAAAGAGTTCAAAATAAAAATTAAAAAAGGTTCAGGAAGTTATGAAGTTATTCCGCAACAAGTGTTACCTATTAATCCTGTGCTTTCTACTAATGTAAATTTGCCGGTATTACCTTCTCAGACTAGTGCGCAAGAGACGGTTACTCCATCAGAAAGTAAAGCATCAGCTAGTACTACGAAAGCGAACACGATATTGATTAAGTCTCCCATGATAGGAACATTTTATCGTTCTCCAGCACCTGATAAGGATCCTTATGTAAAAGTGGGAGATATAATTACTAAAAAACAAGTGTTATGTTTGATAGAGGCGATGAAACTATTCAATGAAATAGAGTCAGAGGTGGATGGTAAAATTGTTAGAATATTAGTAGAAAATGCACAGCCTGTAGAATATGACCAGCCTTTATTTGAAGTTGAACTAATTTAGGTTTATGTTTAAGAAAATCTTAATTGCAAATAGAGGAGAAATTGCTCTTCGTATTATACGTACATGTAGGGAGATGGGTATAAAAACGGTTGCGGTGTATTCTACGGTTGATAAAAATAGTTTGCATGTACGATTTGCGGATGAAGCAGTTTGCATAGGTCCTGCGCCCAGTAAAGATTCTTACCTTAATATTCCTAATATTATATCTGCGGCAGAAATTACTGGGGTGGATGGTATTCATCCAGGTTATGGTTTTTTGGCGGAGAATGCAAAGTTTGCGCAAGTTTGTAAAGATTATAATATCAAATTTTTAGGACCGAGTCCTGAGATTATAGAAGCCATGGGGGATAAGTCCACAGCAAAAGAAAACATGAAAAAAGCGGGAGTTCCCACTATTCCGGGTTCTGATGGTTTATTATCTAGTGTTGAAGAGGCGAAAAGAATTGCTAAGGAGATAGGCTATCCAGTAATATTAAAAGCTACTGCGGGCGGTGGAGGTCGTGGTATGCGACTAGTATGGAAGGAGGAAGAGATAGAATCGGCTTTTCAACAAGCTTCGCAGGAGGCGGGAGCCGCTTTTGGTAACCCTGGGTTGTATTTAGAAAAGTATATCCAAAATCCAAGACATGTAGAAATACAAGTGGTGGGAGACCAATTTGGGAATGTTTGTCATTTATCGGAGCGGGATTGTTCCATTCAAAGGAGACACCAAAAATTAGTAGAAGAATGCCCCAGTCCTGTACTTACTCCAGAAATTCGCGAAAAAATGGGCGAAGCCGCAATCAAAGCCGCAAAATACGTAAATTATGAAGGTGTTGGTACAGTAGAGTTCCTTTTAGATGAAGACGGCTCTTTCTATTTCATGGAAATGAATACGCGTATCCAAGTAGAACACCCTGTTACCGAAGAAATTTTCTTGTACGATCTCATCAAAGAACAAATTAAGGTACATGCAGGAATACCAATTAGTGGCAAAAATTACTATCCTACTGGGCGTTATGCGATGGAAGTGCGTATCAATGCGGAAGATCCCTATAACGATTTTAGACCTTGCCCCGGTGAAATTACAGAGTTTCACTTACCCGGTGGGCATGGTGTTAGAGTGGATTCCCACGCATACAAAGGTTATGTTGTACCAGCTAATTATGATTCTATGATTGCTAAACTAATCGTTTCTGCTTTCTCGAGAGAAGAAGTGATAGATAAGATGTCTCGTGCGTTAGAAGAGTTCGTAATTGAAGGAGTTAAAACTACTATCCCCTTTCATCGTAAATTAATGAAAGATGAGAGATTTAGAAAAGGACAATACTCCACGAAATTCCTGCAAGAATTTAGTTTCTAAGTTATTATCATAAATTTGTATCTTTAAATTAGGAATGTGGATGCCCATCATTTTTTTACGGGTACGGGACATCCAGCAGCAATCCATGTGGCGTAAATTTCTGATATTCTATATTCATTTCCTGCGTATTTTTGGGGTCTTACTTTGATGTAACTAAAAAAGTCTTGTACATCTTTTTCTTTTGCTTTTTTCATTGCATCAAATAATCTAATTCCTTTGTAGGGTCCTTCATCAATTAAAATATTTTGCTCCATACCACTTTCTTCTTTTTCCATCAATTGTGCAGTAAGTTGAATATCTTCTACACATTTTTTTAGGATTTCTTTTTCTTTTTCTATTGTCAATTTGGTAATAAGCTCTTGATGATTGTAGAGAGGTTCATCATAAATATTAAATAGTTTGATACTATTCATTACTAAAGAAAAGTACACTATTCCGTCAAGATAATAATTTTTAGGCTTATCAACGAATAAGTAAAGTAAATCCTTTTCAGTGGGATCTTTAAAAAAAGATTTCTTATCATTTTTACTACAACCAAAATAAAAATAATCTCCTTTAATGAGGGCACATTTATAATATCCTTTCGTATTTTCATTAAAAACGTTACCGAGGGGTTCAAGTACAGCCAATTGTCCTTCTTTAATTATTTTTTTAACATTTTCATCTGTAACATGAATTTGCACCAGGATAACACCGTCGGAATCAATGATGTAATCCGTTATTGGAAAAGCTACCAATAATTGATCCCATTTTTTTTCTTGACCATTCAAAAATTGAAAAATAATAACGGCTAAAAAAACTACTATTTTTTTCATAAAATGTTGAATTGATATAGTAATATTACGTAAACTCATTTAAGAATGTTTTATTTTAGTAAGAAAATTGGATTTTTGGGTTAATTTTTTACTTCTACGATTTCGTTTTCATCAATATAAAGGAGGTATTGCTTGATAGTATGGAAAGGTTTAATATATTTTAAGTTGGATTGTTGTATGATGTGAGCGTATTCTTGAAGTTGTTGTGTATGTTCGGAATATTTTTGTCCTGTTTTATACTCAATGATATATAAAACACCATCATGAATTACCAACCTATCTGGGATTTTACTTTCTTGATTTTTTTGTATAATTTTTTGTTCTTTGAGAATAAAAGCATTTTCAGAAAACCATAATTTTACTAAAGGATTCTGAAACAAAGTTTCAATTTTTTCAATGATGGTTGTTTGGTCTTCAAGAGTAATTTTTCCTTGATTAACGAAGTCTTGAACCAATGATTTTAAGTTGTTAATATGTTTTAATTGTTCTAGCAGCTTGTGGATAATAATTCCTCTTTGAGTTGCTTTATCGTTATTTTGAATCAGGAAATTCCAATCTTTTTTGGTAGCAGGTTTTAAGAAAATATGATTACGCCAAGGATGGTAGTCTAGATTTTGTATTACCTCTCGGCGAATTTCGTTAGGGTTATTCCATATATCCTCGAAGCTACCAGCAACATATTCATGTTCATTTTTTGCAATAAATTTAAAAAATAGCTCAAAAAAGTCTGCTACATTAGTAAAATCATTTAAAATTTCGTGATTAGAGGAGTCTTTTTTTCCGATGAACCAGCCATACAATTGCTTTTTAGCGCGGGTTAATGCGACATATAAAATATTGGTATTTTCAAGGATAGTTTCCTGAGTTTCAGTCTGGAAGGCATTTTGCTTATTCAAAGTATAAAATAAGGTACATTCATGTTCTTGTTTGTAGCTTAATAGGTAAGGATTTCCGTCATAAATACCCCAATATTTGGTTCCAGCTTTAGGTTTTAAACTCCAGTCCAGAAAAGGACAAAAAACGACATCAAATTCTAATCCTTTGGATTGGTGTATAGTCATAATTTTTATGGGCTCTTTGGATTCTAATACAATAGACTCCTCGTGCGAGTATCGCTCAAACCATTCCCAAAAGGATAAATTTTTGTTGTACTCAATATTTTCGTAATGATGTACAAATTCTAAAAACTGTACTATGTCATCATTTAGATGGGTATAAAGACCAAAATAATCTATAATATTTTCGGTTTGCTCGTATAAGTTGTAACCACGGATAGACTTTGCGAAATTTAAGAATTCTTCTTGGATAAATCTTATATTGAGATTATAAGCTAGGTTTCTTACTGTTAAAGCGTTAATAGGTTGTTGGGGAAAGTGAAGGAATTTCAGGGTTTCAAATAGGAATTGTATTAAAAGAGAATTACTCATCAAGAGGGAATCTGATGCTGTAAAAGGAATTTGATGTTGAGCTAAAAAATGGGCAACTAAACGAGATTCAGCATTAGTTCTGACTAAAATGGCTATATCTTGGCAATTTTTTAGATTTTGTAATTCTTGATATAGTTCCATCAATATTTGTTCTTTCAGTTCAGATTTAGCAATACTTTTTGTTGTGCTGTTTTCTTTATTGATTTTTTTAATTTTTACGTATCCTTTTTCAGAGATTTTATGGGCTTTATCGCTGAGGTTTTCATAAATAGAAAATAGTTCTTTGTAATTATTGAAGTTTTTCGTAATAACGTCAAAAAAATTTTTTACGAATTGTATAATTTCAGGTGCGCTTCTAAAATTAGTATCTAATACTTCTTCAGTTACGAAATCATGAAAAGCGTGTTCATTGGATAAATTTTGGAGTAATGACGGTTTACTACCTCTCCATCGATAGATAGATTGTTTTATATCACCTACAAATAAGGCATATCCCATTTTTGTTTGAATAACACTTTCTACTAAGGGCTTTAAATTGTTATATTGTGTTTCAGAAGTATCTTGAAATTCATCTAATAAAAAATACTCATAGCGATTACCTAAACGCCAATACAGATATTCAGAGGGTTCTTTTTCTAAAAAATCTTTTATTTTAGTGTTTATATCTGACATTAAAATGAAAAAATTTTCTTGTTTAATTTTTTCTCCAATTTCCCATAATTTAGATAGTAGGGCAGAGGTCTGTAAACTTTGATAAGCGAATAAATTAGTTTTATATAATTTCCATTTAGAAATATCTAATTTTTGATTTAGTTCTAGGTAGATTGGATATATTTTTTCAGTAATATTCTCAAATTCTATTTTTTTTTGGTTGAAATATTCTTTGTTTGAAAGAAAAATTAATAGTTTCCTAATATCTTGAAATTGTAAATATCGCAAATTTTTAAATTTTTTTAATTTACTGGGCAGTCCACGAGATTTTTCTTTCCATATATCTTTTTGATTTTCGTAGGGTTGAATAAGTTTTTGAATATTTTGAATTAAATTTTGTATTTCCGTTTCATATTTTTGAATGAAATCACCATGTTTTTTTTTAAGGGCTTCAAAATCGTTAAAATGTTTATTTTTAAATAATTGCAAATAATCATAAGAACTAGTTTTAATGATTTCGCTAGTAAGTTGTTGGATAGGATAGTCTATATTCCAAGTTTCTTGTTCTTCTAATCTATATAAAATAAAGTTGTAAAGGTAGTCTCTAATTTCATCATTTTGATTACTTTCCTTGTAAAGTTGTTCAATACAAAGTTGGATGAATAAATCTGTATCCTCTTCAATTTGAAAGTTCGGATGAATATCCAATTCTTTTCCAAATATTTTAACAATTTTATAAAAAAAAGAGTCAATCGTTTGAAAATCAAATCTTGAATAATCAAATAAAATATACTCTAATATCGATTGTGCATTGTAAGGATTTACAGCAGTGTTAGAACGGATTTGCTGTAAAATATTGCTTTCAAGTTGACTTTCAGCGATGAGTAGCGTTTCTTCAATAATACGTTTTTTCATTTCTTTTGCCGCTTTTTGGGTAAAGGTAAGCCCTAATACACGGCGATAATTAGCAGGATTTTGTAGTAGATAACTAAGGTAGTTTTTTACTAAATTAAAAGTTTTTCCTGTACCTGCTGAAGCCTTTATAATTTTTACTAGAGCTGTTTGTTTCATACTATGATTTTATTTTCAAAAATAGTAAACTTTTTATCTAAAAATTTATTTTTCTTTTGATGAATAAACGGTTTTTGAAGTTGCGTCAAAACGAAAATTATTGATTTTATTTATGAATGAGTGCTATTTAAAAGAAAAACCCAGAAGAACAGTATTTTGTTTTTCTGGGTAATAAAGTGTTTAGGGATTTTGTTAGGCTAATTTATTTCGCCACTTTTACGACTTTTTCAGCTTCTTTTTGAACATTCTGAACGTTATCCGAAATAACTTCAATTTGTTTGTTAAACATTTGGGAAAATTCATTCCACATGTTCAAATTAGCTTTAGCTGCTGCATTTAATTGATTAGTTACTAATTCAGCAATTTTACGATTCGTTTCCATCGTTAATTGCAATTGTTCATTCATTGTCTCAATCATAGAAGACATTAATTTTGTGCTTAACTCTGTTTGTTGTTGAAAACTTTTGTTAAACATCTCTGTTGAATTGACAAATGGATTTTTCATATTTATATATATTAAGTTTATGGCACAAAGATAGTAGGAAATTATTTAATAATCAAATTTTTTTGAAGTTTTCAAATTTTATTGAAAATACTAAAATACTTTGAAAATCTAAAAAAAGTTTTTGCAGTTATGAACGATAAAACGCAATTTTGTAACCAAAAAATTTGATAAATGATAAATTTTAAGCACCTCAGCCTGAGAAAAAAATTATTGCTGATTATTTTGTTCAGTATATTAACTATTGGGTTCATTATATTTTACTCTCAATATCAATTCTTTAACCAAAACATCCTCCAAAAAACCGTCCAAGAAAATCAAAAATTGGTCTCCTTAATAGCAAGTAAAATCAATACTCTTTACCAAATGGACAAAAATGCCAAAGTGTACTCTGTTCTACAAACATTTAGTATATATGACGAAATTTTAGATATTGCTATTTTTAAAAATGACTTTGAAGTCGGTTTTTATACAAAAAATGAGCCTAAATTCAATTTTAATACTTCTCAAAAAGAAAATAGACTAGTCTTTGAGGATTATGCTATCTTAAAAGAAACTTTCTATATAAATAATCAGAAAATTGATGTAATGGTAAGAGTTTCTCTACAAGAACTTTATATTTTAAAACAAAAATTCTTACATATCGTACTTATCGTTGTAATTATAATGGTGGTTTTGTGCATTCCTTCTATTTATTTATTGGATAACAGTATTTCTAAGCCTATCAATGAACTATCGGAAATCGCCAAACAAATTACTGAAAAAAAAGATTATAGTTTGATAGTTCAACGTGAAGGTTCTGATGAAATTAGTCGTTTATACCAGTCCATCGGGCATATGCTCAAAGAAATTAATTTTCAGCAACAAACCATTCAAGAAATCAATCAGGATTTAGAAAAAAAAATCCAAGAAAGAGTAAAAGAATTAGAGTTAGAAATTCAAAAATCTAATCAATTAACTGAGGAATTAAAAAATAAACAACGAATTGATGAAGGTATTCTTAAATTTGCGGAAGTAGTTTCTTCTAGTGCCTACAACAATATAGAGCGATGGGGAGATAATTTATTGTACCATTTAGTCAAGTTTGTAAAAGCAGATATGGCAGTTCTGTATATTACAGATGAATCTGTAGAAAGTAACTCTAAGCTTAAATTGATAAGTAGTTATGCTTACGATATTAAAACGATGCTCAAAAGAGCTTTTGAAGCAGGTGATGGTATCACAGGACAAGCCGTAAAAAATAAAGAAACCGTCTATTTAACGGATTTACCTGATGGTTTTTTGGTAGTCAAAACTGCACTTGGGGAAACCAAACCTGTTTGTGTATTGATTGTACCTTTAATTGCTGAAAATCAAGTACAAGGAGTATTAGAAATTGCTTCCTTAAAGCCTTTAAATGAAAATGAAATTTTTTTTATTAAGAAAGTGGCTGAAACTACTGCATTTACTTTGCTAGTAATCAAAAATAGAGAGAATATACAAAAATTACTTTCCGAAGCACAAGACAAAAATGAGCGTTTAGAAGCTCAAGAATTGGTCATGAAAAAAACCATTGAAGCCTTGGAAGCCGCTCAAATAGAAATGCAACAAAAAGATATCGAAATATCAGGGCAATTAAATGCTATTGATTCCACGCTTGAAACGATAGAATTTAATATGAATGGCTTCATAAAGCGTGTAAACCAAGCTTTTCTTAAATCAGTGGGATATCAACCTGAAGAGCTACTAGATAAGCACCATAAAATTTTAGTCTACAATAAAGATAATAGTAATTTTGGATATTGGGAAAAATTTTGGGAAGAACTTAACAAGGGGATACCTCAATCCGGAGAATACATCACTTATGATAAGAATGGAAATGAAGTTTGGCATTATGCTACTTACACCCCCGTCAAAAATTCTGAAGGCATCCCTTATAAAGTAATCATGCTCGCTAACAATATCACAGAAGATAAACTTAAAGCCTTAGACTACGAAGGACAGATTCAAGCTATCAATAAATCTACTGCTTCTATTCAATACGATTTAAAAGGTAATATATTGAAAATGAATAATCTCGCTAATCTACTGCTACAAAGCGAGCCCACCCCTACTCATGTGATGGATACCCTTTTCTTTGATAATGAAGACGATAAAGAAGAGTTATTCAATAAAATATGGAATGAAATTCGCTTTGGAAGAGCTTATACCACCAAAATGAAACGTAAAAAAGGCGAAAATGGCTATATCTGGGTTAATACTACTTTCTATCCTATCCTAAACCTAAATGAAAAACCTATCAAAGTTTTGGAATTCTTTACGAACATTACTCAACAAGTAGAAGCGGAAGAAAAAATTAAAAATTTAATGTTAGAAATGCAACAAGCCAACGAAGCATTGAAAGCCCAAGAAGAAGAACTACTTCAAAATATGGAAGAGCTGGAAGCAACGCAAGATGAACTCAAAAAAACTGCTGACGAACTTAAATTAAGTGAAGATAACCTCAAAAAACTCAATGAAAACCTTGAAAATCTCGTAAAAGAACGTACAAGCGAACTCGAAACAGCTTTAGAAAACTTAAAAAATACCCAAGCTCAATTAATACAATCCGAAAAGATGGCTTCGCTAGGGCAATTGGTAGCAGGCATCGCTCATGAAATCAACACTCCCATTGGTGCTGTCAAAGCCTCCTCCGAAAATATGAATGATGTACTTCCCCTCGTCATACAGTCCTATCCTATTTTAATTCAATCTCTGGATAAATCCTTAATCCCTAATTTTATTGAACTCACCCAAAAAGCATTGAACGCTCAAAAAAATTTAACTTCGAAAGAAGAACGTGCTAAAAGAAAATGGTTAATTCAAGAATTAGAAAAAATAGGAGTTGAGAATGCAGAGGATATCGGTAGAAAACTAATTGAAATCGGTATTTACGATAACATAGAACCTTTCATACCCTTGTTCCTAACTTCTCAAGCTATGGAAATCTTGAATGTAGTTTATCAGATAGGACAACTCAAAGTAAATTTAGATAATATCTCTGTTGCCGCCGCAAAAACAAAAAAGATTGTGTTTGCTTTAAAAAATCATGCCTATCAAAAGCAAGACGAAAAAGCGGTTATGGTGGATATTAGAGAAAGCGTAGACACTATCCTCACGTTGTACCATAATCAAATGAAATACGGAGTAGAGGTTACTACCCACTTTGAAGAAGTCCCTAAAATTCCTGCCTACCCCGATGAAATTGGTCAAGTATGGACGAACATTATACATAATGCCTTGCAAGCTATGAACTACGCAGGAACATTACACGTGAAAATTAAAACCGTTGAGCAAGGTGTACAAGTCGCTATAACGGATAGCGGTCCTGGTATCCCCGAACACATTCTACCTAAAATCTTTGACCCCTTCTTCACTACAAAACCCCAAGGCGAAGGTACAGGTATGGGACTAGATATCACCCTCAAAATCATTAAAAAACATAATGGTACCATTAATGTAGAAACACAACCCGGTAAAACTACTTTCTTTGTAACATTACCTTTTACGAATGATTTGCCATTGGCCTAATAACTTGGTCTCTTTATTCAACTTTACCTACTACTATTTTGTAATTCTATTTTTCATTCTTATCTTTGCGAAGTTTTTTACATAAAATTAAACCTCAAAAAATGACAATCAAAGTAGGAATAAACGGTTTTGGTAGAATTGGTCGTTTAGTTTTTAGAAGACTTTTCAATAACCCCAACGTAGAAGTAGTAAAAATTAATGATTTGACAGACAATGCTACTTTGGCGCATTTATTAAAATATGATTCTGCACATGGGAGATTTGATGGTACGGTTTCTGGGAACGACCAGTTCCTTATAGTAAACGAAAAAAAAATTATAGGCTCCGCAGAAAAAGACCCAGTTAATTTAAAATGGGGCGAACTTGGTGTGGATATCGTCATTGAATGTACAGGTAAATTTACTGATGGTACCAAAGCAAAAGCACATTTAGAGGCAGGAGCAAAAAAAGTTATTATCTCCGCCCCTGGCACGAACGTGGATGCAACCGTAGTATTAGGAGTAAATGATAATATACTGACCCCTGATATGAAAATTATATCCAATGCTTCCTGTACTACCAATTGTTTAGCCCCTATGGCTAAAGTTTTAGATGAAGTTTTCGGTATTGAAAAAGGATATATGACTACCGTACATGCTTATACGGCTGACCAAAATTTACAAGATGCCCCTCACAAAGATTTGAGAAGAGCAAGGGCAGCTGCTTTAAATATCGTCCCTACGTCTACAGGTGCCGCTAAAGCAGTAGGTTTAGTCTTACCACAACTTAAAGGAAAACTAGATGGCGTTGCTATGCGTGTACCTGTTATCGATGGCTCTCTAACTGATTTAACCGCCATCTTAAAAAAAGAAGTCACCAAAGATGAAATCAACCAAGCCATGAAAAATGCCGCCGAAACTTCTTTAAAAGGTATCCTTGAATACTCCACAGACCCGCTCGTCTCCGTTGATATTATTGGAAACGCTCACTCTTGTATCTTTGATGCTCAACAAACTTCTGCTATGGGCAATTTAGTCAAAGTGGTAGGTTGGTATGATAATGAATGGGGGTACTCCTGTAGAACCGCAGAACTGGTACAAAAATTAGCTCAATTGAAATAATTTCACGTTTGAATGCCCAAGAGTACTATTTTACTTTGGTAATTCTGTTTTATTCAATTTAAATTTTTATGAAAAATATACAAAACGCTGAATTACATAACAAAAGAGTATTTGTTCGTGTGGATTTTAATGTCCCATTAAACGAGCAACTCCAAGTAACTGACGATAGACGTATTCGCGCCGCTATCCCTACTATTCAAACCTTAATCCAAAAAGGGGCAATAGTTATTTTAGCTTCTCATCTTGGAAGACCCAAGAAAGGCTACGAAGAAAAATATAGTCTAAAGCCCGTTGTTTCTGTGTTAAGTAATTTGTTAGGACAGCCGGTAGCTTTTGCTGAGGATTGTATAGGACCTGAAACTTTACAGAAAGTACAATCTTTAAAGCCTGGTGAGGTCATCCTATTAGAGAATTTACGATTTCATCCAGAAGAAGAGAAAGGGGATATAGCATTTTCAAAAGAACTAGCCACATTAGCGGAAGTTTATGTCAATGATGCTTTTGGTACAGCACATCGTGCTCATGCATCAACTGCGGTTATGGCTCAATTTTTTCAAGAAAAATATGCAGGTTTCTTATTAGAAGCAGAGGTAATTAACGGGAATAAAGTCCTAAATAATATTCAAAAACCTTACACCGCAATAGTTGGTGGTGCAAAAGTTTCGGATAAAATTCTCATCATTCAAAATCTTATTCAAAGAGTGGATAACCTTTTGATAGGGGGAGGCATGGCTTTTACTTTTCTTAAAGCGCTTGGTTACAACATAGGAAAATCTTTGTGTGAAGAGGATAGAGTAGAGGCGGCAAAAGAAATACTTGATAAATCTAAAGCGTTGAATATTAGATTGTTACTACCATTAGATGTGGTAGTAGCAAAAGCGTTTCAAAATGATGCGGAATTTATGACGGTATATATCAATTCCATTCCTTCTGATAGTATGGGATTGGATATTGGTCCCCAAACCATCGAGGAATATGGAAAGGTAATTTTAGCTTCTAAAACGATACTATGGAACGGTCCGATGGGGGTTTTTGAAATGGATAATTTTGCGAAAGGTACATTGGCAATAGCGGACTTGGTAGCGCAGGCTACTCAACAAGGGGCTTATTCTTTAATAGGTGGGGGAGACTCTGCCGCCTCTATAGAAAAAGCCCAACTCGTAGAAAAAGTGTCTTACGTTTCAACGGGTGGGGGAGCTTTATTAGAATATTTAGAAGGGAAGGCACTACCTGGTATTGTATGTTTGAGTAAAAGTTAAAAAAATTATTTTTTGTGTTTTAAGTTTGATCCAATGAAATTAGCGGTAATTGGTACAGGATATGTTGGTTTAGTTACGGGCACTTGCTTTGCAGAAACGGGCAATGAAGTATTATGCGTAGATGTAGACCCTGATAAATTGAATAAACTCCAATCGGGGATATTAACGATTTATGAACCTGGACTTGAGGTTATTTTTTCAAGGAATATTAAAGAAAAACGTTTATTTTTTACTGATAACCTTCAAGAGGCTGTGGATTTTGCGGAGATGATTTTTTTAGCTCTGCCTACGCCTCCAATGGAAGATGGTTCAGCGGATTTACAGTATGTTTTGAAGGTGGCAGAGCAAATTGCTGAATACATGAAAAAGTACAAAGTGATTGTGAATAAAAGTACTGTTCCTGTTGGTACAGCAGACAAAGTTACGGAGATAATAAAAAATAAAACGAACGTTCCTTTTGATGTAGCATCTAATCCTGAATTTTTACGTGAGGGTTCAGCCGTGGAGGATTTTATGAAACCTGAAAGAGTGATTGTTGGAACTTCTTCTGATAAAGTAAAAGAGATGATGGATTTACTCTATGCCCCATTTTTGAGAAGTGGTAACCCTTTAATTTATATGGACGTAAGAAGTTCAGAACTCACCAAATATGCTTCTAATGCCTTTCTTGCGACTAAAATTAGTTTTATGAACGAGATGGCACAACTTTGCGAAATCGTAGGAGGAAATATTGATTTAATACGCAAAGGCATGGGCTCGGACTCTCGTATCGGGAATAGATTTTTATTTGCAGGTGTTGGTTATGGGGGGTCTTGCTTTCCCAAAGATGTTAAAGCCTTGATTCATACTGCACGTGAGCACGGTTACGAATTCAAAATCTTGGAAGCCGTTGAAAAAGTAAATTCCATTCAAAAATCCCATATCGTAAAAAAAATCCAAAATTATTTTGGGGCTATTCATGATAAACAATTTGCTATATGGGGCTTAGCTTTTAAACCCAATACCGATGATATTCGTGAAGCTCCTTCGCTCGTGATTATTAACGAACTATTGAGGTTAGGGGCTAAAATCATTTCTTATGACCCAGTTGCCATGGAAACCTATCAAAAATATTATCCAAACTTACCTATTCAATATGCAGAATCGCCCTATCAAGCTCTTGAAAATAGTGATGCTTTAATAATCATTACAGAATGGAACGAATTCAGAACCCCCAACTATGAAAAAATTAAATCTCTCCTAAAAAATCCTGTTATCTTTGATGGAAGAAATATTTTGGATACTCAACTCATAAAAAAACACGGCTTTCATTATGAAAGTATCGGAAAACCTATCATCCCTTGAAATCCCATGAAAATATACCGCTTTAAAACAGATATTCATTGCAACGGTTGCATTACTAAACTAGAAAAAGAACTCCAAAACCATAAAGAAGTTAGTACTTGGAAGATAGACATTAATACCAAAGAACTAAAAATTTCAGGTGATATTTTAGATATAGAACAGTTTGAGAACCAAATTTTTGAAAGAACACAAATTTACATAGAAGCA
Organism: uncultured Bacteroidia bacterium; assembly: GCA_938005475.1. GTDB lineage: Bacteria > Bacteroidota > Bacteroidia > J057 > CALLMJ01 > CALLMJ01. Next base: position 14,316 of record CALLNY010000010.1, on the reverse strand, counting down.
ATAAAAAATTAATGGGATTCTAGTTCCGCGTAATAATGTAATAACGCTTGATGAAAATACGGAAGCATCCCGCGAATATTGTAGTATTCAGTTTGACTTTTAAGCATTATTCCTGCACTTACCATTTTTTTATTTAAATAAAGAGCCATGCTTTTAAAGTCATGGGGATAAATAGGATAATAGTTTTCGCTGGATAAGTTATGATATTGGAGAAATGGTTTTACGTGAGGCTGTAAAGCAGTATTATGCATTGGAATAGCTAAATATTTTCCTTTGGTTAGTAAATCATTGATGCTAAATAAATTAGAATCTGATACCGCAAAAACTAATGCATCTCGGTAGATAAGATGTTTTTTGAGGATATTTATACCAAATTTACGAGCATATGAAGTATCAAAACTGATGATGAGGTTAGGGGTTCTGCCCATTTTGATTGATTGAAAAATGAAATCTGTATTGTAGTAAAAAATTTCAAAAGTTTTTTGGGGGTATTTTTTTTGGTATGCCTTTATAATTTTATCGGCATACGCTTCGGATAGTTCGTCTATAAAAATTATAAATTTTTCTTTTTGACAGGCAGACAATACCAAAGAAGCTAGTATTCCGATAAAGCTAATTTTTGATTTCATAATTTTGTTCAAGGAATTTTAATTGGACATCATTGGGAGTTATTTCAAGGTATGCGAAATGATGTATCCAATCTCCTAAAACTACCATTTGAGCATCTGCATTGGACTTAATAATTGGCAAGTGTCTATGCCCAAAAATAAAATATTGAATATCAGGTAGTTGTATACTTTTTTTTTCAAAATATTGATAGACCCATTCTTGATTTCCATGGTAAACGACATCTGAAATTTGATGTGTTTTTCTACTTTTTCGCGAAAAATAATGGGCAATGGCAATACCTATATCAGGGTGTATCCAACGGAAACAAAACTGTAAAAAAGGATTTTTAAAGCATTTTTTCATGAATTTATATCCATAATCATTAGGACCTAAACCATCTCCATGGGCTAAAAAAAATTTTTTACCAAACCATTCTTTAATTAAAGGTTCATGATAAACGGGAATGTTTAAGTATTCGGGGAAATAGTTTTTTAACCATATATCGTGGTTACCTGAAAAAACAGTTACATTAACACCATTATCGTGTAAATCAGCGAGTTTGGCTAGAATACGGAAATAACCTTTGGGGACAACGTGTTTATATTCAAACCAGAAATCAAATAAATCGCCCAAGATAACAACTTCTTTCAGATCGTGTTGGGAGTTTATGAAATGAATAAATTTTTTTTCACGTATTAAAGATTGTTGGATATTTGGTATTCCTAAATGGAAATCAGCGAAAATGAGAACTTTGGGTTCCACTTTTTTAGGAAGCAAAAGCAGTAGGGAAAAGTCTTGGTCCGATGAGATTTTCTACGTCAGATTGTAATAATACTTCTTTTTCTAGCAATGCTTTTGCGATTGTTTCAAGTTGTTGTCGTTTTTCTATTAGAAGGGCTTTAACTCTATTATAGGCGTAATCAATCAATTTACGGACTTCATCGTCAATGAGTTTAGCGGTTTGGTCGGAATAGGGTTTTGTGAGAGCCATATCGGAGTGGGGGTCGTAGAAAGATACATTTCCTACTTTCTCGTTCATACCAAAGTAACTGACCATAGCATAAGCTTTTTGAGTAACTTTTTGTAGGTCATCGAGAGCGCCGGTGGAAATTTCATTGAAAACAATTTCTTCGGCGGCTCTACCAGCAAGAGAAACACACATTTCGTCGATGAGTTTATGGTATGGAGTAATAATACGTTCTTCGGGCTGATAAAGTGCGTAACCTAATGCTGTACCTCTCGGAATGATAGTAACCTTAACAAGGGGAGATCCATATTTTAAATACCACCCTGCAATACAGTGACCTGCTTCGTGATAGGCTATAGTTTCTTTTTCTTCGGGGTGAATTACGCGGCTCTTTTTTTCTAATCCCAACAAAACTCTATCAATAGCCTGCATAAAATCTTCCATTGAGACCTTATCTTTATCTTTTCGTGAAGCTATCAAAGCGGCTTCGTTACATACATTAGCGATGTCTGCACCTACGAAACCTGGTGTTTGGGCGGCTAATTTAGCGATATCAACATCTTCACTAACCGTAATTTTAGCGATATGTACTTTGAAGATGGCTTCTCGTTCTTTGAGTTCGGGTCTATCTACAGAAATTTGGCGGTCAAAGCGGCCGGGTCTTAACAGGGCGGGGTCTAAAATATCGGCTCGATTGGTTGCCGCCATGATGATGACACCAGAATCCGTATTAAAACCATCCATTTCAACGAGCAATTGGTTGAGGGTGTTTTCTCTTTCGTCGTTACCACCTGTAAAATTTCCTCTACCTCTCTGACGCCCGATAGCGTCAATTTCATCAATAAAAATGATACAAGGGGCTTTTTCTTTTGCAGTTTTAAACAAATCGCGTACTCTTGCAGCACCTACTCCAACGAACATTTCCACGAAATCCGAGCCACTCAAACTAAAAAAAGGTACTCCTGCTTCTCCCGCTACAGCCTTGGCTAACAAAGTTTTTCCTGTTCCCGGAGGACCTACTAATAAAACGCCTTTGGGCATTTTTCCCCCTAATTTAGTAAATTTTTTGGGATTTTTCAAAAACTCTACCACCTCCATAACCTCTTGCTTTGCTTCCTCTAATCCCGCTACATTCGAAAAATTTACATTAATCTTATTTTCTTCATCAAATAGTGTAGCTTTACTTTTGCCAATATTAAATATTTGCCCTCCCCCCATGCTCGCTCCAATCCTTCGCATAAAGAAAAGAGAAATTAAAATTAAAATAGCAATAGGAAGCATTAAAGATACAAAAGAACCAAAGTAGTCTGTCCTCTCTACAATTTCATAGGGAATACGTTTCTGAATTAGAAACTCTTCAAATTTTTCTCCTGAAATGATTTTGAATGTATAATCAGGATAGACGCTTCCGAATAATTCAGTTTTATTTTTTTTCTCCGCAGGCAATAATTTTTGTCCTTCTTGATTTAAAAAAACTTCTATTAATTTTTCATTGACAATATTAACTTTTTTCACTAAATTATTAGCAACTAGTTCATTAGCAAATTTATCATAAGATATTTCATCACCATTTTTACGTTCCGGTAAAAACAAGAACGATAAAATGATGAAAAGAAAAATTATACCGTATATCCAAAAAAGATTAAATCCACTTTTAGGTTGTTCCTCGTTTGACATTATGCTATTTTATAATAAGTTGACCAATAAAAACACGTCTATTCAATAAATTGTTCAATTCTATTATTATCACGAAACAATTCGCAAAGATACTATTTTTTTTGTTTCAAAGAAGGGTTCAGATATTTTTTCATGTATTTTGTACAATTCAATAGGCATAGGAATTTGTTGTAGTTCTCCTGCAAAATCCCCACCTTTTAAGTAAAGAATTTGTTTTTTAACGTTTTTTTTAACTAAACTATAAAATTTTGGCAAAGAAGAAACAGCTCTTGCTGTCAAAATGTCATGTTTGAACTTGTAGTCCTCTATTCTGCTCCACACAGTCCGAACATTCTCTAAACCTAAATTCTGTTTAATATCTTCAATTACATTCAGTTTCTTTTGAATACTATCTAACAAGTAAAATTGTACTTTAGGCAAAACAATTGCTAACGGTAAACCTGGAAAACCACCTCCCGTGCCTACATCTAATACTTCTGCTCCGTCAAAGATAGTTATAAATTTTAATATGCTTAACGAATGTAAATAATGATGACACTCCAAATTTTCTATATCTTTTCGGGAAATTAAGTTGATTTTAGCATTCCATTCTTGGTGAAGTCGCATTGCAATCGCTAAACGTTCGAATGTATCTTTATGAAATTCTGGAAAATATTTTTTTATTAGCTTCAACATCCTAAAACAATAAGTTAGGATTTTCTACCACTAATGGGATTTTACAATCCTTTGGTTTCATTTTAGGATTACAATGATAGCCCCATATAGGATATTCATGAAGATAAAGTTCTAGGTCTTTGTAATAGGCATGTGATATTTTCGCTAATTCATTAAAAGTTACATCATGAAAAATTATTATTTCTCCATCCAAATTAAGCTTTTTTACTTCCTCTACAAGAAAATGAACATCATTAATATCTCCGCTGTAAACAATGTGTTTATTGCTTTCAGAAAAAACATAGCCATACGTTTGCATATCAGGGTAATGGCGATTAAAAGTATCAATAGGTTGAATGAAATCAGGTAGATCTTCAAAAGTAGTAAATTGTAATGTATTTTTTTGGGAAAAGTTAAGGAAATTTATTAATTCTTGTTGGAATTTTTGTGGTGCAATAACAGGGACTTTCCTCTGGGGAAAGAAAAAATACAAGTAAAAAATCAGGGTGGAAAGCGAGCCAGCATGGTCATCATGAAGATGCGTAATCAAAATATAATCTATCGTTTGGACTAGGTTTAATTGCATTAATTTGGGGAAGACAGTATGCCCGCAGTCTATTAAGATATTTTTTCCTTGACACGTTATGATAGCCGAACTATTTCCGTAGTCAATATCAAAAGCACCACCTGTTCCGATAAATCGTATATTCATAACAATTTCGCACAAATTTAGTATAAAACGATTACGATTTCCATTGTAGATATTTAATTTTATTTAAAGAAGTTTGTAGAATAATAAAATCATTGATTCCCATAATGTTGTAAAAATCTACATTTTCCAAATTTAAAGTATCCTGTAATTTATCTTTATAAAAAACCATGCAATGTAAAGAGGAGTTGTTGGGTTCAAAAATCCAATGAAAATTTTTTAAATAGATTAATGAGTTAGAGCCGTGAATTTCAGGGAAGAACAACTGATTAGCATTTTGCTTTGGGAAACGAATAGTTTGTTTTTGATTGAATACACTAAAACAAAAATAATCTTCACCGTATTGAAAGTTTTCGGCTTCAGGCTCTTGAAAAACGAATTTTTGTTCTAATTCGTCATATATTCTAATGCCTTTGGCAAGAGGTAGCACTTTGGAAGGATATTGCTTAAAAACTAAAAAACGGTAAGCCGCAAGGGCTAACAATTGTTTTTCGTCGTAACTAAATAAAAATTGTTGATAAGAATTTTCTAAATTACAGTGGAATAAGTTAAGACCAGGATGCTGGGGAGTGGTGGTTTCGACATAAATTACATTTTGAGAGAGATGGGGGACTACTCTAAAAATAGTATTTTCAAAAGTATATTCAAAGGATACAATCATCGCATAAAGCAATGGAGGTCATTTTATAGATGGTTCCAGGATTAAACTATTTCGAGGATTTCCTTTTTTAGGACGGGAGGAATTTCTCGCAATTGGTATAGTTGATTTCTTAATTTGGGGATAAAACCTGCATCAAGAATGCATTGTTGTATCTCTTTGGCAGTGAGACGATAGGGAGCACCAGCGGCAGAAACTACATTTTCTTCAATCATAATAGAACCAAGGTCATTTGCACCTGCATAAAGACAGACTTGTGCTACTTTAGGACCCACTGTCAACCAGGAAGCCTGTATATTAGGGATATTAGGTAACATAATTCGGCTTAATGCAATCATGCGTATGTATTCGTTGGGAGTAACTTTATTTTTGATACCTTTTTTTCGGTTTAGAAGCGTACCATCATCTTGGTAAGGCCAAGGTATGAAAGCGAGGAAACCATTCGCATGCTTAGGTTTTTGGGCTTGCACATCTCTAATAAGGACTAGATGCTCAAAGCGTTCTTCTATTGTTTCTATGTGTCCAAACATCATAGTAGCACTGGTCGTAATATCTAGTTGATGGGCACAACGCATCACCTCTAACCATTCCTCTCCGGTGCATTTACCATTTGAAATCAGTCTTCTTACGCGGTTGTTCAAAATTTCTGCACCTGCACCAGGTAAAGAGTCTAAACCCGCTTCCTTTAAAATGGACAAGGTTTCTGTGTATGATAGTTTGCTGAGTTCCGCAATATGGACAATCTCAGGAGGACCTAAAGCATGCAGTCTTAAATTAGGATACCATTCTTTGATTTTTTTAAATAAATCTCTATAAAATTCTATACCTAATTCAGGGTGATGCCCCCCTTGTAAAAGTAGTTGGTCTCCGCCGAGCGCTAACGTTTCTTCAATTTTGCGTTTATAAGTTTCATCATCAGTAATATAAGATTCAGGGTGTCCTGGTACACGATAAAAATTACAAAATTTACAATTCGCTACGCAAACATTAGTAGTATTTACGTTTCTGTCAATTTGCCAGGTTACAATATTAGGAGTATCTTTTTTATGGATTAATCGCATTTCATTAGCGACATACATTAAATCAGCCGTTTGAGCGTGATAGTATAAATAAACTCCCTCTTCAATACTTAAAAACTCAAAATTTAAGGCTTTTTGTAGTAAATTTTCTACGGATAAGTTCATAATAAAGCACAAAATTAAATTAATAACAAATGTTTAACAAGTTTCGTTTGGAAAATAAATTGCCCAAAAAGTATTGTAAGGAAATAATTGTGAATATTGAATAAATCATGAGTTCGTTTTTTGAGTTTCTTTTTTCTTAAATAAAAGCTCAACGTAATTTTTAATTTTATTGGTTTTAAGTTCAAATGGATAGTATTTCTGTAATCAGTCTAATTAATATAGCCAATTCATCACATGACTTATGCTCTTATTTAGTAAAAAAGTTCTGATGAATTAAAAATTTATGTGGATGGATTACAATTCTAGTAGAGCTTGGAAATAAGCCATTCTGCCGATATAGGGGCTACCATAAGCTAAAAATCTTTTTTGGTTGAGTAAATTAGATGCTCCTAATTTGAAGGTAGTTTTAATAGAAGGAACACGATAATTGACTTGAGCATCTAACCATGTAAAACTGGGAACAGTACCTGTAAATTGGGGAGAGCCTTCGTAGAAAAATTGTTGTTGCCATTTTAGATTGGTATTAAACCCTAAATTTCTAATTTTGATAGTTTTTTCTCCCAATTTTATGTCAGCGACTAAGTCTCTGAAACCAAAACCTATATTAAACTTATGTTTAGGGGTGTTAAAAGCAGGAATGATAGGGTCAGTTGCACCCAGTTTATTGAGTTCATTGTAAGAATAATTACCGTTTATGGTATAATATTTTTTGAAGAAATAATTAATTCCTAAAGAAAAACCTTGTGAACGAACTGTTTCATCAGCATTTGCGGAGAAACGATAAATTTTTAGAGGTACTGATTTATTGATTGAGGGGTCGTATTGAGCGAGGAAACGAAAACCTAAAAAATCACGGTACCAACTTACATAAGCAGAAGCATCAACAAAGATATTGTTAGTTAAAGCTCCTTTATAACCAATTTCAATAGAACGAACTCTTTCTGGGCGAACAGGTTTTAACCTAACAGTATCTCTTACACTATAATCATTAGTTTCTAAAAACTTTAATAAAGATTCTGTTGAAATTAGAGTATCCACTCCTTTAATATTGCCAACTAGTAAGGCTCTACCGAAGTTGTAATATAAATATTGGTCTTGAAGGGTAGGATTTCTTAATGCCGAGCTAAACGATAAGCGGTAATTATGTTTTTTGCGTACGGTATAAACCATAGAAGCGGCTGGGGAAAAAACTGCATTAAAATTTTGAGATTTATCGATTCTTGCGGAAGCATTGATTTTAAGCCTATCGGCAAGCACTTTTTTTTCTAGTAAAGTGTAAGCACCTACTTCGTAGATATTGATATTTACTTTACCTTGTTCTGGGTTATTACGGTCTTTTAAGGTATCCGAAAAGATAGATCCGTTCGAGTTAGGAACATAGATTCTGTAGCTTGCTCCGACAATAATATCCATGAAAGAAGGAGTGAATTTATATTCAGCTTGAATATGGTAAAGAGCGGAGCGGTCTACTAAACGGCTACCACCATCATTAAAATTGTTACCTTGTATAATTTTGTTTAAACTATCTTTAAAGGCTTGAGTTCCGGGTTCGAGTCTGGGTCTAAATTGGAAGAAAGGATTACCAATACCATCTGCGTAAGATCTTGCTTCTTTATGCCACTGAACAAGAGAGTCATGGGGGATTAGACTTTCCATAACATTTAATAGACTGTCCATTTGGTGGTTAAAATTGGGGTTTGTATTAGGGTTACCAATAGCGAAAGTTTGGTTGTATGCATCCATGTATCCTGGAATAGATTTAATTTTTGGCATAACGGTTTGTGACCAATACCCATCATAATCAGCGTACCATCTATCATCGGGTTTTTGTTTTTGTTGGAGTAGCAAGGCAGTAAAAACGGCGTCATAAGAATTTCCAGCGTTTTCATGGGTAGCATAAGCTCTAACAAACCATTTATTACCTTTGAGTTCTAATTTGTTTTGTAAGAATTGCAAGTTTCGGAGTGCATATCGATTATCTCCTTGGAAGATAGTATTACCAGTCCCATAATTAGAAAGTGTAGAGAGTTCTATATCTTTGGTGATTTTGTAGTGCAAACCAATAGAACCTTTGAAACTTTGGACATCATAATTTAATAAATCTTCTTCCCGATAACCGGTTCTATATACTCTACCGAGTCCTGTACGTAATCTTCTACTACGGACGGTATTATCTCCGAAAGCTCTTTCATCACCATAAACATTTACGGCGTCATAGCCTCTAAAATCACCTTGAAGATTTAAAGATTGTTCAGTTTGGAGGTAATTCGTAGCGCGCCAGTCATCTGCACGCATGTAAGCCATATTGATTTTAAAAGCAAATTTTTGTTCGTCATTTTTATTTTTGAAGGCTTTTGCATAACGTATAGCGCCGTCAAAGAGATAACGTTCTCCACTTTTACGCATTACGGATAAACCTTCATGATAAAAGGGATTTTTAAGTTTCATGTCTATTACTCCATTAAAAGCATTAGGTCCATAAATAGCAGAACTTGCTCCTACGACTAAATCAACGGATTGTACATCAAGCTCGGAAGCTCCAACGAAGTTACCTAATGAAAAGTTAAGCCCGGGGGCTTGGTTGTCCATACCATCAATTAATTGCAAGCTTCTCACGGGGCGAGTAGTATTAAAACCACGAGTATTGATAATTTTAAAGCCCATGGAAGATGCGGTTACATCTACACCTTTTAAGTTGCCCAGTCCATCATAAAAGTTAGCGGCAGGCGTTTCTTTGATGGCTACAATATCCATAGATTCAATGGTCAAGGGGCTTTCTTTTTGTTTTTCGGTGATACGAGTATCTACGATTTCTACTTCGGGTTGTGAAAGTTCTTCATCAGGAAACATATTGATAGTGATAGGTTTATTAAGTGATTTAACTTCAATTTCTTGCTTTTTTAGTCCTACGTAGGTTACGACGAGGGTGCAAGGCAAAGTCCCTGTGTAGGGAATTTCAAATTTGCCGTTGGCGTCAGTATAGGTTCCTTGGTTAGTTCCTTTAATTACGACGGTAGCTCCTTCAATAGGTTCTTTTGAGGCATCATCCTTGATTGTTCCACTAATTTTTTGAGCATAAAGGGTTTGAAGTCCTACTAAAAAAATAAAGCAAAAAACTGAAAAAGATATTTTCATATCAAATTTGAAATTTTCTTGCAAAAATATTATTTAATTAAAGAAAACATCAAAAAGGTAAAAAAATTATTTTTGACTTTTATAAGTTATTGCTAATTAGTTTTATTTTTTGAAAAGGAAATACACGGCTAATATAAGAAGTAGAAAACCGATGATGTGATTGATGCGAAGGGTTTCAGTTTTGAAGATGAAGATAGCAAATAAAGTGAAGACGGTTAAATGAATAAATTCTTGAATGACTTTAAGTTGCCATAGGTTAAAGGGACCACCATTTCCTTCGTAGCCTACTTTATTCGCTGGAACTTGAAAGATGTATTCAAAGAGGGCTAATCCCCAGCTAATTAGGATGATTGCCCAAAGACCGAACGATTTAAGGGGTTGTATTTCTTTAAATTTGAGATGACCATACCAAGCGAAGGTCATAAAAATATTAGAGAGGATGAGTAAAAGGATTGTTAGCAGGGGTTTAGGCATGATTAAGCTTTTATTACGTACTCTCCTTTTTTGATGAGTTGTTTAGAACCTTGACGAGCACTAAAAACAGTTGGATATAAAATGAAAATTACAGTGTTAGGTAAAGCAGTGGAAAATAGGGGGCTATTTTCTATTTCATATTTGGCGGCAATAAAATTAGGATAGTCAGCGTTTCTGAAACGATTTGCAGTTAAGAACTCTGTAACGGTAACATTTTCTGCATTAAAATCTGATAGAGCCATTCTACCGATAAGTGCATCTTCAATGTCTAAATTTTCGAGACGTAAGGTATTAGTAAGTTTTTCGTAGGCATTGGATAAATTCTCGTTGTAAGAAGCAACAAAACCAAGTTGCACGATTTTGGCAATTGCAGTGATGTTACAATCTTCTAAGGTTTTAGCTACATGAAGCAAAGGTAGTTGAGATTCAATAAGTTCTATTAAGGTTGGATGAGTAGATTTACGTTTAAATTCTTCTAATGCTTCAATGAGTTGGATTTTATGTTCTTCAAAATGATGGGTGAGTTTGGAGGTAATGACGCTATGAATTATAGCACTGGTTTTGAGGGAACTTTCGGTATTTTTAATTTTATCTTGTATGCTATTGAGGGTTCGTTCGAAGTGTTCACGAGTTATAAAGTTATCTAAAGTACCTTTAAAGGCTTCAAATTGAACTAAATCGAGTTTAGCTTTATCAAAGAGTTTGATTTCATTTTCAAGGTGCGATAGTCTCTTATCTGCCTCCATGAGCAAAAGAGTAGTACTTCTTTCAACGGCTTCAAAACGTTTTTCTACTTCTTCTTTATGATTAGTTAGTCGTGAGTCAGATAATTGGGCGCTGAGCAGAATTTTTTCCAAGCTTTCAATTTCTCGGTCGTGTTCTTTGAGGCGTTCTCGCATTTCATGAGCTATTTTTTTTACGGCGTTATTTAGACTGAACCACATCACTAATATCATTAAAAATAGTAAGGCAATTGCCGCATAAACTAACGACAGGTCAACAGGCTGTTGGTAGGGTTCTTCATATATTTTGATTTTATTTTTAGGTTGTTGATTTTCGTTATAATCTTCCATTGAAGAGGTCTCTGAATTATCTTGTTGAAGAGTATCTTCAGTTTGAGGTACAGATTTTTTATTCTCGAAGTTAGTATTTTCTTTGGTTTCTGCTTTTATTTTATTTTCATTGGCTTTATTGTTTGGATTAGTTTTTGAATTTTCCTCAATTTTTGTAGTATTAGTAGTAGTAAAACCTAGTGCTTTACTTAAGTTTTGGAGTTCTGATAGTATGTTTTTAGCAATTTTTTGTGTATTCTTAGCTTTTTCGGAATTATATTTTTTAGTTTCCTGAAACAAGTCTTCGGTTAAAGCTTGTACGTCTTCAAAAGTAGTTTTATCTTTTTTTTGCAAAAGAACTGTGATACCTTGGTCTAATATACCAATTTTGCCTGCAAGTCTTTTTGCTCCGATATTTTTGGGGTCTGCTTTGGCGTAATAGTCATAGTCTTGGTCAAGTTCTTTTTGTAGCTTTTTCAGATTTTCAAAATTCTGGGCTTTAATTGGTATTACAAAAACAAAAAATGTGAAGATGAATAGTATAAAAAATTTTTTCATAACGGAATTACAGTTGGTTAAAATTTAAAAGAACAAGCGTACAAGCATTTTCGTAAGGGATTTGATTTTTTTCTAGGATGAATTGGAGTTCTCTATTTTCTGCACCGGGATTGAAAATTACCTTTTGAGGTTTTATGTTTAGTATCCAATCGTAATAAGATATTTGATTTTGGGGAGATAAATAAACAGTTACAACGTCAACATTTTGCAGGTCATTAGTATAATTTTGAATTGGGGTAGAGTCTATATAACCTGGATTTTTTCCGATAGCGATTACTTCAAAACCTTTTTGGTTCAGTAAACGGACAGCCTTGTTGCTGTAAGCATTAGGATTTTCGGAAGCCCCAAGTACTACTACTTTTCTTTTCATTTAATTAGCAAAGCTAATGCCTTTAAACATAATTATAATTCATAAAATCCTGATTAAATATAAAAAGTTGAACATAAGGTTATTATGTTTAAAAAAAGTATCAACACGATAAGTAATTAGTTTAAAAAAATGTGAATAAAAAAACGGTTACTTTTAGTAAGTAACCGTTCGTGGGAGAAAAAATGAGATTATTTCTTCTCTTCTTTTTTCTCTTCAGCTTTTTTCTCTTCAGCTTTTTGCTCGTCAGCTTTTTGTTCGCCTTGTTGTTGTTCGCCTTGTTGCTCACCTTGCTGTTGAGCTGGTTGTTCTTGAGCAGGTTGCTCAGTTTTGTTTTCAGCAGGTTTGTTACAAGCAGTAACTGTTAATAATCCTGCAATCATTAATAAACCAAATAACTTTTTCATTGTTGTGTGTTGATTAAAGTTGTTTAATAAAACTGCAACAAAGATAGGGGGTTTTTCAATACAAAGATAAAAATTTTTTTCAAAAAAATGTTAATTGAATTATGGTAAATACTCAATTGCTCCAATATCAGGCACTTGCAATCTCATGTTACCATATAAATCAATATTGGTAGATGGATTGTTTTTCCCTTTATCTATGCATGGACTTCCCTCTAAAAGGCTAAAATCTCTTTCGCCGATGTTTTTAAATTTAGGGTCTTGGTTAAAGATATTATTAATTCCAGGTACCACTACATTAGGTTTATTTTTAATAAGGCAATTTTCAAATTGTATATTGAATTGCGTACCTTTAAAATCGGATTTCCATTCTTGTTCTTCAGAACCATAGATAATGCAACTGGTAAAATTTGCAGTTATAGGATAAGTCAATCGTATGCCTTGCCCATTTTCTTCGTAATCGAGGTAGTCAGAGATTGCTAATACGGGTTCGCTTCTTCGTATTTCTCTTGAATAATTTGCAAAAGTGCAATGCTCAAATTCATAATTCCCACCGAAATATAACCCCACATTATTTTGTCCGCAATTGTGAATTAAGGTGTTTACTGCTCGAATTGAAGGAACAGCGTTTTGTGTATGAGCACCTAAACCTAGTACACCAAAATTAGCAAAATTTCGTATTTCCGTTTGTTCTATTAGTAGTTTAGGTTGGTTATTTAATGCCATAGAATCCACTTGAATAGCAATATGCCCATTTTTGATTAACGCATAGCTTATTTTAGAATCTTTACTTTCTTTGAGAAAATGTAATCCAAACCACTGTCCTGAACCTTCTTTGTAGTTATCATCTAAACGCCAAGTATCTAATAAAACGGGATTGTTTTTGTCTCCTTCAATTCTTAAAGTACCATCAATTAATATTTGAGAAATAGGTATAGCATACTCATTTTTTATAGAGGAGAAACGTATTTCTGCACCAGCTTGTATCGTCAGAGTGCAATTTTTAGGGACATAAGCTATACCGTCAATGATATGGGGTTTATCGTTGCCTAAAAAAGTGTTACAACCGAAAACAAAAATACTATCTACTCCACGATAAAAGTAAGCATCTCTTACAAATGCTTGTAAAACTACTTTATATTGATTATTATCTAACTCAAATTCAATGAAATCTTGTACAATTTTCTCTTTTTCGTTTGATTTCAAACTTATAAAAATATAAATGGAATCTTTGGGTTCCAGCGTAACATTTTGATGAATATGCCCTGAAACACCATTCACTACCATTTGAAATTCAGAATTATTACCACCGTTTAACTCAATTTTTTTGATTTTCAGAGAATAGTTCATTTTATTGTAAACAAAAAGTCTGTAAGTAGGAGAAGAGAAAGTGGTAAAAATAGTATCGATTTTTACGGTATCAGTACTAAAACCTAATTCTCCAGAGGCTTTATAAATAAACTCTTTCTTACAACTGACTAAAATGAAAAGCAAATTAGTTAATATGAAGATATTAAATTTCATTATTCCTCATTTTGATTTTTTAATCTTTTTAGCATTTGTAACGATTTCCAAACCCTAAAAATTGCATACGAAATACATAAAAGACCTAGTAAACCTGGAGATATTGGTCCACCTTTCATGTTATCAGGGGGATGTATAAGCATTAACAAACCTAAAATTAAAATAAAAGTACTCAATACTAATCCTGATAGAATAATAATTTTTTCCATAAAGACATTGCAAATGTTAAGAATAAAACTTTACATCTCAAGAGATTGAAATAAAATAACTACGGATTTGTATTACTCAACGTTCACGTTTCGATACATTCGCTATGCTTGGATGGTGAGCCATTTGAATTATTC
>CALLNY010000009.1 GCA_938005475.1 uncultured Bacteroidia bacterium | reverse complement strand
GATGTAGTATTTACCAAAAAGTTTGTCAAATTTATGTTTTTGGTTGATGTCGTAGTAGTATTCTAAAACGGAGAGCCAAAGGCTTTTCCCAAAACGACGAGGACGTAAGAAGGAGATATGGCTTTCCTTTTCTAAAAGTGGAATAAAAGTAGTCTTATCTACAAACTCATAGCCTTGTAAATTAATTTTTTCAAAATTACTGACACCAAAGGGAAATAAAACAGATTTCATGATACAAAGATAGACAAATTCGTATTTTCAATTTTTTTCGCACACTTCATGAAAATTTTCTTTATCTGAATTAAATAATGGCTTATAAATTTTTAATACCTTATGTTAGGAAACATAAATTTAATTAAAACAGATATAATAGGTAAAGATGTTTGAGGGTTATCATGATTCCACCAAGTAATATGATTCCACCAAGTAAACAACATCAATATCCGAAAATCTGCTCCATGCTTAACTCAGTAACGTTTCCGTATTTCTCTAAACTTTTTAGGTTTATTTTATCTTTTGAGCCGAGTATGATATAGGTATAAGGTTTGTTTTGAATATATTTTCTTGCAAACTCTGCTACTTTATTTAGGTCAATAGAATTTAATTGTTCGTAAACCGTTTTTCTAATATCGTAGTTCAAGCCTAATTTGAGTGCGTTTTCATACTGAAAAAGAATATCTGATTTTATGATACGTTCTGATTCTATAGCGGTTTTTAAATTATTTTTAGCGGCATTGAAAGAAATTTCTGTTTTAGGCATATTATTCAAAAGTTCATTCATAGCCTGTATAGCTTCGTGAATTTTATCAGCCTGCGTTCCTACATAAGCGATATTGTAAAAAGGAATATCTTTTCGGGAAGGGGTCTGGAAATAAGAGTATGAGGAATAAGCAAGTGCTTTAGATTCACGAATTTCTTGAAATACAATAGAAGACATTCCACCGCCAAAATATTCGTTATAAGAACGAATAATAGGAGTAAGTTCGGGGTTGTAAGTTCCGGCGTTGTGTATCCACATAATTTCTGCTTGTACCATATCATAATGCACAAAGTAAATTTGATTTTGAGTGGTAGTTAATCTTGTGTATTCTTTTTTAATTGGAAGAGGTAAAGAGGGATTACCGTTATGATATTTTTCTAAAACAGGTTTTAATTGATTAAAATCGCGAGGTCCATAGTATAAAATTTTATGGGGATATTGGGTTAATTGCTGGATAATGGTTATAAGTTCTGTTGAAGTAGTTTTTTCTAGTTCTGCATTCGGAAGTGCTGTCAAAAAAGGACTTTTATTACCATATATAGCCCAGTTAAAGAGTGCCACTCTAAAAATAAAATTTTTATTGAGTTTATTATCTTGGCGTTTTTTGAGTTCATCTACAATCATATTTTTTAGGGCTTCTTCATTAGGTTTACAATTTTTTAACAAATTTTCAAAGAGTTGAACTCCCTGCTCAAAAGATTCCTCTAAACCACTTAAACTTACATATACTTGGTCATCGGAGGCATTAACGTCAAACCTGCAACCTAATTTATAAAATTCCTTTGCTACTTCTTCTGCGGTTTGATTATGAGTACCTAAATATTTGAGATAATTTAGCGCTAATCGTATTTTGGGTAAATGTTCAGTACCAAATGGTAAAACATAATATAAGTTAAACAGTTGATTTTCTTTGTTGAGAACAGAGTGTACTTTAATTTTTTGGAAATCATTGAAAAGAATATCTTTTTGAAAATCCAAGAATAAAGGTTTTACAGGAGGAGCAGACATTTTTTCTAAATTTTGGAGAAAGGGGGATTTATCGTCTCTATTAAGGGCAACAGGCGTAATAGGGGGTTTCTCTACTTTTACTACTTCCATCTTCGGACCTACCTTTTTCATTACCATCACATAATTTTCACCGAAGTATTGATTAGCGATTTTTATAATTTGTTCTTTGGTAATTTTTCGCATTTCTTTTAACTCATTTACAACTTCATTCCAGTTTTGTTCTTGGGTAAAGGCATTCATTAAGACATAAAAGCGAGAACGGTTTTCTTCTGCTTGTTTAATTTTTTCAATTTCCATATTTTTAATTATCGCAGAAACTAAAGTATAGTCAAAATCTCCTTTCTTGACTTTTTCAAGGGATTCAAGTAAAAGTTTACCTACTTCTTCAAGGGATTGTCCTTTTCTGGGTTTACCACTTAAATAAAACATTCCGTAATCTTTCATCTCATACAACGATGAACCAGCAGATAGTACTTTTTGTTTTTTGTTAAGCTCTAAGTCTATGATTCCTACGGAAGCGTTGCTGAGAAGCATATCTATAAGTTGGATAGTAAGCATATCTTTATGGTTTACGCCGGGAATGCGGTAAGCAATGTAAATACTTTCTTCACTAGGTCCGGTAATTGTTTTGATGATAGGCTTAGTGATAGGTGGTTCAGGTTGAAATGTATAAGGTTTTACAGGTTTGGGTTGCATATAAGCAAAGGCTTTATCTATTTTAGCAACAGCCTCGTCAGGGTCAAAATCGCCGCACAAAATTATCGCCATATTGTTAGGGACATAGTAGTTATTATAATACTCCATGATTTTAACGAGAGAAGGGTTTTTAAGGTGTTCTACGGTCCCGATAGTAGTTTGGGTACCATAAGCATGATTTTTAAAAAGTTCAGCCATAAGGGTCTCAAAGATTTTGCGGTTGTCATTATCTAATGAGATGTTTTTTTCTTCATAGACGGCTTCAAGTTCGGTATGGAAAAGCCTCATAATAGGCTTACGGTATCTCTCTGCTTCAAAGTATAACCATCTATCTAACTCATTTGCAGGAATATCGTTGATATAAACGGTTTGTTCTACGGAGGTAAAAGCGTTTGTACCTTCCGCCCCAATAATAGCACACATTTTATCAAATTCATTTGGAATAGCATACTGTGCGGCTATATTAGAAACAGAATCTATTTGTTTATAAATGGTTTTACGAAGGTTTTCATCCTTGGATTGGTTATATTTTTCATACAAGGCAAAAATTTGGTCTAAATAAAATTTTTCTTTTTCAAAGTCTTTAGTACCAAATTTATCGGTACCTTTAAACAACATATGTTCTAAATAGTGAGCAAGCCCTGTGTTATCGGCAGGGTCATTTTTAGAACCTGCTTTCACAGCTACCGCAGTAAAAATACGTGGTTTCGATTTATTTACGCTTGTCCAAACTTGAAGTCCATTAGCTAATGTATAAATTCGAACGCCCAACGGGTCATTATTTACATAACTGTATTCGTATTTTCCATCTTTTGACTTAGCTTTTGGTAATTGAGCATTTACGCTTAAACTCCATAACGCTATTATAGTAACTAGAATTTTTTTTGCCATGTGCAATGATATTCATCAAAATGCAAAATTAAATGCTAATCTTTAATTATTGATAAATGAGATGTTAAATATTAAAAAATGATAGCGTTAGCAATAAAATTTTTAACTTTGCTAACTAATATTGCGATACAATGAAATCTATAACTGTTGAATTAAAAAAATTGAGTGTATTAAAACCAATGAAAATGGAAAAGATGAGTTATTTGTGCAAATTCATGCCAAAGAAAATTCCCCCAAAAGTATTGATTTTATAATAACCTGTCCTAAGAATCAAAAGGGCTATTGGAGCATTGGTAAAAATGATGTGCTTGAACTCAATGAAATCTTGTTTGTAGATACCATCAAAGACGGATTAACTATCAAAATTACGTTTATTGAGGAGGATGTTACTGGAATCTTAGTTCATAAAGCTATTCAAGAATTAATAGATGACTACATTGGCGAGATAATTATTAAAGCAGATACAAACGAAACCACACTAGTTGAAGAAGGCAAGAATACTAAATTAAAGGAACTAAATGGTAATGAATACATTTTATCTTTGACAGGAAGTGGGGCAAGTTACAAGGTCACTTTACATATTAAATAATCTTCCCTATTAGGGAGACCAACGGGGCTCGAACCCGCGACCACCAGAGCCACAATCTGGTGCTCTACCAACTGAGCTATGGTCTCCGTACTTTGGACTGCAAAAATAATATGATTGCACTTAATCCGCAAATAATTTAAAAAAAATTATTCCATTTCTTCTTCTTTTGTTGCTTTTAATTCGTTTAAATCTAACTCAAAACCCTGTAAAATAGGTTCTCCACTTAATTTTCCTATGAAACTTTCTACTACATATACATCATTGTCTGGTTTGTATATATAAATTTTTTCATCATCCATATCAATTAACCAGCCTAACTGAACACCATTTTGAATGTAGGCTTCCATTTTTTGTTGTAAATCTTTGAGATTATCACTTAACGATATAAGTTCAATCACAAAATCAGGAGCAATAGGAGAAAATTCTTGTGTACGTTGTTGGTAAGTTAAGGATTTCCATCGTTCTTTTTTAATCCAACTTACATCAGGTGAAACAATAGAACCATCTGCTAAAGTAAAACCCGTAGAAGAATCAAATACTATGCCTTCCTTTTTGATTTTGTTCCATAAATTTAATTGTAATGCAATTGCATTATTATATTTACCTGAAATGCTAAAAGTAGGGGTCATAAAAATGATGTTACCTTTGTTATCTCTTTCCCATTGATAATCGGGATTATTTAAAGCTAGTTCATAAAACACTTTGGGTTCTGCTAAACTAGTGCCTTCTGTACGAAATACATATTTTTGCATGGTACAAATATAAGAAATTATTCCATTTCTTCTTCTTTTAATGCTTTCAATTCATTTAAATCTAACTCAAAACCCTGTAAAATACGTTCTCCGCTTAATTTTCCTATGAAATTTTCTACAATGCAAACAGGATTTTCAGGTTTGTATATATAAATTTTTTCATCATCCATATCAATTAACCAACCTAACTGGACACCATTTTGAATGTAATTTTCCATTTTTTGTTTTAAATCTTTGAGATTATCGCTAAAGGATTTAAGTTCAATCACGAAATCGGGAGCAATAGGAGAAAATTCTTGTGTTCGTTGTTGGTAAGTTAAGGATTTCCATCTTTCTTTTTTTATCCAACTTACATCAGGTGAAACAATAGAACCATCTGCTAAAGTAAAACCCGTAGAAGAATCAAATACTATGCCTTGCTTTTTGGTTTCATTCCAATTTTCGATTAAATAAGCAATTTTAAAATTATATTTACCTGAAATGCTAAAAGTAGGAGTCATAAAAATAATGTTACCTTTATTATCTCTTTCCCACTGGTAATCGGGATTATTCAAAGCTAGTTCATAAAATACTTTGGGTTCTGCTAAACTAGTGCCTTCTGTACGA
>CALLNY010000008.1 GCA_938005475.1 uncultured Bacteroidia bacterium | reverse complement strand
TGACTTGTTCAGTAGGTTCTACGACTTTTTCTGTGACTTGTTCAGTAGGTTCTACGACTTTTTCTGTGACTTGTTCAGTAGGTTCTACGACTTTCTCTGTGACTTGTTCAGTAGGTTCTACGACTTTCTCTGTAACTTGTTCAGTAGGTTCTACGACTTTTTCTGTGACTTGTTCAGTAGGTTCTACGATTTTTTCTGTGACTTGCTCAGTAGGTTCTACGACTTTCTCTGCGACTTGCTCAGTAGGTTCTACGACTTTCTCTGCGACTTGCTCAGTAGGTTCTACGACTTTCTCTGTAACCTGTTCAGTAGGTTCTACGACTTTCTCTGTGACTTGTTCAGTAGGTTCTACGACTTTCTCTGTGACTTGTTCAGTAGGTTCTACGACTTTCTCTGCGACTTGCTCAGTAGGTTCTACTTCTTTTGATTGTTCAATAATTTTTGAAACAACATCTTTTTTGAAATAGTGATGGATTTTATCTTTTTTAACCACTAATTCAATAACATATTTAGTACTTAGAACCTCAATAACGGTATCTTCTGTTTTGAAAGATTTTTTAGAATTTTCATCAAAATCGGGTTTTACAAATCTGGAAAGCGTTGTATCTTCCTTTTTAGGAGTTTTTACTACATCAGTGAAATCAGGTTCTATAAATCTTTTAAGGGAGTCTTGTTTACCGGCGAGTTCTACTTTTTGTTTTTTAGATTCAGGTTGATTTTTCTGTGGTTGAGCGGGTTCATTTTTTTTATCGACCGAAGTAATTTCTTTTTCTGATTTCGTAGTATATAAACTTTTGGACTTTAAGGTTTCTGATTTCTCATCAAAGATAGGAGCAATAAAACGCTTAAACGATTCAGAAGAAATATTTTTAACAGGCTCTGTTTTTTTATTTTTAGTTTCAGGAATTTCTAATTCTAGGGGAACAAATCTTTTAAACGATTCAGATGAAATATTTTTATTGTGAGTCTTTTCTATTAGAGTGGTAGATTGATCAGAATCTTTTGTAGATGGGATTTCTTTTTTTTCTATTTGCTTAATGTCTTTTTGATTGATAGGATGTTCTTGAATACTTTGGGTCTCTTCCTCAAATATCAATGGTTTAAATCTTTTCATAGATTCTGATGTGATATTTTGGGGAGGCTCTTTAGAAGTCGTTTTAATTTCTTCTGATTTTAGAGAACTATGCGAAGAGGAAGTTTCATTATTTTGATTATTTTGGGTTTGATTAAATTCATTTTCTCTAGTGGATTGTTCTTGAAGGGTTTCTTCCTCAAAAGTCAATGGCTTAAACCGCTTCATAGATTCTGATGTAATATTTTGAGGAATGTTAATTGGGTTTTGGGTTTCAGAGGCTTTGGATTCAATAGATTTGCTAACAATTAGTTGGTTATCATTAACATTAGGAACAACAGAATCAATTTTTTGAGGGGTTTGTTCAGGTAAAGTTTTATTTACATTTTGAGGGGGATTTTGATTTTGGGGGTTTTCTTTTGCAACTTTTTGTTTTTGTTGTTCTAACTTTGCTTTAAAGGTAATATCATCAATCTCGGTTATGTAGGTTCTACTATCGAAGTTAGGTTCAACGAACCTTTTCATAGATTCAGAAGTAATTTTTTTTAGTCTCCTTAGTTCTTCATTTACTTCACGTAGTTTGGCTAACTGCTCTGCAAAGGTATCCGTTTTGGTATCTCCCTTAATATTTTGTTCTTTCATATCCGGGATTTGGAATTTTGATGTAGTAAATGAAGGTCCTATATTGGGATTTGAGGCTAGTTCTAAAAGATTGATATTGAGAAGTTTCAAAATATTTTCAGCTAAATTAAGAGAAAATGCATTTACAGTATTAGGTTTAGTTTGTTTGGGCTTTTTAAATTGTTCTATTTCTTGGATTAAGATTTTAGTCAAATGTAAAAACATTTGAACCCTAACTTGTATGAAGGTCTGAATTCTCCAATCTATCATACCTACCCGCGGTCCTTTGGGGATATAAGGTTTAACTTCCTTAAAATGTTTTTCTTTTTTTAAGGTTAAAGGTTCTTGTTTTTTTATTTCTTCTAGAAGTTCTGAGGAAGGTTTAAAAACGGTTTTTAGACTTTGCTGAATATAGTTTGCTGTTTTTTTTCTGTCAATAGAATAGATAGAAGCTATGGAAGCAAGGTCTTTTGCTTTTTCTTCGTTGTTATGATGAGCAACTTTAGCACGAATATAATGAAGTAGAGAAAAGTAAGGATACTTTTCTAGTTGTTCTTCTATCCATTTAGCTTCCATTGCAGATAGTTTTTCTTCTTTTGATTTTTTGTATAATTCTAATGGAATCATGGCTTACCAGTTGGAAAATGTTTTATTAAAAATGTCTTGACTTAATTTTTCGGAAATTTCTTGTATCAATTGACTTTCAGCGCTTGAATACGCCGTGGTAAAATCAACAAAATTACTAATATTATATACTTTATTGTATTCTTCAAATTTATTAGAGATGAGTTGGAACTCAATATTAACCGTCAGACGATTTTGAGCGGCTTTGTCGTTTCCTTGTAAAGCGATGGGAGCAATTTGATAGCCTGTAATATTACCTTTAATGATTAAATCGGCTTCGCCATCAATTTGTTTTAGACTACTCTGCGATAAAAATTTATCTCTTAATTTTTGAGAAAAAAACTGGGCAAAAGTAGGTACAACCAGCTCAGAGGTATTGGTAAAATTCTCTATTTTTAGAGTTTTCATTTCATTAGGAACACTAACCCCTGTAAAAGAATACCAACAACCTTGTAATATCATTAGTATTATTATCCAAAATGCTTTCATAACTGCTCTAAATCATATTGTTTTATTTTTCGGTATAAAGTTCTTTCCGAAATTCCTAACTCAGCAGCCGCTTTTTTGCGATTGCTTTTGTATTTACTTAAAGCACGTATTATCATATCTTTTTCTTTTTTTTCCAGTGATAGACTTTCCTCTAACATAGGAATTTGTATCGATTCATCTTCTTTTTCTGCGTATGACATAGAACGGTTACCATTAACAAAATGATTGTTTGAGGAATGATTTGATAGTTCAAAAATTTGTTTTTTTACTTCTTGAATTTCTTTTTTAATATCTATTAAAGCATTTAATAGAACTTGAATTTCTAATTGGGAAGAGTGATCTTTGCTTGCAGGGTTAAAAGAAACGGGTAAAGCAGTTAATACAGGGAGAGTTTTTTCAGTCATAGGCATATGAGTATATAAATCATTTTCAGTAAGTTGATCATTTTGAGTAAGTACAGTCAGTTTTTCAACAAAGTTTCTTAATTCTCTTATATTTCCTGGCCAGTGATATTTTTGTAATATAGATAAAGTAGATTCGTTCAAACGTAAAGGCTTTTTAGAGTATTTTTCAGCAAAATGAACCGCAAAGTAACGAAATAGAACCTCAATATCTTCTTTTCGCTCACGTAATGGAGGGACATAAATAGTAACGGTATTCAAACGGAAATACAAATCTTCTCTAAATTTATTTTCGCGGATAGCTTCTAGTAAGTTTTTGTTTGTTGCGGCAACGATACGTACATCGGTTTTTTGAATTTTAGAGGAACCTACGCGAATAAATTCGCCATTTTCAAGCACTCTTAACAAGCGGGATTGTGTAGCAAGCGGCATTTCTGCAATTTCATCGAGAAAGATAGTTCCTCCATTAGCTTCTTCAAAATAACCTTTACGAGATTCATAAGCGGAAGTAAAAGAACCTTTTTCATGCCCAAACAACTCTGAATCAATAGTTCCTTCGGGTATAGCTCCACAGTTTATGGCAATAAAAGTTTTATGTTTTCGTAAACTTAATTGATGTATTATTTTAGAGAAGACATCTTTTCCTGTGCCATTTTCACCATAAATTAAAACTGTTACTTCAGTTGGAGCCACTTGAATAGCAATATCCACTGCTTGATTTAATAGTTCGTTGTTCCCAATGATACCAAAACGCTGTTTAATACTGTCTCTGTGATTCATATGATTTCTCCAATTAAAGTAGCTGAGGTAACTTGGTGAACTTTCACATTGACATAATCTCCTGGTTTTAAACCAGGTTTTTTTCTGAATATAACCATTTTATTTTGGTCATTTCTACCACAAAAATCCAAATCAGATTTTTTGGAATTTCCTTCAATCAAAATTTTAAATGTTTGATTTAAATCCCTTAAATTACTGTTGTAGCTGTTTTGATTTTGTATAGCAATGATTTTTTGTAATCTACGTTTTTTTTCTTCTTCGGGAATATCATCTTTAAATTTTTTAGCGGCAGGAGTACCAGGTCGTTCTGAATAAAAAAACATATAAGCATAATCAAATTTTGCCCATTGCATAAGAGATACTGTATCTTGAAATTGTTCTTCAGTTTCACCACAAAAGCCTACAATAATATCGGTTGAGATAGCACAATCAGGTAGGATTTGACGTATTCTTTCTATTTTTTGCATATACCATTCTCTTGTGTAACCACGGTTCATTTTTTCTAATATAGCGGAATTTCCAGATTGAGCAGGTAAATGAATATATTTGCAAATATTTTCATATTTTTTTATAGTATACAACACTTCGTCTGTAATATCTTTGGGATGCGAAGTAGAAAAACGTACACGTAAATCAGGACTTATTAAAGCTACTTTTTCAAGTAATTGTGCGAAATTACAATCTTCATAATGATATGAATCCACATTCTGGCCAAGCAAAGTAACTTCTCGATAACCATTATGGTATAGTTCTTGGGCTTCTTTTACAATAGAATGGTAATCACGACTTCTTTCACGACCGCGAGTGAAAGGTACTATACAAAAAGTACACATATTATTACATCCACGCATAATAGAGATAAAAGCAGATACTCCATTGGTATTGAGACGTATTGGAGATATATCTGCATAAGTTTCTTCACGTGAAAGTAATACATTGATACTTTTCATACCGCTTTCAGCACTTTCAATCAGGCGCGGTAAATCACGATATGCGTCAGGTCCCACCACTAAATCCACTAACTGCTCTTGTTCTAAAAGTTTTGATTTTAATCGCTCCGCCATACAACCCAACACGCCCACTAATAACCCTGGATTTTTTTTCTTAATTCCTTTTAATTCTTTCAGTTTATGCCATACTTTCTCTTCTGCATTTTCACGGATACTACAAGTATTGATAAGGGCTAAGTCTGATTCTAATACGTTTGTAGTAAAGCTATACCCTAAATCTTTTAAGACAGAAGCTATTATTTCCGTATCAGAAAAATTCATTTGACATCCATAGGTTTCTATATAAGCTTTTTTTATGGAAGAATTAGGGTTTGTATTATCTTCATAAGCAAGACCTTGCTTACTTTCATCTAGTTTTTTTTCTATTAAAGGCTCGAATATTTTCTGCGTAAGCTTCGTCTTCATTTCACAATGATTTTTTTATGCAACAAAAATAAAGACAATTTGTCAGTATTACAAAAAAAATTCACATTTATTTATCTACTTATTTTCACAGCAATGTTAATAAAGTGTTGAATTTCTTTATTTGATGATTTTAGAAAAATTGTATTGTGAAAATAAAAAAGAAATGTTTATCTTTGTGAATTAAATTGGATATTGATGAGGATTTCATATATTTTACTGGGGTTTATATTTTTAGTGGGCTTTCAAATTGTACTATCGCAAAAAATACAACCAGTTATTCCTATCAATACCAAAATTGAAAATGATATTTACCGCAAAATTAATCATATTTTAGATGACAAAAGTGTGGAAGGAATTAAAGCGTTTATATATCAAAATTTTACTGAACTTAAAGAGACAAACTCCAAAATAGAACTTTTTTCTCAAATCGAGAGCCCTTATGGAATACATGTGTTATTTCATCAGCACTTTGATGATATACTAATATATGATGCAGGTATCAAAATAAATTTAAATAAAGAATACAAAATTTTGAATGCGCTGAACTATCTAAAAGTCTTTGAACCTAAATTGTATGGCAGTTATGATTACAATATAGAATTATTCGTTGAACCACAAAGAAATAGGCTTGCTGGTAACCCAGAATTTGATATACAGGTTACCAAAGTAGCGTTTGTTATACAAGGAAAATTACGATTAGCTTATAGGGTTCGCACTCAAATGGATAATGAATACTCTGCTCAAGAATGGCTTATAGATGGAGAAACTGGAGCTATTTTGCATCATCAAATTTTAGCGGCTTTCATAACTCAATTGGATACAACAGGCAGAGGATTGGTTTTTATTCCGGACCCCCTCACAAAAGCAGGAGTAACCTATGGAGGTTCTTATGTTGATAATAATGATGCGGATGTTCCTGTCATCAATCAACAAAGAGATACGGTAATACTAAAAAATATCACTTTTTCTAATGGAGTATTTAAATTGGAAGGTCCTTTTGTAAAGATAACAGAATTTGAAAGTCCTGTCATACAACCTGTTACAAGTAATGATGGAAATTTTTATTTTGGTAGGGCATCAAGTGGGTTTGAAGATGTAAATGCATATTACCACCTAGATAGCATGCAACGATATATTCAAAGCCTAGGTTTTAATAATTTAGCAAATTTTCAAATTTTAGTGGACACACATTCTAACTTTGGTCAAGATAATTCTTATTACACTTCCTCTCCTAGTCCAAGGATAGCTTTCGGAGAAGGCGGTGTAGACGATGCGGAGGATGCAGATGTCATTGTGCATGAATATGGGCATGCTTTATCGGAGAGTGGTTCTCCTGGTAGTAACTCTGGCACTCAGCGGCAAGGACAAGATGAAGGTATTGGAGATTATATCGCGGCTTCTTATTCTCGTGGCATAAAACCCTTTAATTGGTTTAATATCTTCAACTGGGACGGTCATAATACTTATTGGAACGGTAGAAAATGTAATATTACAGCCAAATATCCTAATATAACTGGAAATTTTTATAATTATGGAGAACTATGGTGTACCGTTCTTATGCAGGTATGGGGAATTGTGGGCAAAGAAACTTCTGACAAAGTATTTTTTCAACACCTTTACATGAATTCTGCTAATCAAACCTTACGAGATGCAGCTAATTTAATTTTGGATGCTGATACCATGTTATTCGGTGGAACCAATTCCCTCGCTTACCTTGAGGCGTTTTGTGAAAAACAAATCCTTACAGATAATCGCTGTTCAATGGCCTCTAGTATAAATATCTTTTCTGAACACTTGTTCAAAATTTATCCCAACCCCGCCACTTATGAATTACATCTCCAAAACATCAATCATCTTTCTAATACGCAAGTATACCTATTTAATCTATTAGGTCAGGAAGTATATAAAAAATCTTTTATTCATTTTGATGAACAAATTATTGATTTACAAGATTTTAATAATGGAATATATATTTTACAGATTTATTCAGGGAACAAAATGTTTACAGATAAAATTATTGTTAATAAATAAAATTCATGACACGTTTAGAACAGCTTTATGAATTTTTAAAGCAAGAGCCTAATGATCCTTTTATAAAATACGCTATTGCAACAGAATATAAATCAATGAATGAATTAGAAAAAGCTTTGGAGACTTTCCAAAGTTTATTAGCAACTGACCCCAACTATGTGCCTACTTATTACCATTTAGGAAAAACATTAGAAGCATTGAATCGTAATGAAGAAGCCATAGAAATTTATGAAAAAGGAATTGTTGTAGCCATGCAAATGAAAGACCACCACTCAGCCAGAGAGTTAAGAGAAGCTCTACAACAACTTATTTTCTAAAAATATTTTTGCATAAAAAAAAATTAGTACCTAATTTTACGACTTCATTATTTAATAATTAAATTGTAAAAAAAATGGATTTAGCTAATTATTACCAAATTATTGAAGAATGTATCAGAAATTTAGGGGTTAATCCTGTAGATTGTCGAGGAGATAAACCTGGACAGTGGAACCTAAAAAAAGGCTCTGCATTAGTATGGGTGGATATAATGTATATTGAAAGAGAACAGAGAGCTTACTTTCAAGTGATGTCTCCGGTTTGCCCTACTCCTTCTACTCATCTATTAGAGTTCTATGAAGAATTACTCGAGGTAAATTATGGTTTTTACGGAGTAAGTTTTGTCAAGTATGAAAATTGGATTTACATCAAAATGATTCGTGAAGTGGATGGTCTAGATGTGAATGAAGCAAGTGCAATGTTAAATCGGGTAGGAAATTATGCTGACCACTACGATGACTTCTTAAAACAAAAATACGGTATCACCGAAGCTTAAAATTTAATTTTAGTTTATCAATTAGTTTACCTTTCTTTTTAACAAGAAAGGTTTTTTTATGTTAAAAAAATTTTTAGAACGATTAGGTATCATTACAACTTCTATTCAGTTTCAATCTGAATTCAATAAGATGCTTGAAATTCACAAGCAAGGAAGTAGGTATATCCTTGATACCCAAAATGCAAACTATTCTTATGGCTCTTTATTTAAAGCTTTTCAATTCGCTTTCCAACAACTATCTTTAAGAAATTATCATTTTGAAAAGATTTTAATGCTTGGAATGGGTGCTGGTTGTGTTTTAGAAATTCTTCAAGGAACTTTTTCATATAGTTATTCGGTGGATGCCGTTGAAATTGATCCCGTTATAATTCAATTAGCTTACCAATATTTTGATATTAAGAGATTTAATAATCTTAACATTATACAACAAGATGCTTATCGCTTTGTGCTTCAAAATACTAATCAATATGATTTCATTATTGTGGATTTATTCATAGATTTAAATTTACCAGAATTTTTATTTGAAGCCCATTTTTTAGAAAAACTACAAGCTATCACTACAAAACATGGGGCTATTTTAATTAATACTATTCCTTATGTTCAAGATAATAATATAATAATCAGGGAATTAGAAAAAAAAGGAAAAGTTACTTTGTTAGAACGTTATAAAAATTGGAATGAAATGATTTTCTGGGAAAAACAAAATTAAGTCACAATATACGAAAAAAGTTAATATTTTTGTAAAAAAATTATGGGTTGCAGTACAGGAAAAGGATGTGGGCGAAACGGAGATTGCTCAGAAGGTGGTTGTAACAGAATTAACTTTTATGATTGGTTAGAAAACATGTTACCACCAGGTACACCTGAAAGCCTCAATATTTATGAAGTCAAATTTCGCGGAATGCAAAAAGGTTACTATAAAAATACCAACCGATTAGAATTATATCCAGGGGACTGGGTAGTCGTAGAATCTGATAGAGGTTATGACATAGGCTCTTTAGGGATTGGTGGTCAATTAGTTAGATTACAATTGAAAAAAAATAATATTCCTGAAAATGAATTATTAAAAATCTACCGAAAAGCGAGTGAAGAAGAACTACAAAAATTTACGGAGTTAAAAGCTCAAGAATATTCTATGCTTATCAAAACCCGTGGTATCATTAGTAACCTTAAACTTGATATGAAACTTACGGAGGTTTTTTATCAAGCCGATGGGACCAAAGCTACCTTTTATTATACCGCTGAAAACAGAGTAGATTTCAGGGAACTCATCAAAATTTTAGCAGAGGAGTTTAGAATTCGTATTGAAATGCGACAAATCGGTTTAAGACAAGAAACTGCACTCGTTGGAGGTATTGGTTCTTGCGGTAGGGAACTTTGCTGTTCTACTTGGATACAAAATTTTAAAAATGTAACTACCGCCTCCGCACGATACCAAAATATTTCTTTAAATCCATCCAAAATTACGGGTCTTTGTGGAAGATTAAAATGCTGTCTTAACTACGAACTCGAAGTCTATCTTGATGCCTTGAATGATATCCCTGATATAAAAGAAATTAAAACAGAACTCGGAACCGCTGTACTACAAAAAGTCGATATCTTTAAAAAAATTATGTGGTTTGGTTACCCGAATGATGATAGCTGGGTAGGATTACCCGTTGAAAAAGTTCATGAAATTATGGAACTTAATAATAAAGGGATACTTCCGCCAACGCTCTCACTTTTAGATGAGCAAACTCTTAAAACAGAACAACTTGTAATTGAAGATTTTGTTGATGTTGTAGGGCAATCTAATTTACACCTTGAACCAAAGAAAAAGAATAAAAAATCAAATAAAAAAAAGGAAAATAAAAAGTAATTACAATGAACTATTGGTATATCCTGATTTTCTTGCTTTTAGCTTCGCTCTTCGCTTATCCCCAAGAAATACTGCTTAAAGAACCCTATCCCTATTCAGAAAAATTCTACTTTAAACCTTTTACTTTACAATCTTACAAAACCCAATCATTACAACTTCCCTTTTTTGATGATTTTTATCAATACAATAATACATTGAAAAATAACCTTTGGGAAACCGATGGTAATGTACAAATTCATTTTGGTATTGGAATTAAGCCCCCTAATCGTGGAGTAGCAGTGCTTGACGGAGCTACTCAAAGTGGTCAAGGTTATTTTGAGGTAGCTGCTCAAGGTATCCAAGAAAGATTGATTTCAAAACCTATTGATTTATCTTCTTTTACTAACAGTGATAGCATCTATTTTTCGTTTTATTTTATGCATGGAGGTTATGGAGATAAAGCTGAAAGCAACGACAGTCTTAAATTATTTTTTATAAATAACAATCAAGTTCCTGAATTAGTGTGGTTTAGGAAGGGAGGAGACACCATGCAAACCTTTCAAAAAGTTATTATCCCGATTCAGGATAGCAAATTCTTACATGGGCAATTCCAATTTTTCTTTGAAACCTTTGGAAATCTCAATGGTTTATTTGACCAGTGGCTCTTGGATTACATATATTTGAATAAAAACAGAACCTACGATGATACCCTTTTCTCTGATTTATCTTTCTCGGATAAACGTTATTCCCCATTTGATTCCCTGATGGCCATTCCACTCAAACAATTTCAATCTCATCCATGGATGTCCCAAGATTTTATCGAAATTACTAATTTAAGTGCTAACAACATAGGAAGAAACCTGATATGGTCTATAAATGAAATAAAAAACAACACAAACTTAAATCCTCCATTATTTCAAAATCAATTTTTTGCTTTCTTTCCTCCTTATACCTCTTACCCGATTCCTGCTTTCGCTGAACAGGGAAGTATAATAGAACAGTACAGCCGTCTCCAGATTCAATTTTCTTTAAATCAGAATGCTTCTGACCCCCAAATCCATAATGATACCCTAAAATTGACCTTTCCGATTGATACCGTTTGGGCATACGACGATGGTGAGCCCGAAACTGGCTACGGTCTTAGAACCGCTAAAACTTTTGTCCAAAAATTTTATAATCATACTCAAGACACCCTCAAAGCCGTCATGATAAACTTTGTTCCCAACTTGGATATCCCCAGTGGTAAAGGTTTTAAACTCGTCATTTTACATCAATTGCACCGCGATTCCATGATTTATAGTAAGTTCTACAATCTTACGCATCTCTCCTCCCGTGATAGTTTTAATTATTTCCTTCTAGATAGTTTAGTTCCACTTCCCCAAGTCTATTATATTGGTATTACGCAACCTGATAATAAACCTATTGGGGTCGGTTTTGATTTCAGTTATAATAATAACCACAATATCTATTGGGATAGTTCTTCTGTCTTTGTTAAATCCCGTTTGAATGGCACTCTTATGATAAGACCCGTAATGGGCTCTAAACCAGAACTAGCCGTCAGTAACACCCCTACCCAAAATTTAGAATTTTCTCTTTTTCCTAATCCTTTTCAAGACTTTGTTTATTTTCAATCCGAGCAACCTATCACCAAACTAGAACTTTACAATTCTATTGGCGAGCTGTTAAGAGCAATTTTCCCTGATAAAAAGCTCTATCTTGGTGATTTATCTGCTGGAATATATTTTCTTAAAATCTACCATAAGGAACAAGTATGCACGAAAAAACTAATCAAACTACCTTAGATATTTTAGTTTTGGCCGCTCATCCTGACGATGCAGAACTTGGCTGTGCAGGCTCTATATGCAAATGGGTATCAGAAGGTTACAAAGTAGGAGTAATCGATTTTACGCAAGGTGAACTAGGGACAAGAGGTACGCCACAAATCCGTTTGCAAGAAGCCATACAAGCCCAAAAAATTCTGGGTTTAACGGTCCGTGAAAATTTAGCCTTCCCAGATGGATTCTTTGAAAATAGTAAAGACTATCAACTCAAAATCATTCAAATTATCAGAAAATATAAACCCCATTTAGTGATTACTAACGCTCCTGAAGATAGACATCCCGACCATGGGCGTGCCGCAAGATTATCAGTTGATGCTCTCTTTCTCAGTGGACTTTCCAAAATTCATACTTCGGATAATCAGATACCACAATCCCCTTGGAGACCTACTCATTTTATGCATTACATCCAAGATAAACTACTTATTCCTAACCTAGTTGTTGATATTACTACATTTATGGAAAAGAAAATACAAGCCATAAAAGCTTACAAATCCCAATTTTATAATCCCCAATCAACTGAACCACAAACCTATATTTCAACAAAAATTTTTTGGGATAACATTTATTCTCGGGCAATGGAATTAGGTAGAATAATTGGTGTAACTTATGGTGAAGGTTTTATTCTTCCAAAAGCTTACCCTCTCAAAAATATTTCAGATTTATTTTAAGTATGAGCTTCTTGATGTCGTTGCTTTAATATCTTTTCAATATCTTCCAATTCTAGACCTTTCGCTTTCAATAAAAGTAAAAAGTGATACAACAAATCTGCGGCTTCATTTTTGAATAATTCTATATTATTATCTTTGGCTTCTAGAACCAATTCCACTGCCTCTTCTCCTACCTTTTGTGCGATTTTGTTGATGCCCTTTTGATACAATTGATACGTGTAAGATTCTGAATTTTTTTCTTCTATTCTACGATTTTGAATAGTTTGTAGTTCATAGAGAAAACCCTTTTCATATTCTTCATCAAAACAGCTCACTGTCCCTCTATGACAAGTTGGACCTTGAGGCTCAACCTTGATTAACAAAGTATCTTCATCGCAATCTAAATAGATTTCTTTGACTATCAAATAATGCCCCGTGGTCTCTCCTTTTGTCCATAACCGATTTTTACTTCGGCTGTAAAAAGTAACTTTTTTCTCATCCATCGTTTTTTGGTAGGCTTCTTCATTCATGAACCCTAACATTAAAACTTGCTCATTATAAGCGTTTTGTATTATTACCGGAACAAGCCCATTACCTTTTTCAAAGTTAATTTTTTTCATATCTTATAGGTATTGAATTTTTATGTAAAAATTGCTTTAATTCAACAATTGGTATGATTTTATAATGAAAGACACTAGCGGCTAATGCAGCCGTAACCTGAGTTTTCTGAAAAACCTCCAAAAAGTGTTCTACATTTCCTGCTCCACCTGATGCAATCACAGGAATTTTCACTGTATTGGTAATTTTTTTAAGTATATCAATAGCGAAACCGTTTTTTTCTCCGTCATGGTCCATTGAAGTTAACAATATTTCACCAGCACCCAAATTTTCTACTTGCTTACACCAATTTTCTGTTTGTAATCCCGTTCCAATTTTTCCACCTGAAATAAAAACTTGGTTTTGATTTTCTTTCTTTTTCGTATCAATAGCAACTACAACAAATTGACTACCAAATTGCTTGGCTATCTCTTCAATAATTTGCGGATTTTTAACTGCAATAGAATTGATACTGATTTTGTCAGCTCCAGCATACAGTATCGCTTCAACATCACTTAAATTTCTGATACCACCACCTACGGTAAAAGGAATAAGTAAAACCTCTGCTACTTTTTTAACCCACTCAATTAAGGTTCGTCTTGCATCTTGTGTAGCTGTTATATCCAAAAAAACAAGTTCATCTGCTCCTTCTTGCATATAACGATACGCTAATTCTACTGGGTCACCACTATCTCGTAAATTCTCAAATTTTACGCCTTTTACAACCCTTCCATCCCGAATATCTAAACAAGGTATAATTCTTTTTTTAAGCATATTTTAGTAAACTTCTAATAGATATTTTACCCTCATAAATTGCTTTTCCTACTATAACTCCTTCACAACCCAAATTTTTTAGCCCTTCTATATCTTTTTCATGGTGAACCCCACCACTCGCTATTAAATGAATTGATGGAAGTTTACGAAGTATTTGAAGATATAGCTCATATGAAGGTCCAGTAAGTGTACCATCTTTCACTATATCGGTACAAATGACATATTTCAATGAATAGTTTAAAAATTGCTGTAAAAATTCATAAATGGACCAATCTGTTTTTTCGGTCCATCCATGTATCATTACTTTCTCATGCTTCACATCGGCACTTAACACAATTTTTTCTGCACTATAGCGTTGTAACCATTCTAAAAAAAGTTCAGGATTTTTTGCGGCTATTGAACCTATACAAGCTTGATAGGCTCCCGATTCCATGACAATTTTTAAGTCTTCTTCGGTTTTTATCCCTCCACTAAAATCCACTTTCAACTTCGTTTGATTACAAATCTGTTCTAGAATTTTGTAGTGAACCACTCTTTGAGCTTTAGCTCCCTCCAAATCCACTAAATGAAGATACTCTAAACCATTATCTTCAAAAATTTTGGCTACCTCAAGGGGATTTGCATTGTACACTTTTTTTTGTTCATAATTTCCTTGAGTTAATCGTACGCATTTTCCGTCCATTAAATCAATAGCAGGTATTATTCTCATATTTTTATAAACTTAAAAAATTTTCTAATAATTTTTTACCTACATTTCCAGACTTTTCTGGATGGAATTGAACTCCATAAAAATTATCCTTTTGTACTGCACTGCAAAACTCCAGGATATATTCGCTTTTTGCTATGCAATATTCATTTGGCTCTACATAATAACTATGCACAAAATAAAAATCACTATCTTGCATTATGTCTTTAAACAAACAAGTATCATCTTGATAATGAACATTATTCCAGCCCATGTGAGGTATTATATCATCTGACGGTAACTTTTTTACTTTTGCTGGAATAATAGATAATCCTTTTGTATTTCCTTCCTCTGTGTTAGTACACATAAGTTGTAACCCTAAACAAATTCCTAAAAATGGTTTTTCTAAATTTTGTATAAATTCAATTAAATCATAATCCTGTAATTTTTGCATTGCATATTTTGCATGACCAACGCCAGGGAATATAATTTTATCTGCTTGTTTGAGTAATTCTTTTTGATTTGTAATTATTACTTCTAAATTCAATAATTTTAGTATATTTTTAATTGAAGTTATATTTCCTGCTCCGTAATCGATAATAGCAATCATAGCATTCCTTTAGTTGATGGTAAATTTTGATTAGGATTGATTTGTATTGCCATATAAATGGCTTTGGCAAATGCTTTAAAAATACTTTCAATTTTGTGATGCTCGTTTTTACCTTTTGCTTTAACATATAAATTGCATTTAGCATAATCACAAAAAGATTTAAAAAAATGTTTGAACAATTCTGTTGAAACATCTCCAATCCTTTCTCGTTTAAATTTTACTTTCCAAATCAAATCAGAACGCCCACCCAAGTCAATTGCAGCATAAGCTACGCTATCATCCATAGGTAACAAAAATCCATAACGATTTATTCCTTTTTTTGACCCCATTGCTTGATAAAAAGCTTGACCTAACGTAATTGCTACATCCTCTACTGTGTGGTGTTCATCTATATGTAAATCTCCATGAGCTTCAATAGTTAAATCAACGAGTCCATGTTTTGGAATTTGTTCTAACATGTGGTCTAAAAAAAATAAACCCGTACAAATATTGCTTTTTCCCGAACCCTCTAATGCAATTTTGACTGTAATATCTGTTTCCTTAGTTTTTCTATGTACGATGGCAGAACGTTTAAAAGCTCTTAAATATTCATAAATATCTCTCCATGAATTAGTTACTAAATCAGCTTCGGGACAATCTAAATTATTCAATAAAATAGACCGAGCACCTAAATTTTTCGCAAGTAGAACGTCAGTGATTCTATCACCAATTACAAAAGAGTTTTTTAAATCATACTCTTGGGAAAAATAACGAGTTAGCATTCCTGTACCTGGCTTACGTGTAGGTGCTTTTTCGTGCTCAAAGGTCCTATCTATATGAACTGCATTAAATATAATACCTTCATTTTCAAAGGCTCTAAGCATTTTTTGATGTGCAGGCCAGAAAGTTTCCTCAGGAAAACTCTCCGTACCTAAACCATCTTGATTGGTAACTATTACCAGCTCATAATCTAATTCATGGGCTATCTTAGATAAATTTTGGAAAACACCAGGATAAAATTCTAATTTTTCTAAACTATCCACTTGTCTATCAGGAAGTGGTTCTATGATTAAAGTACCATCACGATCTATAAATAAAACTTTTTTTTTCATAAAATTTTATCTAATTCACTTAACTGGTTCAATAAACTTTTTATTTCTTTTTTTGTTCCAACAGTAATTCTTAAAGTATTAGGAATTTGTGAATGTCTATTACGGACCACGATAGGAATATCTAACAAACTTTGATAAATAAAGTTTGCATCGGTAACTTCTACTAAAACAAAGTTTGCATCAGTAGGAAAAATTTTTTTTACAAGCTTTATTGATTGTAAGCCTTCTATAAGTAATTTTCGATTTTTTAAAATTACTTGAATTTTTTTTTGTATTTTATGAAATTGTTTTAATGCGTTAGCTAAAACTTGTTGATTAGGAACGCTTATATTATAAGGATATTTTATAGCATTCATGTAATGAATAATCAAAGGATGAGCAAAAGCCATTCCTACTCTTATTCCAGCAAGCCCCCATGATTTACTAAATGTTTGAATAATAATTAGTTGAGAATATTTATTTAGCTTATTCAAGTAAGAAGTTTGGTTTGAAAAATCAATGTATGCCTCATCAATAACCACAATACCACTAAAAATGGATAAAAATTCTTCAATATTATAAACGGAATTTCCCGTTGGATTATTGGGACTACAAATAATAGCCATTTTAGATTTATTGTAACTTATAAAATCCTTAATTTTAGGAATATCTAATTGAAATTCTTTGTTCAGGGGGATAACATGTAAAGGTATTTCGTTTATGTTTGCAAGCACTTCGTACATACCATAGGTAGGTGGAAAAATTAATAAACTATCCTGTTGAGGTTGTAAGAAAACTCTCATAATAACATCTAAAACCTCATCGCTACCATTACCAAGAAAGATTTGATTTTCATTAACTTGTTTGATATCAGAAATAGTTTTTTTAATAATTTTTTGATAAGGGTCGGGATATCGATTGTAACTACCATAAGGGTTCTCGTTAGCATCTAAAAGAATTCCCTCTCCACTATTAAATTCGCTTCTAGCGCTAGAATATGGTGTTAACTTTAAAATATTTTTTCTTATAAAACTTTGAATATCAAACATTTTTTAATTTTTTAAACGTATAGAAACTGCATTTTTGTGACCATATAACTCTTCAAATTCAGCCATCGTTTCGATAGTATGCCCTAAATTAAACAGCCCTTTTTTTGAAATTTTTTGGAAGGTAATTTTTTTCATAAAACTTTCAACGGATACACCACTATAAACTTTGGCAAAACCAGCGGTGGGTAAAGTATGATTAGTACCGCTTGCATAATCGCCTGCACTTTCACAACTGTATTTTCCTAAAAATACGGAGCCTGCATTTTTTATTTTAGAAACATATTTTTTAGGTTTTTTAACTGCTAAAATCAAATGTTCAGGAGCATATTCATTAGAAAAATCAAAACAAGTATCCCAGTCAGAAAATTCAATGAAGAAGCTGTTCTCTAATGCTTTTTGAGCGATGGATTTTCGTGGTAAGTTTTCAAGTTGTTCTTTCAAAGCAAACAAGGTTTTTTGTAGGATGGTAGAGTTATTCGAAAGTAGAACTACTTGACTATCTACTCCATGTTCGGCTTGAGCCAATAAGTCAGCCGCTATAAAATCAGGATTAGCGTAATTATCAGCAATAATTAAAACTTCACTGGGTCCAGCAGGCATATCAATTGCGGTTCCTATGGTCAATGCATATTCTTTGGCGGCTGTAACATATTGGTTACCAGGACCAAATATTTTATGGACACATGGAATAGATTCAGTGCCCAGCGCCATGGCGGCAATAGCCTGAATACCTCCCACTTTGAAAATTTTTGTTACACCAGAATTAAAAGCGGCAAACAAAATCGCAGGATGTATTTTCCCTTCTGAATTTGGAGGCGTACACAAAATAATTTCTTGACAACCTGCTAAATAGGCAGGAATAGCAAGCATTAAAACAGTTGAAAATAAGGGAGCCGTGCCTCCAGGAACATAAATTCCTACTTTTTCAATTGGGCGTGCCTCCGTCCAACATCTTACTCCTGGTTTAGTTTGAATTACTTTACGCTTCTCCTTAAAATGACAGTGAAATTCTTTAATGTTGTTGCCCGCATCTACAATTGCACTTCTCAATTCAATATTTATGCAATTATATGCATTTTCAATTTCCTCTTTGCTAACTAAGAAATCATCAATTTTTACTTTATCAAATTGTTCGGTATATTGTTTTAATGCAACATCTCCATTTTTTTTAACATTTCCAAATACCTCTTGTACTAAACTTTTTAAAAGATCTGTCTTTATTTTGGGTCTTTGAATTAAGGATTTCCAAGAATCTTTTTCTGGATTATGATATATTTTAATCATAAATTTATATTTTTTAAATTACCATTTTTTCTATTGAACAAACCAAAATACCTTGTGCCCCGAGTGCTTTTAATTGGTCTATAATGTCCCAGAACTGGTCTTCTTTAACAACAGAATGTAAACTACTCCAGCCTTCTTGGGCTAATGGTAGGATTGTTGGACTTTTCATTCCTGGTAAAATTTGAACTATCTGGGGAATAACCTCGTTTGGTGCATTTAACAAAATATACTTATTCTCAGAGGCATTCTTTACAGCTCTAATTCGAAAGAGCAATTTTTCTAAAATTAACATTTTGTTTTCAGAACATTGGAAATTTCTTATAAGCACAGCTTCACTTTTCATGACCGTATGAACTTCTTTTAAACCATTCATTATCAAAGTACTACCTGTACTTACAATATCAAAAATAGCCTGGGAAAGACCGATACTCGGTGCAATTTCTACGCTTCCACCTATGGTTTCAATTTCTACGGATATATGATGTTGTTCAAAGAAACTTCTCAAAATATTAGGATAGCTTGTTGCAATCTTTTTATTTTCAAAATAACGAAGCCCCGTATAAGCCTCTTCTTTGGGTATAGCTAATGATAATCGGCAGTTAGCAAAGCCAAGATACTCCACTAAAACCACGTTTTTTTGTTGTTCATGTACCTCATTTAAACCTACTATACCTGTATCAGCGACGCCTTGCTCAACATATTGAGGTATATCATCATCTCGCAAATATAAAATTTCTAATTGAAAATTACTCGCAATAGACCTTAACTTACGGTCTTCATTTAATAATTTAATACCACATTCTTTGAGTAGTTGTAATGATTTTTCACTTAATCTACCACTCTTTTGTACTGCCAATTTTAGTTTTTCCATAGTGTTTTTACAAAACAAAAACCGCTAAATTGGAGTTTAGCGGTGTACTTAATAACATTGAAATCATTACTTGATTAATGCTCAATGAAAACGAAATATTTAATATGATGAACAAGCATTTATCTTTCATTGTTACTTGTAAGCACAAAATTGCAATATAAGATTTTAATTACAAAATTTTTTTTGATTTTTTTAAGAACTTATTTTTATAATACGAACTCGCACTAATTGGATTATTGAACTAGGTTTTATGTTCATCAAATTCCTTAGCTCGGGCTTCTATAAGTAACTTCCTTAAAATCAGAATATTTATAACTTACTGAATAATATAGTAATTTTTCTTGAATTTAAAAATTGGGTTATTGTTAAGGAATAATTTCATTGAATTTATACTTTGAAGCAAATTTTTCCAGAGTAAGAAAAACTTCCTTATTATTTTCTATACGTTGTTTTAAAAAACTTAAATTTTATGCTTGATAATGATAAAAGGATAAAAAAAGCCATAAATGAATTTTTAAGAATGTAATAGTGTTACAAAAGATTTATTTTTGAGCATGTTTTGGGAGAATTTGCGACAAGCAATAGAAGCGATTCGTTCTAATTTATTGAGAGCGGGCATTACAATATTGATTATAGCTTTTGGTATTATGGCTATTGTAGGAGTTTTAACTTCTATTGATAGTATAAAATATTGGTTAGCAAGTAGTTTTACAACACTGGGAGCTAATACTTTTAAGATACAGAACCGAGAAAGTAATTTTCGTATAGGAGGATCAAGAGCAAAAAAAATCCAATATC
This sequence comes from uncultured Bacteroidia bacterium, assembly GCA_938005475.1. Taxonomy (GTDB): domain Bacteria; phylum Bacteroidota; class Bacteroidia; order J057; family CALLMJ01; genus CALLMJ01. The sequence goes on along the minus strand of CALLNY010000008.1, from coordinate 20,098 downwards.
CTGAAATTAGTTTTATGCAAGCTTCTCAAATAAAAGAAAAATTGGAAAATTTAGGCATTCCTGCGAATATTAATGCCGTGGCTAATCAAGCAGGTAAAGCTAAATACCTAAATTTTGTTACCAATAACAATGTTGCTATCAAAGGAACAGATGAAAATTTTTTAGTTGTGGAAGGATATCAAATTGCAGAAGGGCGAAGCATTACAAAAGAAGATGTAGAATTTGGTAGAGATGTGGTTGTATTGGGTTCGGATGTAAAAGATAAAATTTTCCCTGGAATTTATCCCATAGATAAAATTATAAACCTTGACAAAAGACCTTATCGTGTAATTGGGGTTTTAGAAAAAAGAGGTACTTCTTTTGGCGGAGGAGGTGATAAAGTTGCTATTATCCCAATTACCAGTATGAGAAAATCCTTTATTGATAACAAACGCTCTTATACCATCAATGCGTATGTACAGAACCCTGAGGAAATTGATTACTTTATTCAAGTAGCAACGGGTCTATTCAGAATTATAAGAAAATTAAAACCTAGTGAAGAAAATAACTTTGTAGTAGTAAAAAGTGACTCTTTTATAGAATCTTTAATGGAAAATTTAGCTTTATTAACACTATCAGCAACTGCAATAGCTTTAATTACCTTGTTTGGTGCATCTATTGGATTAATGAACATCATGCTTGTTTCCGTTACGGAAAGAACCAAAGAAATAGGATTGAGAAAAGCATTAGGAGCAACTCAAAATCATATTTTATTTCAATTTTTAATGGAAGCCATCGTGATTTGCCAAATAGGTGGATTAGTTGGTACTTTAATGGGTATTGGAATGGGTAATCTCATAGGTAGTTTTTTAGGTAATGAATTTATTATTCCATGGAAATGGGTAATTTTATCCGTTATGATTTGCTTTATAGTCGGAGTAATATCAGGGATTTATCCTGCTCGCAAAGCCGCAAAATTAGACCCCATAGAAGCATTACGATATGAATAAATAAATTTATAAACAACCATATAACAAATTGATTTAAGGTTAGTGAGCATAGTCGAGCTATAAATACTTAAAAATTGTTGTGTTGTAGTTTTAATCTGCAAAAATTTATTTTGTATAAAAAAGAGTGTTTAAAAGAAGACGCAATGAAACAAAAATAAAAAAAGTTAATTATCATGAATAATTTGCACAACGAAAGTATACTTGTTTTAAGTTTTCTAAAATTAAAAAATACGATGAACCGTTAATATAAGCTTTTATTTAGGATGATAAATTTTTTCAGCGTTCATTTTGACTTCTTCTAAGTTTAGGGTCATTGTTTTTAATTTTCTTTGAGCGAATAAAGACATTTGATCTGTATAATGCGGTGAACTTGGTCTACGAGAAGCTCCCATTGGTACGATAGTTTCGATTTTTTCTAAACCATTTTCTCCATAGGTTGTAAACTGGATATAGGTATCACCATTTACAGGCAGTAAGTAACCAGCTTTATCAACTTGGGAGGCAATGGGAGATAACATTTCAGGCATTCCACTAATGGCATAATGAACTGATGCATTCCTTCTTCTAAGCCGCTGAACTTCACCAAAGGTAGGGTCAATTCTTTTGTAATACTTTAATAACCATTTTTTGGCAAAACGTATTGCTTCAACCATCAGTTTTTCACTTATAGAAATACCTGTTTCAAGCTCAACATATCCAGCATTAGTGTTCTTGAAAATATAATCAAAAGTTAAAACGAGCATAGGACAAACACGATTCATGGTATCAGTTCGGTAGTTCCATGTTTTCAATAATTCAATAGCATCTTGAATATCAGGGTATTTATGGGGGTCTAATTGGAATATATGCTGATAAGTTTTTACTACACCACCATTTTCGGGATATTGGTCATCATACTTAATATTTTTAAGGATTTCTCTATCAAATTGGGTGTACTGCCCTAAAAGATATTCTAAGCGCAAAGCACGATTATTTTGGCGGTTCCAATCCCAAGCATGGAGTTTTTCAAATTGGTTTTTATCGCAATTATCAGGGGAGCATGTAGCATAAAAAGGTGAATTATTAGTATTATACACAAAGCCACAAGCGGGATTAATCACTTTGGGTAACTCTTCATAAGATAAAAAGTCATTCCATAAGGTTTCGGAGGTATTCCCTGGGAGTGTTTTTTGCCAATTATAGTTGGGATTTCTACGGGGGAGTGCAGCATTAAAGAAATACAAAATATTATCCTTATCGGTATAGATGATATTGAACAAGGGTATATTTCTCATTTTGAGAGCGTCTATAAATTCTTCAAAGGACTGTGCTTTAGCCATACGATACCATTGTTCACCAGCTTTTGTAGTGATGTTTGCGGCAAAACGTGTTGCATAAACTCTACCGTCTTTGATACGGTATGCGGGGCCATAGTGGCACCAATAAGCTGTTTTCTTAACCACGATAGGTATACCTGCAATCTTAATTTTCAGTTTAATTTTTCTTTTTTCAAAATTATAATACTGACCATCAAAAAGATATTGATTTTTGTTTTGAGGATTTAGTTCCATGCGGTAAATATCTACGTAATCAGGCCAATTGAAGGTCATAGCCCATGCATGATGGTTCGTACTTCCCAAACCGGGGCTTGTGGCACCAGGAAATAATGCACCTAAAATATTTAATCCTTGCTCACTCACCATGTGGGCTTCATACCAATAAATAAAATCATCTAACCCAATGTGAGGATTGATTACAATGTGATTTTTATGGTCTTTTGCGGCGGATTTATGTACTGCAATAGCATTAGAACCCATGGTGCTTTCATGGTCAAACGGGCTTTCTAAACCTCTAATGGGCTTACCATTCCACTGATGCTCAGCACGTGAACCCGGCCTGAACATGTATTCGTCCGCTTTTCCTTTTAGAACATAATCTAATGCAAACGGTAAACCTACCATCGCCGCTAACGTCATAACATAACCTTTCAAGAGGTCTTTGTCTGTGATAGGGAAAAGATTTTTCATAAGAATTTCTTTGGGGTGTTTAGTGGCATAGTCGTTTATTCCTTGAACATAACCATTTAAAAAAGCAAGATAATCAGGGGAAAGCTGGCTATATTCTTTATCCACGGTTTCGGTCGTCTTAATATAATGAAAGAAAAAATCCGATAAAGCTCCGTTGATACCTTCATATTCTCCCATTCTACCTCTGTAACGAATCAGTTGATATTGAAGGGTGGGAAAGTCATCTTCACAATGAGCCCAAGCTAAACCATAAGCTACTTCTGCATCTGTTTTTGCATAAATATGAGGAACACCCCACCTATCTCTGATTATAGTTACGTTATCAGGATGGATTTGTGCATACAAATAATAATCAAAAATTCCTACTAAAAGGACTAAAAGTTTAACTTTGAATTTTGTTTTTATCATTGACGCAAATTTATAAATAAAAACCATAAAAAATAAGTTGTAATTATTTTTTTTTCAAATCATTTTGAAAATTAGTAATTTTATTATTTACTTTGCCATATGATTAACGTTGTAAAAATTGCTATTCCTTTTTTCTTTTTACTGATGGGAATAGAGATTCTATTTTTATGGAAAAATGGTAAATTAAATTATTATCGCTTCACGGATACAATCAATGATTTAAGTTGTGGTATTACACAACAAGTAGCGGATATTTTCATGAAGATAGTATTGTTTGGTATTGGTTACAACTTTGTTTACGAGCATTGGAGTATACCGAAGTGGTTCAATTTGCATTACCTGAATCCTAATTCTTGGCTTACTTGGGTATTACTTTTTATTGCTGTGGACTTTGTTTATTATTGGTTTCATCGTCATTCACATGAAATTGCATTATTTTGGGCATCGCATGTTGTACATCACCAGTCGGAAGAATATAATTTAGCGGTAGCATTGAGGCAAAGTGTTTTTCAACAATTTTTTTCATGGTTTTATTATTTAATTTTTGCTTTTGCGGGAGTTCCTTTTGATATGTGGTTTATATGTATTGGAGTAAATTTGATTTATCAGTTTTGGATACATACAAGAGCTATCGGGAAATTAGGATTTTTAGAGCTTTTTATGAATACTCCATCCCATCACCGAGTACATCATGGAAAAGACCCCAAATATTGTGATAAAAATCATGCAGGAGTTTTTATTATTTGGGATAAAATGTTTGGTACTTTTCAAGAGGAACACGAAGAACCTACCTATGGAATAACAATCCCTTTGAATAGTTGGAATCCAATATGGGCGAACCTCGGCAGTTATAAATCACTTTTTCAAGAGGTTGGTAAAGTAAAAGGTATAAAAAATAAACTTAAAGTTTTATTTGGGAAACCTGGTTGGAGACCAGAAGAACTTGGAGGTCCTATTGTACCTGTTGAAATAGATAAATCCTATTACCAAAAATATGATACCTATTTGCCCCCTTCAACAATCTACTATTTATTGTTCCATTTTATCGTGGTATTACTTTTTTCTACGCAACTGTTAGAATTAGCAACAGACTTTGTTAATACCAATATTGAAATTCAATTTACAGTTATCAGCGGAGCTTTTTGGGTTTTATTATCACTGTTGAATTTAGGAGGAATAATGGAAAACAAAACCTGGGCTTATAAGTCCGAGATTTTTAGGATCATAAGTATCAGCGTGGGAATTTTAGGTCTTGTATATGTTTATCAATACTTCTTTTTATGGGTTGGATTTAGTTTGGTATTTTTAGTTAGTCAATGGTACTGGTTTCGATATATATGGAAAAACAATCAAGTAGTAATTAAGTATTCAACACCTTATCCATTAACAATAACTTAAGATGAAAAAACTCATATTGATGCGTCATGCTAAGTCCTCATGGGATTTACCTTTATCAGATATTCAGCGACCCTTGAATGAACGAGGGTTAAGGAATGCTCCTGAGATGGGGCGAAGAATAAAAAACAGTGGTATAATACCCCAATTGATATATACATCGGATGCGGTCAGAGCCTATACAACTGCGCAGCTTGTACGTGAGGCTTTAAATTCTGATATTCCTATTCAAGTAGAGCCCAAAATTTATGATTCAACACTTCAAACTTTGTTGAGGATAATAGAAAATTTCCCCGAAGAAGTAGATACGATTTTAATGATTGGACATAATCCTACAATTTCGTTGTTAACCAATTATTTAGCAGGTAAAGAAGTAGGTTACTTTGCTACAGCGGCTATGGCTTGTTTAAAATTCCCAGGAACATGGCAAGAAGTCTCGGGAGGCACAGGCATGTTGTTATTTTTTGATTTTCCTAAAAATACAAATTCCCCTTTTTTTTAGTTTATATTAGTACTTGCTTTCAAAAAAAATTGAAAAAGCATAATAAAAAATTCATTATTTTTGCATCTTGAAAATTATGCAATTTTTAAAAAGGAGATATTTATTCCTTTTGTTTTGGACATTATTAGGACAAGAGCTCTATTCTCAAAGTAAAGAATACACTATCAGTGGTTATGTACGTGACTCATCTTCTGGAGAGTCCTTAATAGGAGCAACGGTATTCATAAAAGAAACCCAAAAAGGTGCTTTGACTAATGACTACGGTTTTTTTTCTTTGAAGGTTCCCCAAGATAAGTTTACTTTGGTAGTTAAGTATTTAGGATATGTAACTCATGAGCAGACATTTAATGTAAAAGAAAATGTAAAGGTAATCATTGAATTACAACAAGAAGGGCTTTCTACGGAGGAGGTTATAATAACCGATAAAAGAGCTGATGAAAATATCAAATCAGTAGAAATGAGTGTACAGAAATTAGATATTCAGACCATCAAAACGATGCCTGCTTTTTTTGGTGAAGTGGATGTTCTCAAAGCGATACAGATGCTTCCTGGGGTAGTTTTTGCAGGAGACGGTAATACGGGTTTTTATGTTAGAGGGGGAGGCGCAGACCAAAACTTAGTCTTGCTTGATGAAGCGGTTGTCTACAACGCCGCTCATCTGTTTGGATTCTTTTCTGTTTTCAATTCGGACGCTGTGAAAGATATTATACTTTACAAAGGTGGTATGCCCGCTAATTATGGAGGCAGGCTCTCCGCAGTCCTAGATATCAAAATGAATGAAGGTAACAACAAAAAATATGTGCTCAAAGGTGGTATAGGTACTATTGCCTCCCGTTTAACATTGGAAGGTCCTATCACCAAAGAAAAAGGTTCTTTTATTATGTCCGGAAGAAGAACTTACGCAGACGCTTTCCTGAAATTTTCTAATAACCCTAAAATCAACCAAAATAAACTGTTCTTCTACGACTTAAACGCAAAAGCCAATTATGAAATCAATGAAAAAAACAGAGTTTTTATATCCAGTTATTTTGGTAAAGATGTTTTTGATTTTGGTAATGAATTTGGTTTTAATTGGGGCAATGCTACTTTAACCGCTCGATGGAATCACCAATTCAATGCGAAACTTTTTATGAACAATTCATTCATTTTCTCGGATTTTCAATACCAATTTGATATCAAACAATCCTCAGAAAATGCTCAATATACTTCGGGGGCAACTAACTACAGCCTCAAAACCGATTTTGATTTCTTTTGGAATGAAAAAATGCACCTTAAATTTGGGCAACAAGCTTTCTATCATTCCTTTCTACGCGCAGATTTGAAACCTACAGGAAAATCTAACATTACTCCGTATCGATTGCCTATCCGCCATGGCTATGAACAAGCTCTTTATATCACGAATGACCACAAAATACATGAGACAATTAGTATGAAATATGGGCTACGTTATAGCTTTTTTGCCGATATAGGACCCACTACCCTCTACACTTTTGCAAGTCCTCGTGATAATAGACCTATTGATACTACCTCAGTTCCTTTTGGAAAAATGCTAAAAACTTATCAAGGAATTGAACCTCGCCTTAGCCTAAATTATAATATCAACGAGTTAAGTGCTTTAAAAGGTTCTTACGCTCGTACACGGCAATATTTAAATTTAGTTTCTAATGCCGCTTCTTCTTTGCCAACGGATATATGGATACCCGCCTCCTCAGAAGTAAAACCCCAAATCGCTGACCAAATCGCAGGTGGCTATTTCAGAAATTTTATGGATAATAGATTGGAAACCTCCGTAGAAATTTATTATAAGTGGCTACAAAATCAAATTGAGTTCCAACCTGATGCAAATTTATTCTTAAATCCACAAATAGAAAAACAACTTGCCTTCGGAAAAGGATGGTCTTATGGACTTGAATTATTCTTAAAAAAAAATTCAGGTAAATTTACAGGTTGGATAGGTTATACTTTATCATGGACTTATCGTCAAATGCCTTTTATTAACAACAACGAACCTTACTTCGCTCGAAATGACCGCCGCCATGACTGTAATATTGTATTAAGCTACGACCCTCATAATAGAGTTAATTTATCTGTGACTTGGGTCTTTGCATCAGGTAATGCTATCTCCTTTCCAACAGGTAAATATGAATTAGATGGGCAAACAATTCTACGCTATGATAAACTTTACAATGACCGAATGCCTAATTATCATCGTTTGGATATATCCGCTACTCTAAAAAACAAACCCAGCAAAAAATTAGAAAGTAGCTGGAACTTCAGTATTTTCAATGTTTACGCACGAAAAAACGCTTGGGCTTTTCGCTTTGAAAATGACCCTAACGATAAATCTAAAACTCGTGTCATCAAAATTTATTTATTTTCTATCATTCCATCCATCACTTATAATTTCAAATTTTAATATGAAAATTCACGATTTAATCTTCATAGTTTTAAGTTTATTGCTTTTTGCTTGCGAGCAGGAAGTTGAACTACAATTAAAAAGTTCAGAACCCCGAGTATTTATTGAAGGTTTTATCCGAACCGATAGCCTTTATCAGCGTATAAGTGTCAGAAAAACAAATAATTTTCAAGAGAGTAACAACTATCCCGGTATCAATGATGCTATTGTGATTTTATCTGACGATGCAGGTAGAATTGATACTCTTGTAAATATATCTAATGGAATATTCCGAACCAGCAAAGTATTTGAAGGTACTCCCAACAGAAATTATTTCCTTAAAATCTTTGCAGAAGGAAAAATTTATCAAGCAAAAGCCTTTCTACCCGAAGTCGTAAAGATTGATACTATTATTTATGAATATATCAATAATACCAATATTGTTAGGGAGCCTGGTTATTACTTGATTTCTATTGGTAAAGAACCCGTAGGTATAAACTATTACAGAGTACTATGCTTCAAGAATGATTCTTTATTTAATGGTATTGGGGATTATTTTATCACGGATGACATCCTTGTAGATGGGAACTCCATCTTTTTTGCTTTACCATTCAAATTCGATAGAGGAGATACTGCCAAATTAGAACTATGGAACATAGATCAGCCCACTTTTTATTATTACGTCTCTTTGATAAAACAACTTTTAGGTGGCGGACCCTTTGCACCTCCTGCGGATAATGTAAAAGGAAATATCTCCAACGGTGCATTAGGCTATTTTGGGGGTTGCGGTGTTTATAGTTATTCTTTAGTCATTGAATAAATAACCCACATAAATTTATACCCAAAATAAAAAGATTCTTACTAATTAATGCAGTTCATTAAACTTATTTAGTATTTTTGTAATGTTATTTCTAAAATACATGTCATATGAAAGTATTAAAGTTTTTAGTTGTAATTGTTCTTTTGTTAACTCAAAAAATTTATGGTCAAGGTTTTTATTATGAGGAAATTAGCACTCCTGATAAAAGCATTGATTTCTTGTTTGGATTTTATACCAATACCATTGAAGGTATGGAAAGAAATGATGGTTCTGTTTATACTGTTGCACAAATCGGATTGATAAACAAATCAAAAGAAGATTTTAAGTGGAATGATTACAAAGTATATATTTTATTAAAAAATGGTGATTTGTTTTATAATTATAAAACAGAAGCCAAAAATGAATCCAGTGACTATGCCTGTATTTTCAATTTAAAAGGTGGTACAACTGTAAAAAAATGGATCTGCTTCGATAAAAAATTTTCTGCCAAAGACATTGACCAAGTTTGGTTATCTTTCAATGACAATAAATTCTTTAAACTACTTTACTCTAAAAACTAATAATTTATTACAAGACCACTAAAAAATTTTAAGTGGTCTTGTAATTTTACTAATATAATAATAAATACTTTCTTACTCCTTATTTATCCATTGAAATGTTTGAACGGTTCCATCTGGATTTTTGACCTTCACAATAGGAAATTCTATATTTTCTTCTTTTTGCGGAATAATAACAATATATTTTTGCGGTGCATTTGGGAACTGAACTTCAAACTGTTCAATATACTCGTAATCCAGGAAAACGGGAGCGTTAGTATTTATTTTAATATTCGATACTTTTAAAGTTACCCATCGAGGATTTTTATTAGAAGAATATTTTACTTTCAGGTTCTTGGAGTTTATATAATTAATATACAAATATTCTATGGTATTATTTAAATTGATACAACGATAAGTGCCTCCTAATTCTCTTATGAATTCAAATTTTTGTACGGTACCATCGGGATTATGACACTCAATAAAATTTTCACAGGAGGGATATGCTTTTAAAATGTATATTTTATTATCGTTAGGAAATTGTACTTTTGTTCCCTCTCCATAATAATCTAAAAAAGTTGCATTAGGATTTAAAATTTTCAAAGGTATATCTTCTTCTGAATTCTTTGAGGTGGCATAAAATATTTTTTGTTTTTTTTTACCAATCTTCAAATATTCAATCAGTCCTTTTGGATTTTTACAACTAAACCTATCGTAATAAAAATCATATACTTTGGTGGACTGTGCTTGTATTTTTAAGACTATTAAAAACGAGAATAGAAACCCTTTTTTAAAACAGTTTTTCATTATAAAAATTTTTTTATGCTCAAAATTAATAAAAATAAATTATGTGAAAAAATTTTTTATTTTTGCATGTAAAATTCTTAAACTATGCGAATAAGCTTGAATATAGAGAAATTATTAGTTACTACCCTATTCATTACAATAGCGGCTTATTTTTATTTCTACGCTAACGAAGTAAATTTAGCTTTTGAAAGAAGTGGGGGTGCTTTTACTATGATTAAAACACATTGGGATGATTGGATTCCATTTATTCCAGAGTTTATATATCCTTATTACATTTATTTTCCTTTTATGCTTTTAGTTGTGCCTATTTCCGCTACTCGCCTCCAATTTTATCACGTTGTAACAGCATTTGCCGTACTAGAAACTACAGCCATTTCCACTTTTATCCTACTCCCCACAAAAATGATACGACCCTCCGTAGAACCAATCAATTGGACTTATCAATTAGTTTACGGTATATTTTCTGTTGACCCTGGCTACAATTTACTGCCTTCTTTACATGTAGGGCACTCCGTTTTAGTTTCTGTTTTTTTTTATGTATACCAAAGAAGATTCTTTGTTCCAGTTTTCATAGTTGCGATAAGCATTTGCTTATCAACTATTTTCATAAAACAGCATTATGTAATTGATATACCCTTTGGTGTTTTATATGCTTTAACCGCATATAACCTTGCTAAATACTTAATTTACAAGAACCGCAGTAAATTTGCCACTGAATAATCATGATAAAAATTGGTGAGCATATAATTTTAAAAGATTTTCCTTTGATTCTGGCTCCGATGGAAGATGTAAGTGACCCACCATTTCGTAAAGTATGCAAGCAGCATGGTGCGGATTTAATGTATACCGAGTTTATTTCTTCAGAAGGTTTAATTCGTGATGCCGCTCAAAGCAAAAAAAAATTAGATATTTTTGAGTATGAAAGACCCATTGGAATACAACTTTTTGGTTCTGATATAGATACTATGGCAGAATGTGCCCGGATTGCTACTGCTGTGAATCCGGATTTAATTGATATTAATTACGGTTGCCCTGTTAAAGCAGTAGCTTGTAAAGGCGCAGGTGCCGCCCTATTAAAAGATATCCCACTCATGGTGAAAATGACAGAAGCCGTCGTAAAGGCTACTCATTTGCCTGTAACAGCGAAAACTCGTTTAGGTTGGGATGATACCTCAAAAAATATTGAAGAAGTTGCTGAAAGGTTACAAGATATTGGTATAAAAGCACTTACTATTCATGGAAGAACCCGAGTTCAGATGTACAAAGGACAAGCAGATTGGTCACTTATTGGTAAAATAAAAGAAAACCCTCGTATAACTATTCCCATCTTCGGAAATGGTGATATTGACAGCCCAACAAAAGCTTTAGAATATAAAAATCGCTACGGTGTTGATGGTATCATGATTGGGAGAGCCGCTATCGGTTACCCTTGGATATTTAACGAAATTAAACACTTTTTTAAGAACCATCAACTACTCCCACCACCTTCTTTATCAGAACGAGCACGCGTCTGCTTAGAACATTTTGAATTTGCTTTACAATGGAAAGGAGAAAAACAGGGTCTTCTTGAAATGCGCAAACACTACGGTAACTATTTTAAAAGTATTCCATTCTTCAAAGAAACTAAACAAAAACTTTGTACCACTGACTCTCCACAAGCGGTTCGTGATATTTTACTTCAATTACAAATCAAAGATTTAGTGTTGTAGAACTAAATTAATAACAGTAGTTCATACTACTTCTTGTTTTGATTATTTGCAAGTTCAAAACATATCTTGTATAAAAAATGCTTAACTAAAAAAATCTAAAAAATAGGGATTTTTCTCGATGATAGTACCTACTACCACAACATCAGCACCTGCTCTCCATAATTGATGTACCTCGTTCGGTTGAGTTATCCCCCCACCTACAATGATTGGTAAATCAGGTATCTTACTTACTTTTTCTATAATGGGAGCAGGGACATGAGCAGAAGCTCCACTTCCTGTATCTAAATACATGATTTTGAGCCCTAAATACTTCCCAGCTAATGCGGTCGCATATGCTAAATTAGGTTTATTTTTAGGGAGTGGTAATGTGTTGCTTACATAATGAGCTGTTGTTAAATAATCACCTTCTACAAGCATATAACCCGTTGGAAGAATTTCTATATTCATTTTTTCTAAAAGTGGGGCAGCCACGACCTGTTGCCCTATCAAATATTCAGGATTCCTACCGCTTATCAAAGACATAAAAAAAATTGCATCTGCATAAACAGATATTTGAAAACAACTTCCCGGAAAAATGATTATAGGTATAGATAGTTCACTTTTTATCCGTTGAATAAGCTCATCAGTAGCATTTTGGGAAAGAAAACTACCTCCTACGAAAATATATGAAACTTGACTATGCTTGCATTTTTCAAGTATTAAGTCTAAACGACTTTCATGATAAAAATCTGGATCAATTAAAATTGCTAATTTTTTAGCATTTTTTAATTTATTTTGTTGAAAATCATTTAGAAGTTTCATAGTAATTAAATTTTACGCCTTAATAAAGTTTTACCTTTACCACCCAAGATCTCTTGAACTAATGGATTTTCCGAACTAGAGACCTCCGCTATTTTGAAACCCGCATTCTGGTAAGCTTTCAATGCAATAGTATTTTCTGTAACAGTAATAATTTCTGCATAATGCGTATCTTTATTTTTTAAATTTCCTATGTGAAAATCTATTAATAAATTAGATAGCTTTTTTCCACGAAATTCATGGACAGTATAAAAGGATTCAAGTTGTATAGCATGAAAGGTTCTTGTAATATTAACTTCTGCAATAGCCTCCATTTTAGGATTATTTTTAAGTTTGTCTGAAACAAAATAAGAAAAAGCGGTTGCTTTGAGCGTACCAGAGCCTATTTCTTCTTTACCTTCTATCCATGCGGCACACCCTGCAACTAGTTGCTTTTGGTATTCAATAACTGCAAAGGATTGCAAACAAATCTCTTGATTTTCAATATCTTCTTGAAAAATTTGAGTAAGAATATTAGTAATTTCTTCTCTTGACAAATCAAAAATAATTTCATAAGTAGATTTTCCTGCAAAACCTTCAGCCGCTAAAATGCATTCAATCAAAAATGGGATATCATCAGGAATTGCTTTACGAATTAAGTACATAAATAATTAAAATTCAGCGTTTTTAGTAGTACGTGGGAAGGGAATAACATCTCTAACATTAGTCATTCCTGTAATAAATAACATCAAGCGCTCAAAACCTAAACCAAAACCACTATGAGGAGCAGTTCCAAACTTGCGAGTATCTAAATACCACCAATACTCCTCCTCAGGTAAGTTCAATTCACGAATACGTTTTAATAATTTAGAATAATCTTCTTCTCTTTGTGAACCCCCAATAATTTCACCAATTTTAGGAAATAATACGTCCATTGCACGAACAGTTTTTTCGTCATCATTCATTTTCATATAGAAAGCCTTAATATCCTTAGGATAGTTTGTAAGAATGACAGGCTTTTCAAAATGCTCTTCTACTAAAAAACGCTCATGTTCCGATTGTAAGTCTACCCCCCAGGCAACTGGAAACTCAAAATTTTTACCAGAATTTAATAAAATATCAATCGCATCTGTATAATTTAAACGTACAAATGTAGTATTAACTACATTATGAAGCCTATCCAGTAACTGATTATCATAATGATCGTTTAAAAATTTAAGGTCATTTAAATTATAATTTAAGGCATATTGGGTAAGATACTTTAACAATTCCTCGGCAAGGTTCATGTTATCTTCTAAATCATAGAAAGCCATTTCAGGTTCAATCATCCAGAATTCTGCGAGATGTCTAGGTGTATTCGATTTTTCTGCTCGGAAAGTAGGTCCGAAAGTATAGACCTCTGATAAACCTAATGCAGCTAGTTCTGCGTTCAATTGCCCACTGACCGTTAAATGAGTTGGTTTACCAAAAAAATCTTCTTTAAAATCGATATTACCCTTATCATCTCTTGGGAGACTGTTCAAGTTCAAGGTAGTAACTAAAAACATCTCGCCAGCACCCTCTGTATCAGCACCTGTAATAATAGGAGTATGTATATAAAAAAATCCTTTATCATGAAAAAATTGGTGAATTGCAAAAGCCATAGCGTGCCTTAACCTAAAAATAGCACTAAAAGTATTGGTTCTCACCCTTAAATGAGCAATCTCTCTTAAAAATTCAAGGCTATGCCCTTTCTTTTGTAAAGGATAAGTTTCAGGATCTGCTAAACCATATACTTCAATAGTACTAGCCTGAATTTCTGATGATTGATTTTTACCCTGAGATGCTACTAACATCCCATGAACCCCTATACATGCACCCGTACTGATTGCTTTAAGTAGTTCCGTCCTTATAATTTCATGATCGACAAAAATTTGTATATTGTTTAAAGTTGAACCATCATTTAGTTCAATGAACGAAAATTTTTTACTATTTCTAATAGTTCTGACCCATCCTTGTACCAAAACTAACCTATTTAACTCCGTATCTTTTAATAAATTTATAATTTTTTCTCTTTTAGGTTTTAGCATAAATTTTTTGTGGGATTAGTCATTCACAATGATGTATAAATCCTCGTTTGCTTTTTTCATCCAATACTGTTCCCGTGCATATTTTTCTAATGCCTCTTCATTCTTTATAAGCATTAACCTTTCCTCATTAAGTTTTTGAATCTCATATTGGTAATATAATTTATCTCGCTCTAACTGCTGAATTTTTTTTTGTAATCTATATTGAAACATCAAATCATGGCGGTCAAAAAATAACATCCATAATAAAGCTATAACCAAAAATAGAAAATATTTGTTAGTGAATAGAGATAAAAATTTTTTCATGATGTCGCAAATATACTTGAATTTTTTTATTTTAAAGTAGGTTGTTAGAAATTTTAGTGTAGTGCACTAATCCTATAATTTATAAAAAACTGGTAAAAAAATTTACCAGTTTTTTTGTTAGTATTATGAATGAATTATAACATAAGATAAGCAATCACTGCTATAACTCCGCAAACCATAATCAAGACATAATTTTGTATTAGACCCGTTTGTAACTTTTTGATAATTCCTCCGGTTATGTCGGTGAGGTCAGCAGCACCATTTACGGCACCATCCACAATTTCTTTATCTAAAAACATCACAAATCTATCGGAGAGAAAAACAAATGGTCTTACAATCACAGCGTTATAGAATTCGTCCACATAGAATTTATTTTGAAGCACCTTATAGAATCCACCTAATTTAGATTTGACTACTTCGTCACCTTGTAAGCCTTGAGTGGTATATAATTTCCATGCTAATGAAACTCCAATAACCCCTATTGCAATAGAAAGCACAATCAAAATAATTTCGGTAAAGAAAGAAGCATGAAGCGTGATATTTTTGACTAATGGCGAACCACCACCCCCCAACCAATGATGCGAAATCCAATTGTAATGCCCATGCCCAATAATTTCAGGCAATCCTAAAAAACCACCTACTATTGCGAGTATAGCTAAAATCCAAAGGGGAATGGTAATGATGGCAGGAGACTCATGAGGTTCATGATGATGGTCATCGTGTTCATGGTGAGCGTGCTCGTCATGGGTACGCTGATATTGAAATCTTTCTTTACCTTCAAAAGTTAATACATACAGACGTGTCATATAGAAAGCGGTCATAAAAGCAGTGCAAATTCCGATAAACCAAACTAAATAATAAATGGTATTTTCATGCCCTGCGGCAAAGGTTTTTCCTAAAATTTCATCTTTTGAGAAGAATCCCGCTAAGGGAGGAATACCCGCAATTGCTAATGTTGAAATGAAAAATGTTTTGCTCGTATGGGGCATGTATTTTTTGAGGTTACCCATAAAACGGATATCTTGAGGGTCAGGGGCGGCATGGGCATGTTCCATAGCGTGTATTACAGAACCAGACCCCAAGAACAAACATGCTTTAAAGAAAGCGTGTGTCATAACGTGGAAAATTGCAGTAGTAAATGCACCCGCACCTAAAGCCATAAACATGAAACCTAACTGTGAAACCGTAGAGTAAGCTAAAACTTTTTTGATATCATTTTGTGCGATAGCGGTCATAGCGGCAGAAACTGCTGTCAATGCCCCTATAATGGCAATAAAAGCTAAAACTTCATGAGCGTTGTAATACATCCAACTCATTCTCGCAATTAAATAGATACCTGAGGTAACCATCGTTGCGGCGTGAATTAAAGCAGAAACCGGTGTAGGACCTGCCATAGCATCAGGTAACCATACATACAATGGAATCTGAGCTGATTTACCCGTTGCGGCAATAAACACTAATAAACAAATCCATTTCAATGTTACAGGGTCATAACCAATGTAAAGAAACTCTCTGAATGTTAAGGTACCTGTTGTAGAATAAATCAAGAACATTGCTGTTAATAAAGCAAAGTCTCCAATTCTATTCGCAACGAAAGCTTTTTGAGCGGCTTTGGCTTTTTCCATATCCTTGAACCAAAAACCAATTAAGAAATAAGAACAAGCCCCTACACCTTCCCAGCCCAAGAAAAGAACTACTAAATTATCTCCTAAAACAAGGTTGGTCATAGCAAAAATAAATAAATTCAAATAAAGAAAATATTTATAATAACCCTTATCACCGTGCATGTAACTAATAGAGTATAAATGTATGAGAGAGCCAACCCCCGTAACAATCATACCCATTATCAAAGACAATTCGTCTAATTCATAAGAAAATCTAATTTTTAGGTCCGGGGTTTCCATCCATGAAAATAAATCAAATATTAGGGGTTTACCATCAAAATTTAGAAAGGCTATCAAATAAATCACGAAAGGAATTGCGACCATAGCCACGGCTAATCCCCCTATCAAGCCTTCTTGTTTCCGAAAATTCGGTGATAAAAAACCTAATAATCCAATAATCGCCGCACCTGTAAATGGTAGTATAACTACCAAAGGCAATAAATTTTGTATATCCATAACCTAAATTACCACTTAAATAAATTAAAATTGTTGATATCAATATCCTGCTTATTTCGGAATAACGCAATGATAATTGCTAAACCTACAACAGCCTCTGCCGCCGCTACGCACATCACAAAAAAAACAAACATAGATCCTGCGGGGTCA
Source organism: uncultured Bacteroidia bacterium (assembly GCA_938005475.1). Taxonomy (GTDB): domain Bacteria; phylum Bacteroidota; class Bacteroidia; order J057; family CALLMJ01; genus CALLMJ01. Next base: position 3,112 of record CALLNY010000008.1, on the reverse strand, counting down.
TTATAGTATCGTGAAAAAGTTACTAAAAACAAATTTACCGCATTTAACATCAGCTCAACGCACATAAATACTATAATAGCATTCTTTCGTGTCAATACTCCTATCATTCCTATCACAAATAAAGCAATACTGATAGCTAAATATCCATATAAATATTCTTGAACTAACATATAGACCTACTTTTTCGGTTTATCAAAACGTAAAATTCTAATGAAACTTTTAACCTACCAAATTTTTTTGAAAAAATTCCTCTTTGAAAAGTTATTAAATTTCTTTACTAATTAAAAATCAATAAGATATAAAATTATTTGAAAATTTGATGAAAGATAATTATATCTTTTTATCATTCCATTTTTCATAGAAATGCATAAAGAACTCTAATATATCAGGTGCTATAGCAATAACAATAAATGTAAGTAATAAATCCGTCTCATAACGATAACTATCAAACAACCATATAATTACATAATATAAAAACAAAGACTCTGATAATTGCATAACTCTCGTAATAATATCGTATAAATGATTTTTTTTAAAGTAAATATATAGCAAAAACAATATATTCATAAAACAAACGATGATAGCTATGACAACAGAAGTTAGCCATGACATACTTTCAATGTAATCTTGTGAAAGCACCATTGAAATTATATTTCCATGAATTACAATACCGTACATATCGGGCAAAGAACGCCCAGCCATTTTGGTGTTTAGTGGAGTAAAAAATTTATCCGTTATATCAATAGCATCCTTTTGTGAATTCAAATAACCGAAAAGTACAATTTTATTTTTCACAAAACTGAAATCAAGTGTTGAATTTAAAGCATCTTCAGCTTCTATTACTGCATAATATTTATCAAAATTCCCTCTATAATTGATAGTCTCAAATTCTTGATTTCTATTTTTTAAAATTTCCCATTTTTCAGGAGCATAAAGTTTGACTATCTGTGTTGAAAACGCAGGTAAAAGACTATCTCTAACCACTGTAAAAGGTCTATAATTTCTTACTGTTAACAAACTTCTATCATCTAAATTAGAATATCCCTGATGAACATAATCTGAAAAATATTTCATAGACTGACTGATAGAGTCCGCTTTTCCTTTGTCTGGATTATATTGCTCAAAAGCATTTACCATCACGATGTTCTGACCATATTTTTGTAATACCCTAGATAAGGCAGAATCCCATTCTGAATCTCTAGGTTGAGCAAATAATGCATCTATACCGATTACTTTGGGATGAAACTTGGCTATATTTTCTATCTGCTGTGCAATTTCTACACGATTTAAAAAGCCTATATTTACAAAAACTATATGCGTATCTTGTTGTTCCTCCTTAAACTCTTTAAAAATTAAATCCGTGATTTGAAAGTCCTCTAATGCTTGATTGAGCGGATCTAAAAATTCAAATTCTAAAGGAAAAAACTTGATAGAAAGAATAAAACCAAAAACCAAAGTCGTGATATAAAAACTCAGTCTTAACATAAATTTATTTATAATCCAAAATTAGTAAAAGACCATTTACAAAAATAAAAATTAGGATAAACTTAAGTTTTTGAGTTATTTTGCATTTCAATGAAAATACCTTTCCATCGTTACAGTTTTGATAAACATGAGTATAAAGCAGTGCAACGAGTATTACAATCGGGTTGGATTACAACAGGCAAAGAATGTACCGCTTTTGAAAAAGAATTTGCAGAGTACAAATCAGTAAACACTGCTGTTGCAGTGAATTCAGGAACTGCCGCATTATTTTTATTATTAGCTACTTTAAATTTACAGCCCGATGATGAAGTTATTACAACTCCTTTAACCTTTGTTGCTACTGCAAACGTTGTATTACACCATCGTGCTAAGTTAGTTTTTGCAGATATCAATCCCGAAACTTTAAATATTGATATTGAGTCCATTAAAGCAAAAACTACTCCCCGTACAAAAGCTATTATTGTAGTTCATCTTGCAGGGCACCCATGCGATATGAAACCTATCATGGAGTGGGCTAATGCTCATCAAATCGCTGTGATTGAAGATTGTGCCCATGCCATAGAAGCTTCTTACGAAAACCAACCCGTCGGAACTTTTGGTTTAGGTGGTGCTTTTAGTTTTTATGCAAACAAAAATATTACAACCGGTGAAGGTGGTATGATAATTTCTACTAATAATTCGTATGAAAATTTCTGGCGTAACCTTAAAAATCACGGCTTTGATTTAGATCCTATTAAAAGGCAAGAAAAAAATACTTTTAAACAATATGATATTTTACTACCCGGCTACAAATTAAATATGAACGATATTACCGCCGCATTAGGACGTATACAACTTTCTAAAATTCATTTATTTCTTCAAAAAAGACAACAAATTGCAAAACAATATTTAGAATTCTTCGCAAAATTTCCTTATCTAAAACCCATTCTACCTCTTCCTAATTCACATAGTGCTTGGCATCTCATGATAGTAAAAAATCAATCCACGCTCCCCCGTGAAAAAATTATTCATAATTTAGTAAAAAATGGTATTCAACCCAGTATCCACTTTAAACCTATATACGAATTCAGTTTTTACAAAAATCTTGGATTCAATCAAAAAGATTATCCAAATTGCGAAATTATTAAAAATCAAATTTTTACTTTGCCTTTGTTTCCTGATTTACAACATGAGGAATTAAATTTTATTTTAAAGATTTTAAGTACCATTTTTTAAATTATTTTTGCGTTATGGTTATAGCCAATCCTATTTATGATGTAGTGTTCAAGAAACTGATGGAAAACGATAAAGTAGCCAAGTTTTTCATTGGAACTCTTCTTGACGAAAATATTGTTGAATTAGAAGTGAAGCCCCAAGAATTTACTTATACGGATAGACTTGAGGGTTTAGCGGTATCTCGTTTAGATTTCATAGCTACTATCCAAAACAGAAAAAGGCGAAATTAGGAAGGTACTTATAGAGATTCAAAAAGCTAGGAATCAAATTGATTTAATGCGATTTCGTAATTATCTTGTAGAGCAATACAAAAAAGAGGATGAGGTTTATCAACAAAAGACGATACTACCAATAACAACGATATACATATTAGGGTTTAATATTCCCGAGATTGATACAGCTTGCATCAAAG